>NZ_JALQDW010000019.1:0-76314 GCF_023631025.1 Caballeronia sp. GACF4
GCAATACCCACGACGAGCGAGATGAAGCCAACGGTACGCACGGTTGCGTAGCTGCTGTCGTTTTCCTCGTCCTGGCGAGCCGCGTCGATGAGTTGAAATTCCTTCAGCTTCTTGAAGGCATCGCTCGTGCGATTGTAGGCATCGGGCACATCTTTCTGTGCATAGCGAATGATCTCGGTCTGATCGCGTTTCTCGATGGCGGCGCCAAAACCTTCGAGCGCTTTGCGCATTTGAGTGCGGCCTTCAACCACGTCCTTCGCGAGGACGTCTTCATCTGCGCCACGGGGGATGACATCGTACTTTTTGTACCACTCATCCGAATCGGCCAACGCTTTTTCTGCGCGCGCGCGCAAATCGGCCGATTCGGTGCCGTCGCGGTCAAGTGCAAAGCGGTCGAGGAGCACGCGTGCGCGGTTTAGGTACACATCCGAGACACCCAGCGCGTTGACGGAGGGCAACGTGCTCAGACTCACATCTCTTGCGGATGCTTTGATCGTCGCCATGCCGTATAAACCGATGCCCACGGACAAGCTGAGCAGCACCCCAAGGAGGATCATGGTAAGCGCGAGCCGCGCGCGGATAGACAGACTCTTCATTTTGAATTTTTCCCAATTGTTCAGTTGCGAAGTAAAGCGAAATACAAATTTATATGGCCTGCGCCGTGTCGACGTGTTATCGGCATGTGGTGGAAAGACTGTAATAAGTCGTATGAATTTTCTCCAGCAGAGACCACCGTAGCAAATTGCGGCGATCCGAAGATGCACCGACAATCAAGGCTCAAAGTCCCTGGCAGCGCAACGTGAATCGTGAGAGCGTCGAGGCACTCACGCAGCGATAAGCAGCGCTACCTATAGCGAAGGTCAACGCAGTGCAGATGGCTTGAACATGGATCGCTACTTAACCAGATCGAGCGAGCAATTTGCGAGCTCCTTCGTTCTCACTGAGAACTGCTGGCACTTGCGCATAGGAGGTTGCTTTACCAAAAAGGTATCCTTGACCAAAGCTGCACCCGCGAGCTCTCAACGCGCTCTCTACGTCTTGCGACTCTATCCCTTCTGCCAAGGTTCGCAGGCCTAGACCGTCTGACAGATTCAAAATGGCATCGACGATCTTTTCGTGCTCAGGGTTAGACAGCATTGTTAGCACGAACGACTTGTCGATCTTTACCTTGTCGAACTTGAGTTCGCGCAGATGGTGCAAACTGGAATAGCCGGTCCCAAAATCATCCAAAGAAACTTTGATCCCTAACGCCCGAAATTGATCGATGGCAGACTTCGCGGCGTTCAAGTCATCCACTAGGGCAGATTCAGTCATCTCAATTTCAAGCCTTCTCGGAGAGAAATCTTCCTGCTGTAACACTGTGACCATTTGCGTCGGCAGAAGTGGATCGGCAAGCTGTAGTGGTGAGACATTTAAGGCTAAGACAATATGGTTCGGCCAGTCTTGGGCATGCCTGCAGGCGCGACGAAGCATGGAAATCGTAAACGGCGTCGCAAGTCCTAAGCGTTCAACGACGGGGATAAAAATCTCGGGCGACACGGCTCCTCGTCTTTCGTCCGTCCATCGTGCCAGAACTTCAAATCCGTAGATACTATCGCCTTGTAGGTCAACCAAAGGCTGGTAATAAGGTTCGATAAGCTCCTTGGCCACTGCGTTCCTTACGTCGGCTTCTAATTGAGCCTGAACCTGCATTGCCTCGCGCATGCTTTCTTGGAAGAACTGAAATGTCCCTCGGCCACTGCTCTTCGCGGCATACATCGCCGCGTCGGCCGACCGAAGGAGGGTGTCTGCGTCGACGCCATCCCGACCGTAGCGTGCAATGCCAATGCTGCCACCAACCTCGATCTGACAATTGTCGACTGTGACAGGCAATGAAATAACTGCAAGCATTCGTGCAGCAAGCAAGCCGGCATCTAAGTCTTCGTCCATATGCCCAAGCACGGCAAACTCGTCGCCGCCTAGACGGGCCACGATGTCGCCTTCACGAGTTTCGCCGCGCAGGCGTTCAGCAATCTTGCAGAGCACAGAGTCGCCGGCGGCGTGCCCATGAAGGTCATTCACCGGCTTGAAGCGATCCAGATCGATCACATATAGAAAATGGGCGCGTTTCGATGCGTCTTCAGATGAAAGACTGTTGATGCGTGCCGATACGAATCCACGATTGAAGAGTCCAGTCAAGGAGTCATGACGCGCGATGCGTGCAGCCGCTTCCTCTGCCAGCTTGGTCGCAACGTAGGCGTCACGCAGCGCATCGGCGTGCTGTCGGAAACATTCGAACGCTTTCGCAAGTTTTCCTATCTCATCACCTCTATGTGCTGACAAAACGCTCACGTGACCGTTACCCGCCGATAGTTGGGTGAGCGCCTCGGTGATCTCGTTCAGCGGACAAAAAAGGAGCTTATCTAAGCGTCTAATGAAGAACACGGTAACGACGCATACCAACGACCCGATGACAATGACGGAGACGGATAGAAGATTGGATGTCGTTGAGATATGGCCCGTGTCGCTGTGGGCAGCGTTGGCGTTTGCATTAATAAGCAAATCGAGGGCTTCGTCGGCCGCGACATATAGCGCTTGCGTTTCGCCAACGAAATCAGCATGCCAGCGTAGATTCAGATCAGCGTCGCCTTCCCATGCAAGTTCTGCCGCTTCATAGGCGTGCAATGCTGCGAAAGCGGCTTCGGCCTGTGCCAAACTACGCGATGGCGCGCTTTCGAGGAACGCTCGTTCGCTGATTGCTAACGTTTCTCGGTGTTCTCCTGCTTTGGTCTTCGCATTTACGCGCGCCTCGCGCGAATTAGACAGGACGAGCAATGCCTGAGCAAGCCGCAACTCTGTTACGCGGTCGCTCATCTCGCCCAAGATTCGAGTGTTTGCTATCCAAGTGTCGTCGATGCGGTCAGCATCGCGGGCAATGCGCATCAAATTGAGGCACATCACACTGAAGGCTAAGAAAAAGAGAACCGTGGTAGTACTTGCGAAAAAAACAAAACGGTACCGACTTGAACTTGCAAGTCTCTGCATCAACGTGTTTCTCATGATTTCAACTCTCAGCGCGCTCACCGTCATCAAACAGCGGCTTTTCTTTTATAGTGGACGCAAGGCAGCAACAGCGAAGAAACCGATCGAGTTCATCGACCGCCCGGATGGTTGCCCTCAGCGCATGTACTGCACATTTGTTGCCGTTGTCCTCAATCGCCGGCGAAGCTCGTGAAGCTCATGAATAACGTCGCCGACGTAATAGCGGACATCACGCGATTCCATTTCTTGGTAACATACGCACGGTGTCCAGTCACGCTTTTCTGTTTCTACCATGCTGCCCCCGTAGTGTTTTTATGGCCTTATAGGTACCGGCCCCATGTGGGGCGGCGCGGGCACTGTTTTCCCCTATTTTCGGGCCAACCTAGCTAGTTGGAGTACGCCGAAATCGACCAGTTGCGCCTAGTCTTAAGTCAATAACGGACGCGGAGCCGAAAACTTTTGTATGCCGACCAAAAAATGCCGCCATCAAATGCTCTTAGGGAGAACTTTTTACGGAGTGGCGTCAAAGACGTCTCTGGGCTGATCAAATTATTGTTTTAATTAAGCGAATAAGAGATTGACGGTAATTTCGCAGGTGGCATTAAGCACCTACTCATTAGATTGCCGTTGGCGGCCATTCGAGGTGACCGCTCTGACAACGCTTTGGTTCGATCATCAACGGTTTGCACAGGGCTGAACTGATTTGCCGCCGCATTTGGAGAAC
Source organism: Caballeronia sp. GACF4 (assembly GCF_023631025.1). Lineage (NCBI taxonomy): Bacteria > Pseudomonadati > Pseudomonadota > Betaproteobacteria > Burkholderiales > Burkholderiaceae > Caballeronia > Caballeronia sp. GACF4. The sequence continues at coordinate 3,746 of NZ_JALQDW010000019.1, forward strand.
GCGCGAATCTGTTGGATTGGCAACGTTCGACTCGGTAGCTTGAATTTGATCATCATCGGTTGATGGAACCATTCGGCGAAAACCCGCCCGCCGAAGCCGAGGCAAACTATTATGGAACCTCGAAGCAGCGGCCGCTGAAGCTGCATCAATGCAGCCGAGGCAGCCGAGGCAGCCTGCAATTTTAGTGCGGTGCAGTTTTTCGCTTAGCACTAAAAAAGTAGGCACGTAGCGCCCGATTCCACAAGTGAGGGTTTGGCCCGCCTTTACGTTATTCGAGGCAATAATAATACTCAGCTTACGCTGTATATCCGGCAGACGTTACAGTTATCGTCATTAGGGTTTATACGGTCTCAGACGACAATTCGCTTATACACCTTTAGGCATGTGCAACCGGTTATTAGCGGGAGGGTCAGGTTCCTACGCCCAAGCAAACGTTTGCGAAAGCCGGTGTTTTTTAGCCTAAGAAGGAGCGGGACCGTGTCGAATTCGTCAAAAAGAGACGCCGTATCAACAAATCAATTTGCATTTCCCCCATTGAATTTTCGCGCCGCACGGCGCCGGCTTCGGGTAGCCCTGGCGGCCTCCGTTGTCGTTCCATTGGGGCTTCTTCTCCTATACGCCTCGTACACATACCATCGAACTTTGGAGGAAGAATCAGCGACGTTGAATCGGTTTGCATGGATTGCGGAAGGAAAAGTCACAAACCTATTTGATCTTAATTGGCAATTGATCGAACGGGCCGAAAATTCAATCGGCCAGCGGGACTGCCACGGTATATCACAAGACGTTGCCTACTTGCATGCTGTCCTGGCATCGTTGGTATCAACTCACCCACAAATCGCAACGCTATCGATAGTCGATGCCAATGGAAAGCTGATAGTTAGCAGCCGGTACTTCCCTACTCCAACAGTCTCGATCGGCGCTCGCCAAGACTTCATCTCGACCCGCGCAACGCTAAGTCGTTTCTTTATCTCGCTTCCTCAACGGAGCCTAGTCCAAGGCATCGATATCGTTAGCTCGTTATCCGCGAGAGTTGGGCATGACGGCCGTTTTCTTGGCGCCATCGTTATATCCTTGCGTCGCGATTACCTCCTGAGATTTTATACGGAACTTCACGCGGAGCATTCTGCTGTGACAGTGGGTCTCTATCGGGACGACGGAGGCATTCTTGTTCGTTTCCCGCCTCCGCTAGTTCCTGACCCGCCAACGACCCACGACATTCTTGCAAAGGCTTTCGCTCAAAACCCTCGGCGTGACATCCTGAAAATCGATTCGCCACTGGACGGGAAACCAAAATTGATTTCCTATCGGAAAGCAGGCCCATACCCCGTGTATGTTTCGGCGGGCCTTGCCATGCAAGACATCATTCGAGATTGGCTTCGTGAGGACATGTCCATTGTGCTCGTTGCGCTAATACCTTGCATCTTTTCTTGGGTGCTTATCCTCTTTTCTCTTCGGCGGCTTCAAGCGGAAGAGTCGTCGTGGCGCAACTGGCGGCGCGAATTAGGTCGTCGTCAGACCGCGGAAGTAGCCGCACGTAGGATGCAACGTATGGGAGCTCTTGGAAATCTCGTCGCCAGCGTTGCCCACGACTTCAACAATTTGCTAATGGTCGTAACAGCAAACATGGAGATCGTGCGTCGCAAGGGGTACAAGGGTGTGAAATCAGAAGTCGACGCAGTCGAGCGCGCATCGACGACGGCCCGTGCCCTTGCTCGTCGGCTGATGAGCGTAGCGCGTCGGGCGCCGCTGCGAATCCAAACGATACTTCCGAGCCAATGGTTAGCCGAAACGAATCCGCTCGTTAGATCCAGCCTACGCGACGACGTAGCGTTGCACATAAGCGCTTCAGATTCGGTATGGATGATCGCGGTAGACGCGTCAGAATTGACGTCCGCGCTAATCAACATTGCGGTTAATGCCAATGATGCAATGCCGCATGGGGGCTGTTTTTCAATAGGATGCAATAACGTAACGTTTGCAACGTCTCGGCATGGCTTAACTGCGGGCGATTATGTCGAATTCATTTGTGAGGATAGCGGCACAGGGATGGCGCCAGAAGTGCAAAGTCACGCTTTTGAGCCGCTATTTACCACCAAGCCTGCGGGCATTGGCACAGGCCTTGGACTCGCCCAGGTCGCAGCGATGGCCGAGCAGGGGGGCGGTACGGCGCGAATTGAGTCAACCGTAGGACGTGGCACGGTTGTATTTTTCTACTTGCCTCGTGCGAACGAAGAAGCAGTGGCGCATACACGGACGCAGGCAACTGAGCCTTGCTCATTAACCGCCGAGTCTAACCATTCTCGCCCGATCCTTTTGCTTGTTGAAGACAACGAGGAGGTCGCTGCTGGCCTGCTCGCGGTGGTCGATGTATTAGGATGGAAAGCGCGCCATGCGCCCACTGGCGATGCTGCGCTTGAGGTTTTGAAGGAGGATTGTGCGTTTGACCTTATCCTGTCCGATATTCAGATGCCGGGCACATGTGACGGCATTGGACTCGTTGAGTGGATAAAGCAATGGCGCCCAACTCAAGCAGTTACGTTGATGACAGGCTATGCCGAGCATATAGAGAAGGCTCGACAGCTCGGGGTAGCCGTACTGTCCAAACCGTTCAATGCAGACGATTTAGCCACACTGTTAAGCAGTATCAGACCTACAAAAGTTGTTTAGGATGAGAAACGATGAACGAAATTTCGGCCTACGTTCTCGCGCCGGAAATATGCAAGTGTCGTCGATGAGGAAGGGCGTTTCGGGGCTGTTTTGGTTAAACTAATCGTCAGTGACAGTGTCGCAATCCCGAGTAGGCTGCCATAAGTCCTCCCCTTCATTAAAGGTGATTGCAACGGCGCGATCTCAGGATTTTTTGACCAGTTGCTGCCAGTGTTGCGTCGACCGAATAAGATAAAAACTTAGATGGAGAGCAGCTGCCGTCGAACTGTTAAGTACTTAAGGTGCGAGCAACACCCAAGCCGAAAGTACTTAGGACGCGTCGCCATCAAAAATGGTAAGTAAGACACCGGCCTCGCTAACAACATCGGTCCATCGCTGCATGTGGCGTCATTTCGGTCGCTAATCATGACTGTCGACGGTGGCTAGACAGAGGATTCGTTTTGATTTGAAGCATGAGCATCGACACATGAGTGGGGCGAACTGTTAAAATAAATTTAAGTTTTTGCCTTTTTGGCCGTTATAAGAGTAACTCTCAGGTCCTGTAACCCTCGGATTACAGGATCTTTCAAAGCTGCCGCTTGGCAGCTTTTTTTTGCTCGCAAGGTCGGGCCTGGCAGTTTGAGTCGCCTCCTAGTATCTCGCGACCGCCTGCAAGATGCTGCTCGAACCTGTGCGGACGACGCATTTGACCGTCCTTCACAGCGAACTTGGTGGACGGCTGAAGCGCCCCGGGTATCTCGAAACGGTTTTGCTGGAGTTACGCGGCCATTGACACTCCAGCGAGTTGCTCATAGTAACGGGCTTCCGTTTCGGCCGGAGGGATATTGCCGATAGGTCCAAGCAGACGTCGGTGATTGAACCAGTCCACCCATTCAAGTGCCGCCAGTTCGACGGCTCGCACGTTGCGCCATGGGCCACGATGATGAATGACTTCCGCCTTGTAAAGGCAGTTGATCGTTTCGGCAAGCGCGTTATCGTACTAATCGCCCATGCTGCCGACTGACGGTTCAATCCCTGCTTCGGCTAGGCGGTCCGTTTACGAATGGAAACGTAATGCGACCCGCGATCCGAATGATGTACCAAACGGTTACCTTCGGCTGGTCGCCATTCATGCAGCGCCTGCTCCAGCGCGTCCAGCACGAATTCGATACACGCTGAAATTGACACCCTCCAGCCTACGATGCGTCGCGCGAACACATTGATGATGAATGCAACGTAGGCAAAGCCTTGCCAGGTGGCCACGAACGTGAAGTCGGGCACCCATCGCGCGTTCGGCCGTGGCGCCTTGAATAGCCGCTGCATATGCTTAAGAGGACAAGGTGTATTTTTCTGGCTAACAGTGGTCGAATCGATCTGCCGCGCCGCACGCCCGCAGCCCGAGCCGCTTCATCAGTCGCTTAGTCATACACCGTGCGAGCTTGAATCCTTCGCGCAATAGCCGCCGCCAGACCTTGCGTGTGCCATATACGCGAAAGTTCTTCTCCCATACACGCCGGATATGCAGGCACAGTAGCGCATCGCGTTGCGCCCGCGGTGGCAGCCGACGCGGGTCAGCCCGCCGTCAATTAAGGCGATCATCACTCCGGTGCGCGGTCGAGCTCCGCCTGTGCGAAATACACCGAGGCCTTACGCAGAATTTCGTTTGCTTGGCGCAGTTTCCGGACCTCGCGTTCGAGAATCGCCGATTCGACCCTGCTGCTGCGTCGAGGACGCCGCCCGCAAAACACGCTCGCTCTCAGCCTGGCGAACCAAGTTTCGCAACGTCTCGCGCGACCAACCCGTCTTCGCAGCGATCGACTGGATCGCTTCCTCCTGCGTCGCGTATTCCGAACGGTGCTCAAACACTGTGCGATCCGCGCGCTCGCGCACCTCCGCCGAGTACTTCGGCGCCGTCTTCCTTTTTGCTTTGTCGATTTTTTCCACGACCCTATTCTCTCAAGAGTAAAAGGTCTCCGGCAAACCGGGACGCTTCATTTGCGCCCGTCGATGACGCCTTGCATTTCCAATAATTTACGAAGAAGCAATAAGCGCAACTTCATTAATCGCTCAGCTTAGTCGTTGTTGCTTAAGATCAGCTTTCGATCGCATCGAGCTCGGCATTTATACTGGGAAGCGAAACGAGGTTTGGAGCCAGATAACTAATGGTCACCTGTTACAACGAAGCCGCGCTGACCGTCTCAGCATCGACCGCCAATTAATCAGTGCAAGCAGTTCGACAACTCCTGCGGGCTCGCTACTTGTTTTTCGCTTTGATCATAGCCAAATTGTTCCGCCTGCACCGGCCCCTAAGACAATAGAGCTAGAAGAGCACCATACCGCCAATAACGGAGGGGAAGCAATTAAGCATTCGACGATGCCAAGTTCCTAATGGTCGACGATGAACGCTCCTTCCGCGATGGATCATGTCGTCGGCGCTGAGATATCCGTATGCTCAAGCACGACGGCGCATTTAAGTACTTTAACCACGACGTTCCTGCACGGCAATTCCCGAAATCGCGATACCCAAGACTGACCCAAAGCGAACGGCGAATTCAGCATGCTGAATTAGATGCCGTTGCTTAAGCTTTGGCTTGTTACCTTATGCCGACACTGCTGCAAATTAGGCGACTTTAGGCGTTGAAACAAGCGTCGTTTTCAAAAACTGGTCGATTTCGGTAGCCCGCATGGGTTTAGCATAATAATACCCTTGCACGAAAACCTCGCCCAAGGGACGCAGCGCGGTCAGTTCCTCGTGCGTTTCAACGCCTTCGACAATACAGTCAAGACCCATGTCTTTGCTGAGCGCGAAAAGCGACTTCACGATTTTGTAACTTGCCGGATTTCGATGGAGTTGTGTTACGAAGCTCCGATCGATTTTGATTTTGGTCAATGGGAGCGCGTGCAGATAGGAAAGACTTGAGTAACCCGTCCCAAAATCATCAAGCGAGACACCACATCCGAGCTTTCTTAGTGCGGTTGCGGCTTTTTGCACCCGCTCGAACGCTAATTCCTGGATGAATGCGGTTTCAGTGATTTCAAAGTCAATACGTGCTGGATCAACGCCACTTACTCCGATGATCCGAACAATCTCAGTTGTTTCGAGGTCCGAGCTGAGGTCGTAAGCAGACAGGTTAAAGGATAGGCGCAGCGCCAGCGGCCATGTCGCCGTTTCGGTCAAGGCCTTTTTCAACAAAGTACGCGTGAGATTGCTAACAATGCCCGCCCGCTCGGCGACCGGAATGAACCGAGAGGGCGCCACTTGCCCCAGTTTTGGGCTTGTCCAGCGTGCAAGTGCTTCAAAACCGACAGTGACTTGCGTCTGAATATCGACGATCGGCTGATACACAACTGCTAGTTCAGTCTCCACGTCCGCCAAGTGCAGTGCTTGTTCGATGCTTGCATCGGAGAAAATCGTCGCTTGGTGGTCCGCAGAGAAAAGTGCGGGGGTACCCCGTCGATTTTGCTTCGCGTAGTAAAGTGCGTAGTCGGCGTATTCAAAAAGCTTGCTAGCATCCGGCGCCATTTCGGGGAAAACCGCAAATCCAATTGTGCCGCCAATTTGGACGCGGAGATCGCCCAGCATAAATGGCTGGCGCAGCGCGTCGCATATGCGATTACCAAAATCGAGCACCGCCGCATCCGTGCCGACGTCGCTCAGGATAAGAGAGAATTCGTCGCCGCCTAGTCGGGACAGATAGACATGCTTGCCGCACGTGTCAGAAAGTCGCTGCCCGACTGACGCCAGTAGTTTGTCGCCCATCGGATGACCATAAAGGTCATTCACAGGCTTGAAGCCATCGAGATCGATGACTCCTAGCCCAAGACGGGCGCCCCGGACATTTGCGTTGCTGAACGCTCGATCGAGGGCCGAGAAAAACGCGCGCCGATTGGGCAATCCGGTGAGACTATCGTGATTTGCCAGTTGGAAATTTTCTGTCCGAGCCTCCACCATTCGGGTGAAGTCTCGATAGTGTACGAAAAGCACGGCTAACATTGCAATGCACACCAACGCGGTGTTAATCGCAATGGCGACGAAGACCGGATTATCGGATAACGCGAAGAAAATCACAAACGCACCGTTCACGATAATCGTTACGGTGATGGCGGCGGAACGCACGTGCATCAAGCAGAAAATTACCCCAATTACGGTGATCGCCATATAGAAGGCAACGTGCGCTTTCGCGTACGCATCACCGTAAGAAAACAGCGCCAGCGCCCAACCCGTGAACGCTGGAGCAATAATACTTGCTAGCCGATTGGTCCGCCGCAAGGCGCGATAAGCAAGCTGTGCGTCAGGGACCTTCCCAACCGACGTCATCCAGATCGCGATACGACCTATGCAGATGAGCGTCAACACACTCGGCGCCAAGCGGGTCATCCAAGAAGGCGCGCAGTACAGATGCGTGACTGCCAAGGCCCATGTATTAATCAAAAGGATCAAATACATGAGCGGAACCTGGTACGAAAGTACCTTGTACTGCTCGATCAATAGCTCGGGATTGTTTCGAGGGATCGAGGCAACGCTTTTTATCTTGCCGAGAGACAATGCCATAGCCCGCGCGTTGGAAATCGGAAGGTTAAACTAGGGCGAGAAAGTGGCACTCAATCGGCGATTCTTGGACGCTAAAATTAAAAAACATCCGAATTACGAATGCACCTTCCCGTGATGAAGCAGTTTACGGCGAAATTCAAAATAACTTTACAGTGGGACTCCAAAAATAAAATCGCGCGGGAATGTTCCCATTTGACCAAACCTTCACGCGATGTATTTTTACTTCCTATTGTAAGATCAAGTTCTTCCTTGGTCGTGCCGTTAAACCTTATGCGCTCGGGCAAGTCCTGCGCGCCGCACGAAACTGGCGCATCAAGAAATCGGCAGATTGACATGACAGATCACTTAACGCTCATTGAACGCGATATTCGAAACATGCAGATAGCTGTCGAGGCTCTGTGCACTTCTACGAAAAACCAGATGGCGCTTTCTGTCTGGCGATACCGTATCGAGTTATTGTTGGCATCAAGTCAACTATCGGCGATGCAGTTTTCGGAATTAGCACGGATGCTCGATTTGATCGACGCAAGCCGCACGGAATAGGTCCGTCGCTTCCGTCCACACGGCACTGGTATAAGGGAGGCGACGCTGGCCTTAGACACTGATCCTGTAAGGTATGCGTGTGTATGGCGTCAATTACTGTGGCCGCCGTGTTGCCTCACGAGAAGATTTTTACTCCAGCCGAATTGTCGTCTTCCGATTGTTTTGCGTTGAAGGTTGGCGCTGCGTAGCGGCGCCAACCTTCAACGCATCTGCGTCGCTCAGTATCCGGGTCACCAGTTCTCGTGCACGGTTTGATCTCCATGCTTTAACGCGGCGCTGCAGGGTGCGCAGTTGCGCACTGGAATACATAGCGGGTGCCAGCGCGACGAGGCGCTCGTGCAGTTTCCTTGCTGTAATGCCGGGCTCGGATTCGAGCCATTGCTGGATCGTCGGCCACGTGTGCTCGAACGGATCTTGCCGGTTGCGCCACGTATGGGGCACGCCGGCCTTTCGTTGGTGGGTTGGTATTACCTCACCGTCTTGCCACGCTGTTCCGAAGCTGACCCAAGAATTCTGCCAGAGCAACACGCTCGGGTATCTCTGTCTCGGCAGGTGGGATGCCGCGTTCACTGCAGGTCGCAACGTGCCGCTGTGCTTCACGCATCCGAGACAACAGATCCAGCGGGTCGAGCGCCCTGAATCGAGTTCGGAGTTTGCGTTTGGTTGTCGCCGGCACTTAGGCCGATCGTAGGACGCGCTCAAGCGGCGTCAAGGGCGATTCATAGTGCTTCGTCACCTTCGCGCCGTGACGTGTCTTGGATTTCAGCTTGAACGACGGTTGGAAGAAGTTAATGTAGAGCCGGAAAACCTGGTAAAGGGGCGCAAGGATTTCCGTGGCCTCCAAACCTTGCAGCCGTCCGTAGCCGACCAGGCGGCGAAGTATAGCGCCATTCTTCTGCTCGACCCATGCCTGGTCGTTCTTCTTGTAGGCACGCGACCGCGTAAGCTCGATACCCGTCGCTTTGCAGAAGTCAAACACCGTCTCGTTCATGAAAGCGGTATCGTTGTCGCAATCCAGACCGCGCAGAAGAAAAGGCAACGCACGGCGGACCTGCTCGATATACTCCAGAACGAATGCGCCGCTGCGAAACGGCATGGCCAGGCATTCGGTCCATCCCGTCGCGATATCCGTCATTACAAGCGTGTGTACGAGTTCGCTGTCGACTTTGCCGCCACCGCAATGCTGCACAAAATCGATCTCGAAATAACCGGGCAGTGGATTGTCCCAGTCTGAGAAGGTCCGGATCGGCACGGCACGGCGAATAGCACTGCCGACTCCGCTAGCGCGTCGGCGTTGGCCGCCAAAAGCCTGCTCGCGAACGGCGTGCAGCAGTCGATCAATCGTGGCGGCGCTGATCTGCTCAAGCCGCTGGTGGACGCCCTTCGATAGTGACAGGTGACCATGCCTTGTCATCGACTCGATCAGCGTCGGGATCAGCGCTTTGAGCCGCTTGCCGCAGATCCGGTCAGCGGGCTCCCAAAGGGTAATCAGCGCGGCGCGCACCTCATCGTCATAGTTATCTGGCGCTTCTCATTCCGGTCAGAACGGCGATAGCGCGCGCCGACTGCTTCAGTCAATTCTAGTCGTGTTGTCATGCTGAGCCGCCTGGTCATAAGTCGCTCCCGCCTGCATTCTGATGGGTAGCAACTTACATGAGGCAACGACTCAAAAAATTTGAGTCAATGCGTGGCGACACATAGTTGTCGCGCTCGAGTGCGTTTGCCTGTGCAGTCCGGCGACGGTAGCTCTCGACGTTCAGTCCGAACACGGTAGCGTGGTGCACCAGCCGGTCGATGGCCGCGATGGTCATCGCGGGATCTGGGAATACGGAGTTCCACTCGGAGAACGGCTGATTCGCGGTGATCAGAATCGCATACCGTTGAGCGATGAGTTCGAATAGACGCTGGTTTCGGCTTGGTCTCGATCAACAGGTCAAAGCGATCGAGCTTGTTGATCGCCGATTCAGTTGCAGGCTTTGTCGGGCGAGCGATGCCGGCTATCGGGTGTTCTTTACGCGCGCTGACGAACTTGTGCAACGTCTGCAGCCGATCAGCGCATGTCCGAGCCCGGCCGCTGCGTGCGACTTGCCGGCCCCCGGCGGCCCGAAGAGCAGCAAATTGGCACCTTTCTCAAGCCACGCATCACCTGCCGCGAGCGCTTGCAGATGAGGCTTCGATAGCATCGGTACCATGCTGAAGTCGAAGCACTCCAATGTCTTGCCAAGTGGCAGATGAGACTCGGTACGATGGCGCTCGATGCGCCGGCGCGAGCGGTCCGCCAGTTCGTGTTCAACCAGCGCCGACAGCAATCGTGTCGCAGGCCAGCCTTCCTTATCGGCGCGCTCGGCGAACTCGGGCCACAGCCGGGTGATCATCGGCAAGCGCAATTCGCCGAGCATCAGGCTCAGGCGTGCGGGGTCGGTGAAGGCGGAGCAAATGGTGGGCTTTAGTTGTCCAAGTTCGCTCGGCGTAGGCTGGTCCCTGTGCTCTTCGATGACGGAGCTTCTCTATGGGAGTCCAACCTCATCGTCCGCTACCTGTGAAAGCGGTAAATGGCGAGCGCCGTCTATTGCGATGAGCCATTGCAGCAGGCGCTCGAGGAGCGTTGGGTAGATTGGTGCGATCTGAACTCGGTGGACTCGTGACTTCTCTTCGGGGCCGTTTCAAACGACGAATGGCTTTATGCCTGAATTGCTTGACTCGCGTCTTGCCCGAGGGAGGCAACTGTGGGGAATGCTTGACCAGGCTCTTGTACAGAAAACGTACATCGGCGGATTCAATATTCAATCGCGGACGCATTGCATCGTCCCCATCTTGAATAGAACCACGCGGATTCTCCGGTTCAACGACCATATCTCGGCCATCCAAGGTCGTAAGAGCACGTGTGCCGGGCATGAGCCGAGAAGCGCTGAAGATGGCTATTTCGTCGCTACAAGTGCGCCAACTCCTACAGAAATATATATTGCAGGATCCAAGGGCCGAAACGCGAACATAAGCCTGTGCCACGTTCAGCAAAGAGTCGAGAGGCCAGTCTGGATCTAACCCGCTTTTCGCGCGTTTGTTGATAGTCGCTCTGTTGCACTAATGAAGGACAGCAAAACTACCTAGTGGCGTTTTTCCGTTTGATTAATACGCTTTGGCCAACTAATCTTCCCTGATTTCGCTTGGACACTCCTCGTTACGCCGTTGCCCTTGCTTCGCAACGAGGTGCTCGACCTTCTCTGATGCCGCGATTATCGCGTGCAGTCGGGTTTCCCGCATCTGGCGATCGTACTCGTTGATAACCAGCGTAAATTGATTGATTAGCGCGTCCGTGAATGCCCACACGCCACTCATTGCCCCGGTGTCCAACGCATCAAAGGCGCCTTTTCGAGCCTGTTGGATTAGAGGCAGCGGCAATAGACCATGGCCGGCTGCCGTGATCATCTCGCACATGAGTGAGATTGAAGCCATGTTCATAACGGTGGCTCTATCTCCTCGACCTTCCCGCATCGCTTGAAACGACAGGCGCGCTTGTAAGCACAACTGGTCAGACTCCGGCTGCTTTAGAGGCAGATACAACTGCTTTTTACGGCGCGATTGCACGGTTCTTGATTCGGACGATCTTTGACGCTTTTTCAATACTGGCATGGTCGTCAGCGGATGGCAAAGAGCTCGATAATAGGTCGAAAAAAACGCCGGTGCGCAGTGCACAAATATCTGGATGGATAGTGCGCAACATTGTCTAGGCAACAATTTGTTTGAGTTGTCGTGGTTAGTCCACGTTTCGCCTAAACGATGATCAGCGCGGCTCGTAATGCTATGGGGTTTCTATCGTAAATATCTATCGATCATTCAAGCCTGATAATCGTATATTATCGGGATGGCGGTTGCGGGTAAAATCCTCGAATTACCATTTACAACAGAGGGCAGAAGCCCGTGGCACACGACTTTGCCGGCTTTCCGGAGGACGAGGACGACCATCACGATTTCGGTGCCATGCCGGATTCGGAGGTCGCGCGCCTTGTGCTCGAACTCGACCGGACCGTCGTGCGCCGCCGCCGCGCGGCGGCCCTGCGCCAGATCGTGCAGGGGCAGCCGGTGCCGCTGCCGGTCAAACCCAGCCGCGTCGAATTGCTGGTGCTCACGGCCCTCGTCCTCACCTATGGGCCGGTGCTGTTCGGCAGCGACTTCACGCCCGTGCTCGACGTGATCGCGGAATGTGGTGCCGTGGTCTTGCTGCAGCGGGTGGTGTTTGCCGAACCGGCTGGCATGGGCGTCGAAGCCAGTGAACCGAGCAAGGACCGGCGGGTTGCCGCGCGCCTGCAGAATGCGCGACCGATGTTCGAGGCGCTGTGCCGCAAGTTTCCGGGGGCGTTCCTCGCGGACGCCCGGGTCCTGCTGAAACGCTTTACGACGTCGCGCGCCGCACCGGGGAAGGGATCGGCTGGCGCGGCTGGATCGGGCGGGGAGGGTCCGCATGGCTGAGCCCCGGCCCGCTGGGCCCAACCGGTCCGGGTCTGCCCGGGCCGCCTCAAAAGCGCCCCACGAAGCACCCCGCGAGGCGGCCCCGGAAAAGCTCACCGCAGAGACGCTGACCCTTGAGCGGCGCTATACAACGAAAGACTTCACGGCGCTGCGCGCGTACGTGCAGCGCATTGCGCCCGCGGTGATCGCGCGCACCTACTACGACCCGGACGAGGACGCGCACGCGGCGACGCCCGGCGCGATGGAGCGGCATCTCACGACCATGCTCGACGCGCTGGTGGCGCTCGCGCTGGCGCACGGGTCGACGGCACTCGCGGACCATCTGCGCGCCTCGATCCGGCAGCACGGGCAGCCGAAGCTGACGGCGGTGACGTTCCGCATGGTGACCGAGGCGGCGCAACTGGCCGCGCTGCCGCCGCAGGCCGATCACGCGATCAGTGCGTGGCTGCGGCCACGGGTGGCGCGGCGTCTCAAAGGCGAAGGCATCCAGACGCTCGGCGAACTCGTCGCGTTCTGCAACCGGCGCGGCGGCAGCTGGTGGCGCTCGATTCCGCGCATCGGCCCCGGCCGGGCGCGCGCGATCATCAGTTGGCTGCGCAGGCAGCAGGCGTCGCTGCAACTAACGATCGACCAGGACATTGACTCCGAAGAACGGGACGGCGTGCCGTTGATCGCGGCCGATCTGGTCGAGGTGGTGCCGGCCGCCAAGGTGACGGAAAGCGGCCCGAGCAGTGGTGTGGGCGGCAGCGGTCCAGGCGACGGGTCTGCGACTCGACTCACGCTGGTGCCGCTCGAGCGGCTCGCCGTGCCGCACGCGCTCTCCGGCGCCGCGGGCGAAAACCGGGCGACGGCCTTCTGTTATATCCAGGCGAACCACGATCTCGATGCAGTGCGCGCCTATCTGAACCGTTACCGCGATCAGCTGAAAACGCTGCGCGCCTACACCAAGGAACTCGAGCGTTTTCTATTGTGGGCGGTGGTACTGCGCGGCAAGGCGCTGAGCGATCTACGCGTCGACGACTGCGAGGCGTACAAAGACTTTTTGAAAAGCCCCGACCCGCGCTTTTTGGGCGAGCGATTCGCGCGTCACTCGCCGCGTTGGCGGCCCTTTGCTTTATCCACCTCCACGGCAACGCCGGAGGGCTCCGCGGCGCTTTCCGCGGAATCACAGCGCTATGCGATCCGGGTGCTGCGCGGCGCGTTTGCATGGCTCGTCGACGTCCGCTACCTGGCGGGCAACCCGTGGACGGCGGTCAACGATCCGATGGTCGTCAAGCACGAGCGACCGATCAAAATCGAGCGCGCGTTGCCGGCCGGGTTGTGGCGCAAGCTGCGTGCTGAACTCGATATGCGCTCGGCAGAAAAGGGCGCGGTGCAATGGCGCGCGGTCCGCGCGGCGATTTTGCTGATGGGTGACTCGGGGCTGCGTCGCGAAGAAGCGGCGATCGCCCGGCGCGAAAATCTGAGCCCATCCTCATATGGGACACCGGATCGCCCAGTGTGGGAACTGACTGTCGTCGGCAAGGGACAGCGTGAACGGACGGTGCCGGTGAGCGCCGCGGCACTCGTTGCGTTACGAGCCCACTGGGCCGACCGAAACGGAGCAAGGAACGATGGACGCAGTCAAGCTCACATCGATCAAGCTCAAGCATTTGAAGGAGCAGCCGAAGAAAAGCGTTCGACCGAAGAAGAACATCTAACCGGGCCGCTGCTTGCACCCGTGGTCATTCCTTGGACCGAGGCCTCGCGTCGCCGGCACCGGTGGGAACGAGTAGGCAACGAAGACGACACCCGTCCTGGCGTTCAATCTAGCTCGGAGGAGACCGGTTACACCGCTGACGGATTGAACCGGCTGATTGGCCGGATGCTCAAGGTACTCGTCGAGACGATGGATAGATTAAGCCTGGACGAGCGGGTGCTGTTGGGCCAGACGAACGCCCACGCGTTTCGCCATACCTTCGGCACGCAATCCGTCGCCGACGAGGTGCCCGTGGATGTCGTGCAAAAGGTGCTTGGCCACGCCTCGCTGCAAACCACAACAATTTACGTCCAAGCCGAAAAGCAGCGCGTGCTCGAAGAGCTGGCCGGCTACTACGCGCGACTGGCCGCGCCCGACTCAAGATAAAAGACAACCTGAATGAACTACCGAAATCCCGACGCTTACTCACTGATACATGCGGTGCGGTGCCTCGATGATTGCTGCAGGGCGAGCCGTCAACGCCACTGACTTGATGATTGCGGTTGATGCCCTGACCGCGCTCACGGGCTTTTATAACCAGCACGGGATACACGACTCGAAATCATCGATGCACGGGAAGGACTCAAGCAAATCGCGTCTGGCGACAAAATCGAGGACAGTCCTTGCGTGCGACAGCGCACGCGTCAGCTTGCAGTCATGCTGCTCGCCGTAACGCTCGATCGTTGGTCACCCGATAGAGAGCCGGTTACGTGGACGACGTTGAAACATGGCGGACTCAGCGCAAGCTATCGTAGCTGGGAGTTCGTCATGCATCGCGTGTCGAGACCGCCTGACGTCAGTTGACGATGGGTTGTTCGACGCATTGAGGGGTGCGGCGCAGAGACACGGTTCGTGCGCGTCGACGAGGGAGAAGCGCATTCCACTTTGGCGGCCGAGCTCTACATGGTGATGTGCGCTGATTTCTGCGCGCAGCAAAGCAATCCGATTGAGCGCCGGCAGGCGCGAATTCGGACGTGAAGAAGCGGTTAGCTAACTTCACCTATCTTGCCCGGCCGTCAACCCGGATGGATCAGCGACATGATGCGGCACTTTGCGACGTTCCTGCGACACCATGAGAAAAGTTGCGGTGAATTTGCGACACACCGTGCAACATTTCCGCGAAATTTGAGGTCAATCTGCGGTGAATTAGCGGTGAATTAACGGTGAATTGGAGTAAGACTTTGTCTCAAACAAATGTTCCACAGTAGACCGCACATCAAGATCGGGCATCAAGACGCTATCAAGATGAATCCAAGATGCTTTTGCATCTAACAAGATGGAATCAAGATGCTCTCAAGACGGTTCAACGACTAACAAGATTTTTCGACGAATCGCACGACGCTTTCAAGATTTCCTGAAGTAACCCGCTGATTCTTACTTGGCGTCGCAAAGTGTCGCTGAAATATCGCGATTTAGAACCGGGCAAGACATGTGAAGTAGGCCCACTCTGCCGAGATTGAGCCTTACTTCACTTTTTCCCCGATTCGCGCTTCGCGCTCAAGGGAAGTCTTGCCCTTCCAGTGGAGTCGGCTACCGCCGACGACTATGCGGCAGGGGCCGTTTAGAAAATGAACACCAAAATGAAAAACGAAACGAAGGCCACCCGAAAAGGCAGTTCGCCGATCAAGGTGTGGTGCCTGCCAGAAGAGAAAGCCAGCATTGAAGAAAATGCGCAGAATGCCGGCATGAGTACGTCGATGTACCTTCGCAACGTTGGAATGGGCTATCAGATCAAGGGCGTTATCGATCAAGACCTCGTGCTGAAACTCGCCAAGATCAACGGTGATCAAGGCCGGCTGGGCGGATTGCTGAAGCTATGGCTGACGAACAGCGAGAAATTGAGCCACCAAGATCCGGAGCAAATGCGCCGGGTCATTCATGGCGTGCTCGAGCGCATCGTGACGATGCAGATCGCCATGCTGGATCTCGTGACAAAAACAAAGTAGAGCAGTTGTGAACGGACCTTCCCGACATGTTGCTCTGAATCGGAGGGTGACGACCCGCACGCAGGGCGTGGGGCAGGACTGCATCCAGCGGCGAAAGGGGGAACCTCAGTGACCCTCGAACGCGCCGAGCAGTTCATCGGGCAACGGTGCGTTGAAGTCATCTGCAATGGTGATGTTGCCCTTGCGTGCGCCAAAAAGAATGAGGCGACGAACGACTATCTCCTCGCCGGCGGGATCAAATTTCACTATCTCGCGACGACCAGTCGGGTAATCCTTCACGTACATGCCGGGCGGTGTGCTGGTCCCCTGTAGTAGATTGGTTTTTCCGCCGTCAACTCATCCCGTGCAGCGTTCCCTGGACTGGCGCCTTTCATGATGCCTCCGACAACAGGAAGGGGACGAATCGTGTGCTCAGTCCTCGCCGGGCTTGTTACCTAACATTTTGTCGATGCGTCGGATCGACACGGCGATAGACGACAACGCATCATCCAAGGCGTCGTTGGCCGCCTGAGTCGACGCCTTGATCTTCGCGAGTCGTTCATCAAGAAGCGCCTTGTCGGACTCGTCAGTGAACAGCGCTTCGCTTTGAAACTCCTCCAACTCGGCCCGCGGCGGGTCGAAATCGAAGTCTGCTTTTTCGCCCGGCTGAGCCAATCTGTCAGCAAGCGAGCTCGACTCGCCATCGTCGAGTCGACGTACAAGCACTTCATCGCCAGTTTTGCGGTCGAAGCTAACCCATTCCCGGTGTCCGTCCGGGTATTTTTTGATGCAGAGGCCCGCTGGCGTGTCGGGTTCGCGATAGAAAATCGCTCGCCCGGCCGCCAGGTGTTCCCGTGCCGCACGACCATCGTCCGATTGCAGTAGCCGGATCCACTCGTCCGTGTCGTCCGGTAGGGGGTCACGTCCGTCTTGATTCATGGTGAATTAGGACATTAAGTCCTACTCCATAATTTCGGCGAATTCGCCGGTGTGAGCGTCGAGCATTGTTGCCGCTAAGCGCTTGCCCGACTTTTCAGGGTATCAGCGATGAGATTTGTACACCATCCGCCACAAGCGAGCCTTCAATCCTGATCGAAGAAGTGCTCTACCGTGTGGTGCGCCGAAGCTGCGCCAACGTGACGACTGATCAGCTCGGTGGTCAGGGCAAGGTGATAGGTATGAAGCCACGAATCAAAAGGCTCTGACTCAAAAATACTCGCAAGATCCCACGCCTCGGGAAGCGGTTGCGCCTGCTTTCGCGCGGAAGCCAAGGAAAGGACCAGCAGTTTGACGGGTAGGTGATCGTGTCCCTCTGGCATTAGCGTAGCCACCATGTCACGCAACAGCCCGCGTAACCAGGCGTCCGGCAGGTTCTGGGGCAGCGCTGCCTCTGGTCCGCGTGTGAGCAACGCACGCATTAGCGCGACGACATCGGTGGGCGGAAGATCAAACGTACGCGCAGTCTCGCCAGTCTGTTCGGCCATGTCCGTTCGCATGAAATGGGTCGTAAAAGCCGTGGTCGTTAAAGCATAGCATCGTGACCATAGTCGCATGCAAAGAATCTCCGCTGCGGCTGACGACACCGGCTACCTCATCGCCTTAGGGCAGGCCATTCGCGCGCTGCGTAAAGAGCGGGGGTTTTCGCAGGAGGCGTTGGCACACGAGGCCCACATCGACCGAAGTCATATGGGTAAGATCGAACGCGGCGAGCGGAACGTCACGATCTTAAACATCGTCCGCATTTGTTTGATCCTGGGATGCGCGCCCTCTCAGTTGCTAGTTCATGCAGAGGAAGGTAGTCGCTCAGGATAAGCTGACACCGACAATTTGATCGTTGTCTGTGCGTGAATCAACTTCGCTGTCAGCGAAAATATTTCGCCAACAGCGAAGTTTGTGCTATCTTTGTTTCTAGGTTGGGATCGAAGACAAAGCCAGCGTATTACCTGGGCTTGCTTAAAGCCTGCGGAGAGGCGACTCTCCAACCATTGCCCCCGGTCATGTGCCTTGGGCGCCCGGCCGCCGCCTGGTACGGCGGCCGGAAACGGATAGGCAGGGGAAACGTCGTCCCTCTTCGCTTTCGTTACGCACTGGTCCTCACGCAATTAGGCGTCAGGGTAACGAGAGGATCATCATGGTGAGAAAAACCATAACCAACCAGGGACGACAGCCAGACGAAACGTTGCCGCGGCGGAAGAAGGGCAGGCTCAAGCAGGCCCTTACATGCCGCGAAACGTTGCTACTGCTCTTGCGATGTCTTCGTATCGTCGTGACGATCCTGAGGCTCTTCGACAAGTGGTGGTAACGCCTAGCACCCCTGCCTAGTCCTTGTCTTGAATGGAGGCGTTCTATGTTGCACCAAGCTTTGCGCCACCTTCGCCGTTACCACCAGATGACCCAAGGAGAGTTGGCCAAACGTCTGGAAATCTCTAACACCTATCTGTCCGAGATCGAGTCTGGCAAAAAGGCGCACGCGCTCACCGTCGATCTGCTCGGGCGATATGCACAAGTGTTTGACGTTCCGGTTTCAAGTTTGATGCTGTTCTCCGAACAACTCGACTCCAAACGGCGCAGCGACAAACTGCGTGTCGCGATCGCGGGGAAGGTTTTGAAGGTCATGGATTGGATCGATGCCGACAAAAAATCTGACGCATAGACGAGAAAAGGCAGCCGGGCGCGCACGACTTCGCAAGAATCAATCGGCTCGCTATCCGATCGAGCACTCCCCGTTATGGCAGCTATCGAGTATTCACCGGCTGGCCGCTTTACTCGACGTTAGCGCTCAAACTATCGATGCGGTCTGCACGGCGCCCACCTATAACCGGTTTGACGATCACTTCAAGCCAGGTAAGGAGCCTCGACATATTCAGGAGCCCACTGAGGCCACGCTCAAAATTCACTATCGACTTGCCAAGCTCTTCGACAGTATCGAGCGCCCGGCCTTCTTGCATTCAGCCACGAAGACCCGCTCGCATGTCACCAATGCGCGCGCGCATCTGACGAGCGGTGGGGCGGTGATTGCGATGGACATTAGGAAGTTTTTCGAAAGCACCACCTATCACCATGTGAAGGCGTTTTTTCACAGGAATCTGGGGTGTTCGCATGACGTGGCTCGCCTGCTGGCGACGGTGTGTACAGTGGACGGTCATTTGCCGACGGGTAGTTGCATTAGCCCGCTGCTCTCCTACTTTACGCATCGAAAGATGTTCACCGAGATCGAAACGAAGTGCGTCGCTCGCAGTGTCGTCATGACGCTATACGTTGACGATCTGACCTTGTCAGGGATTCATGCGACCAAGGCAATGCTTTACGAGATCAAGAAGCTGATTGTTCGCCACGGATTGCGCACAAAGCCGAGCAAAGACGCCGTAGTGCGTCCAGGCAAGTCAGCCATCATCACGGGCGCTGTTCGAGACGGCGATCAGCTTCGACTGAGAAACAAACATCACGATGCAATCGTCAAGATTCAAGATCAAATTGCCGTGGGGAAGCATCCGTCTCTTGACCAACTCCGGGGCCGTGTTGCTTCGGCCCGCGCGGTGGAGCCGCGTGCGGCAGAACGCCTTGAAGCGCGCCTGAAACAACTTCAAAGTCATCAAGCGCGGTCTGGCTGCACTGATAGTGGCTCGTGATTTACGGGGTGTACGGGTGTGCGGCCTAGGCCCATTCTGCACTTAGCCGTTCAGCCTGTAGCAAGACTGTCGCCACGGCTTCTTCCTGCTGATCAGGCGGGTATTTGTACTTACGCAGAATTCGCTTCACCATCAAGCGCAGGTTGGCTCGTACACTCTCGCGAACAGCCCAGTCAACGCTGATATTGCGGCGGAGGTTTTCAGTCAGTTCGTGGGCGATTTTTCGCAGCGTTTCGTCGCCCAGCATGCGGACCGCCGCCTCGTTATTCGCCAACGCATCATAGAAACGCAGTTCGTCTTCAGTCAAACCCAGGTCTTCGCCCCGATTCGCGGCTTCCTTGAACTTCTTGGCCATCGCGATCAGCTCCTCCATCACCTGTGCCGTTTCAATCGACCGGTTCTGGTAGCGGCTAATTACGTTCGACAGCAACTCCGAAAATTTCTTCTCTTGCACCACGTTGCTGGCAAATCGGCTTTTGATTTCGCCTTCGAGCAGGCGCTCGAGGAGCTCAACGGCGAGGTTGCGTTCGGGCAAATTTTTGACTTCTGCCAGGAAATCGTCGTCGAGGATGCCAATGTTGGGCTTGTCGAGTCCCACCGACTCAAAAATATCCACCACATCCTGGGACACGACCGCCGAGCTGATGATCTGGCGGATCGCCAGATCCTTCTGATCGTCGGAGCGTTTCTTCTGGCTCACGTCCTTCTTTGTCAGTAGCACCCGCACAGCTTGAAAGAACGCGACTTCTTCGCGGACGGCCTTCGCTTCATCGAGCGTACAGCACAGCGAAAACGCCTTGCTCATTGCCAGCGAGTGATCGGCGAAGCGTTTCTTGCCTTCCTGCTCGCCCAGCACGAAATTGGCGGCGCCGGCCAGCAGCTTGTGACCGGCGGAAAGAAAATCGCTGTAGTCGAAGCCGTGCAGCATCGCGCGCAGCACATCGAGCTTTTCTTCAAGGACGGCGTAGGCTTCATGCGCGTCGACCGTTGGCCGCCCGCGGCCATTGCTTGCGGTGTATTCCTTCAGTGCCTGTTTGAGCTCGTTGGCGATGCCGATGTAGTCGACCACCAACCCGCCTTGCTTGTCCTTGAACACCCGATTGACGCGGGCGATCGCCTGCATCAGGTTGTGGCCCTTCATCGGCTTGTCGACGTAGAGCGTATGCACACACGGCGCATCGAAGCCCGTCAGCCACATGTCGCGGACAATCACGAGGCGCAGCGGATCGGCCGGATCCTTGAACCGTTTTTCGAGCCGCTTTTTGACCTGTTTTGGATAGATGTGCGGCGTCAAGAGCGCCTTATCTGACGCCGAGCCGGTCATGACGATCTTGATGGCCCCTTTCTCCGGGTCGTCATCATGCCAATCTGGGCGCAGCGCGATGATCGCGTCATAGAGATGCACGCAGATCTCGCGGCTCATCGCGACCACCATCGCTTTGCCCGGCTGGGCGGCGTCACGGGCCTCGAAATGGGCGACCAGATCGGCCGCGACGCTCTGGATGCGTGGGTCGGCGCCGACGACTTTTTCGAGGGCGGCCCACCGGCTCTTCATCTTCGACGCGTTGCTGTCTTCTTCGTCTTCGGCCAGTTCGTCGACTTCGTCGTCGATGGCCGGCAGCATCTCCGCTTTCAGGCCCAACTTGGCGAGACGTGACTCGTAGTAGATCGCGACGGTCGCGCCATCGTCGCGCGCCTGCTGCATGTCATAGACGTGGATGTAGTCGCCGAACACGGCGCG
This sequence comes from Caballeronia sp. GACF4, assembly GCF_023631025.1. Lineage (NCBI taxonomy): Bacteria > Pseudomonadati > Pseudomonadota > Betaproteobacteria > Burkholderiales > Burkholderiaceae > Caballeronia > Caballeronia sp. GACF4. The sequence goes on from NZ_JALQDW010000019.1 coordinate 24,990, forward strand.
CGTATCGCGATCTTCGCTCGACACCGGCGTGCCGGTGAAAGCAACGAACGTGGCGTTCGGCAGTGCATCGCGCAGGTGCTGCGCGTAACCGACCTGATAGCCCTTTTGGTCGCCCTTGAACTTCGCCTCGAACCCGTACTGGGTGCGGTGGGCTTCGTCGGCGATCACGACGATGTTGCTGCGCTCGGACAGCACGGGGAACGTGTCCTCGTCCTCACCGGGCATGAACTTTTGGATCGTCGCGAACACAATGCCGCCGGACGGGCGGTTGCCGAGGAGGGCGCGCAAGTCCTGGCGCGTGTTCGCCTGGACCGGCTGCTCGCGCAACAGATCCTGCGCAAGCGAAAACACCCCGAATAACTGCCCGTCGAGATCGTTGCGGTCGGTGATCACGACGATGGTCGGGTTTTCCATCGCGGCGTCGCGCATCACGCGCGCGGCGAAACACGTCATCGTGATGCTCTTGCCGCTGCCTTGGGTATGCCAGACTACGCCGCCTTTTTGAGAACCCTCGGGGCGGGACGCATCGATCACCTGCGCAATGGCGGACCGGACTGCATGGAACTGATGATAGCCGGCGATCTTCTTGACGAGGCCGCCGTCGTCCTCGAACAGCACGAAGAACCGCAAGTAGTCGAGCAGGTAGTGGGGCGCCAGGATGCCGCGGATCAGCGTTTCGAGTTCGTTGAACTGGCCAAGCGGATCAAGCGTGGTCCCATCGATCGTGCGCCACGACATGAACCGTTCGGAGTTGCTTGATAACGAGCCCATCCGTGCTTCGCTGCCATCCGTGATCACCAGGATCTCGTTGTACTGAAACACGTCCGGGATCTGCGCCTTGTACGTCTTGATCTGGTCATACGCCTTCCAGATGTCGGCGTGCAGCTCAGCGGGGTTCTTGAGTTCCAGCAGGACCAGCGGCAGCCCGTTGATGAACAGCAGGATGTCCGGTCGGCGCGTGTGTTTCGGTCCCTTGATGGTGAATTGGTTGACCGCCAACCACTCGTTGGCCGACACGTCTGCAAAGTCGATGAGCCGCACGAAGTCACCGCGCGTCTCCCCGTCCAGCTGATATTCGACCGGCACACCGTTGACCAACAGCGCATGAAAATCCCGATTCGCCGACAACAGCACCGGCGTATCCAAATTCACCACCTGTCGCAGCGCGTCGTCTCGAGCAGAAGCCGGCACGGACGGATTGAGCCGCGTAATGGCGTTGCGTAATCGGTCGACCAACAGCACCTGCTGGAAAGTGCTCCGCTCGGGTGTCGGGCCGTCCGGCGCGATATCCGGACCGTACAGGCGCGTGTATCCTGTCTCGGTCAGCCAGTCGAGGGTTTCTAGTTCCAGCTGGTCTTCGGTCATGGTTGTTGGCGATTTTTGTTGTTATCGTCTGTCTATGCAGCGTCTTGCAGCAGGACTTCAGCTTCAGACAATGGAATCCGCCCCGAAATCAAACGCGGCAGTAACGCGTCGCGAACTTCGACAAGTGCCCTGGAACGCAGCGAATTCTCGACCCATAGGTCCAGCAACGGGCTCAAATAAGTAGTGGCTTCACGGATCAGCGCCATTGGTGGCACCACCACCTTGGCCTCTGTCAGATGCTTACGCTGAATATGGCCCATCGTAGTTGCCTTACTCGCAGCAACTTGCTGGAAGTGTGCAAGATGATGTCTAGTCCAAAAGTAGTAAAACCACTTCGGAAATTCGCGGGACGTCACCTTGAACAGATGTTGGTTCAACGCTCCCTCGCCGCCACACCAAATCGCGACTTCTAAGCTACCGGACCACGAGAACAACACGTCACCATCTTGAATGATGTATTCCGGCTTCAGATTCCTTCCGGCTCGGTCGGAACCGATGGTATCGCCTTTCCGTAGCTGCGCTATTTTGATAACCGGAAGCCAGCTATCTTCTTTGGGGGGAAATTTCTGCAAGGCCAATCCGTTCAAGTAGTCCGCTACATCGTCCAGAGATCTAACGGTCCAACCCTTCGGTACAGCACCCAGCTCTGACTCCTCAAATTCATTGGGGAAGAGCCCCGCAATCTCAGTACTCGTTCCCTCCGGCTCGCGTCCTTCTGCCTTCGCCCGCACCGGATCAAAGTCTACAAACCATGATTTGAACAGCGTTTGTGCAATGGCCTCGAGGGTAGCGTTTGTCTCGCGAAGCAAATCAATGCGATTGTCGAACGCCGAGAGCACAGCAGCGATTTGCTCTTGGACATTCACCGGAGGCAGGCTAACAGGTGTCTTCTTCAATATACCAAGATTGGTATGCGGTACGCCTGTTTGAATGGCTGAGTTGAAGATGTAATTCTGCTGTACCTCTGTCTTGAACAGATAGTAAAGAAAATTAACGTCTGCCTTGGTTGGATCCGGCGTGATTTTCATCTGGCTCTGGGAAACGATGTATTCGTCGCAGTGGCCAGATGGCACGATCGAAACTTGTCCCAACGTGCCCCGTTGCGTGAAAACTAGATCGCCAGGGCGAGCTTTGTTTGCGGCAAGCTCAGATGCCTTTTCGGGAGATACAAACACAAATTCGCCCGCCACCCATTTTCCGCCCATGTTCTGGCCTCGAATGACGGGGACGCCTTTAGGCACATAGTCCTTCGATACAAGGTTGGAACCAAACGGGCCACCAACGATTGCATTTGCCACAGGAGCAGCAAGGTCCGCCAGGGTCTGCACATTAATATTCATAGCCGAGTCCTGCCAGGTTTTGACGGATCTGCGAATCCAGCTCCGCGCCCTTGGCCATCTGCTCACCCAGCCTTTCAGTCAGCTTCTGCATCTTATCGGCGAAAGCCTCATCGTCATCTTCGATGGCTTCGGCGCCCACGTATCGTCCCGGCGTCAGCACATGACCATGCTCGGCAATTTCAGCCAGCGGCACACTCCGGCAAAAGCCGGGTACATCGGCGTAGGTCAGCTTGGCATCCGCATCACCGCGCCAGGCATAGACGGTCTCCGCGATCCGGTCGATGTCTTCATCTGCGAATTCGATCTGCACACGGCTAACAGGACGACCAAGCTTGCGCGCATCGATGAATAACACCTCGCCCTGGCGCACCGCTTTCTGCTTGGCGAGGAACCATAGGCAGGCAGGAATCTGCGTGTTGAAGAATAGCTGGCCCGGCAGCGCGATCATGCACTCAACCACGTCCGCCTCGACCATTGCGGCGCGAATTTCGCCCTCGCTGTTTTGGCTGGAGCTCATCGAGCCGTTCGCGAGCACAATGCCCGCGCGGCCCGTGGGTTTCAGGTGATGCAACATGTGCTGCAGCCACGCGTAATTCGCGTTGCCTTGCGGGGGCGTGCCGTATACCCAACGCGCATCGCCTTCAAGGCTGCCGTGCCACCAGTCCGAGACATTGAACGGTGGGTTGGCCAACACGAAATCCGCACGCAGGTCAGGGTGCTGGTCGCGCACAAAACTATCGTTCGGCTCCTTACCGAAATTGAAGTCGATGTCACGGATCGCCAGGTTCATCGCCGCCAAACGCCACGTTGTGGGGTTCGACTCCTGCCCATAGATCGAGACGTCACCGAGCTTGCCGCCGTGTGCCTCGATGAATTTCTCGGACTGGACGAACATGCCGCCGGAACCGCAACACGGGTCATAGACCTGCCCGTGATGCGGAGCGAGCACGGCGACCAGCGTCTTCACAATACTGGCAGGCGTGTAGAACTGGCCGCCTTTTTTGCCTTCGGCACTGGCGAACTGGCCGAGGAAGTATTCGTACACCTGGCCCAAGATGTCCTTCGCAACGGCCGTGTCAGCGCCAAAGCCGATTTTCGAGATTAGATCGACCAGTTCGCCGAGCTTTCCGTCAGGCAGCTGCGCACGCGCAAAGCGCTTGTCGAGCATGCCCTTGAGCTTCGGATTGTCGGCCTCGATCAGGGTCAGCGCATCATCAATCCGCTTGCCAATGTCCGCTTGCTTGGCTTGCGCGCGCAGCGTTTCCCAGCGAGCGCCTTCGGGCACCCAGAACGCATTGACGGCCCGATAATAGTCGCGGTCTTCCAGTTCGGCAGCGACCGCGTCGGGATCGTTGTCACCGAGGTAGTACTCGTCATTCTCGTCGAGGAATCGCTTCGTCAGTTCGTCGCGACGCGCCTGGAACGCATCCGAGATGTACTTCACAAAAATCAGCCCAAGCACGATGTGCTTGTACTCGGCCGCGTCCATGTTGGCGCGCAGCTTGTCGGCTGTCGCCCACAGAGTTTTCTTGATGTCTTCGATCATTGGTTGCTTATTTGATGTGACTTAGTCGAGTGTCCAGAGTCCTGCTGCAACTTCACTCTGTCGGCAGGACAATCGATTTATTTCTTCTTGAATCCGTGCTTCCTCTTCGAGCGCCTGGGCAGCGTCGAGTGCTTCTTCCAACGGAGGTAGCCAGACGGCCAGACGGTTCAACTCGTGCATGTTGATCATCTGGATCGTCGTTCCGCCCGAAACGATGCTGTGAAGTAGCGCCTGTCCCAACGGCGAGCGTAGCTGAAGAGCCAGCGCACGAGGTTCGACGTCTTTCCGATCGACCCGCAAGACGATAGCCGATACTCCTGCTACCCATCCACCCGGCCCAGGCGGAGGAACGTTTGGAGGCACGATCCCAAGCTTCCCGACACTGCCTTTGACGATCAGCACAATGTCGTAAGGCATCAGATATTGCTTAGGCTGTACTGCATGGCGCTCGACGGAGACGCTCTTCACGGGAGCCTGAATGTAGCCGAATGGAGGCAGATCAGAAGCGCCGATTTCCCACACATTAAAACGATCACCGTCATTGGCCTGTTTCGTGGGAACCGGGCGAATGGTAGTAACCAGATCACCTAGCGATACCTGTTGGACGCTTGCCATCTTGATCTGAAGTCGCTTTTGAGAGACAGGTAAAACGTATCGGCCTACTTGAAGCTGCGCGTCGTTGTCGAGAATCTCCGTAATAGAGATCACCGCGACGCCGTCGTCCTCATCGCGCTGACCAGTGATGAAAGACATCAGTTCAGAAGTGTTGACCAACTTGGTACGCGCTTTTGAGAGAGGCTCACGAAATTGATCTTGATCGGCATTGATAAATCGCACCGTTTGGTGTCCGCCTCGCGGGTTCAACACCAACAGAGCGAAGGGGATGTTGGTGCCTATCAGGCATCCGCCTGGCATTGCGACCACGGTTTCGACGATGCCGCGATGGACCAAATCTGCGCGTAACGCATGTTCAGCCCCTCGACCAAAGAGCAGACTCGGTGCGACCGCAACGACAATCCGATTCGTCGCGTAAGCCAACAAATGACGAATCGCGAGGACGGTCCCGGATTGCGTTTTCTCGGGAAAGCGACCAAACCAGTCGCGCGTCACCACATCGTTGTCGTACCGTTGATTCAGCGGCGGAAATGCAATGGCGAGATCAAATCGGTGTAGCTTGCCATTTTCGATAGCCGTTGGCGCACTAATAGGGTCGCTATGGTGCACGTCGAATGTGCTGCCAGTCAGTAAACCAATCAAAGTCGGCAATGGGGAGGGAATGGGTGTTTCCAAGTAGACGTGAGCACCTCGCTGCGCACATCGCACGGACAGCTGAGCACTGGAATCCCACGGTGCGTACAACGTGTTGCCCGGCTGGATTCGACCCATCGCCACCATCAAATCTGCAAGTTCTGGTGGACGAGCCACCTCGCCACTATTGTTACCAGCGAAGCGTACGACCAAATCAGTAACATCGTCGGTCTTCAGCATGCCGGTTTCCCGTAACTGATGGACCACTTCCAACGTCGCCTGCAGAGTTGATGCGCCAGATAGGGCGAGCGTCCGGCTATCCGGAAAAACCTGTTTGAATGCAGCGTCGTGGCGTCCGAGCTGTTGCCATATCTCGACGCATCCTTGAAGGTCCAAAGCCTTGTTGAAGCTGAGCGATGCCGGGAGGCGTCCCTCATTCGACCATTTTTCCCAAACAAGAACTTGAAGAACTAACTCTAGCGCGTGCCACGGATCTAAGGCACCGCGCACGCGATCAATGATCTGCCAAACGATATTTTCTTTTTCTTTCACAAAACTCTCTTACTGTTTGTAATTGTACGTCGTGATCAAGGCGTCGCCATCGGCGACGACGACCACCCCGCCCTTGTCCAGAATTTTTTTGAGCAGACGCTCGGAGCGCTGAAAGTCTTCCAACAGGCGTAGAGCTTCCTTGCGCCCAAGGACATACCGATCTTGCTCGGGGATCCCATGAGCAAGGACAAGCTCCACCATGTCGCGGCTGATTCCCCGCTGCGACATACGCTGTTTGATGTGTTGGGTCTGTTGCATATTGTTTTCCCCATGTGTTGAACAGATAGTACACGAGGTATCGACTTCCGTCAAACGTTATTTAATTACGTTAAATATAAAAAAATACTTCTCTAAGCTGATCAGCAATAGTTTGCGCCCAAGTGCGCTCATACTCACGTTCACCGTCGATGCGCGTCTTCTCTGCGCGATGCTAAAGAGGACAAGGGCACCGAGCATCCCGTCTATTGCACAATATTGGCACTCTTCACTTTGCAGATACCAAAGCGGTGGCGAGCGGGTCGAGCCCGTTGGCGACGGCGCGAGCCCAGGCGCCCCACGCCTCTCGGTTTCCTTCAAACGCACGTCCGGCCACGGCTCCCGGTGAGGACAGGACGGCCTCGACATACGCGCGGATCTGCTGCGCCTGCTGCCATCCGCTGACCTGATCGAGCAACCGCGTGACACGATCACGCTCAGCTTGTAGGCGCGCCTCCAGGTCGCGCTGCTCGGCTTCCTCGCGGGCCTTGCGCGCCCGCTCAACTTTTTGTTGAAAGCTGTGCCGGGCCCCCTCGTATGAAAACTCTCTTGCCTTCCGGTATTGCCGCTCGCCGGTCAGCACAATCGCTACGCCAATTTCCCGCACCCGGTCTTCGAGCTTGCCGTCTTCGCCATCGCTCCAAAAGAGCCGCTCTTCACGCTCACCATGCTGCCAGCGGGCAACCTCTACCTCGACCGCTATCGGTTCTTTTTTTGTGGTGGCTGGCCGCGCACGAGGCCGCAATGTGGCGAGCGTCTCCACCTTGAACGTCACGAACTGGTCGCCCACATGGACGGCCAGTTCGCGACCGTCGCGCCCCCGCGCCGAACCCTGCGCGTCGAGCCGTCCCAGCAGCGTAAACAGGTTGCTCAGGAACATGAGCCGCCGCTGCTCGAAGCGGCTCTCAAAGCGCGGCTTGTCGAACGCGTAACGGCTTTTCGTCATCGCTTCGCGGCGCTCGTCGTCTTCCCGCAGTAGCCGGGCGATCTGCGGGTGTGCATTTTCCAGCGTGCGCACGAAGCGGAACTTCGCCGGCAGCGCACGACGGATCCGCGCCTCGACCTCATCCAGTGTTTCGTCGTAGACCGGGGGAACAGGTGGTAGCTCTTCCTTCACGCTGTCGTCGGCGTCCTCGTTACCGGCGTGACGCTCATCCCCAGTTGGCTGGAAAGCCTGCGGTCGCCCGGCACCCACTGTGATGCGGTCCGACATACCGGGCGCGCGTCTCGGTAACGGCGGGCGTGCAACCCGCTGGCCAGTGGCCAGCCTCGCCCAGTAGCCGCGGGGCGGGACTGGAACGTCGCCACGCCGGCACGCCTTGGCGAGTCCGACACCGGAGATACCCAGCAACTTCGCTTGCGTGGTCATCGGGCCAGCCCAGACCAGGTCGTAGAGCTGCTGCCGCGTGAACAGATATCCCATAAGAGGCTCCCTGATGGACCGTGGCGGGGCACGGGAGCAACTATTTTCTCCTCGTCAATCTGCGCGGTGTTCGCCTACCATGCATCGACAGAATGGAGACCATGATGGGCACCTACCGAGACCTGCAGCTGCTGGTTAAACGGACCCACGACCGCGTGATGCAGTCGTGCTGGATTGCCGACGTGAAGGCAAGAAACGGGTTGCCCATGCGCAATTCCCGGCGCAGCGGGCCGCGGGTCAAACCCTGCCCGGACGAATGGCGCCCGGTGATCGAGGACGCAATGCGCAAGCTGGGATGGATGTAGTCGTAGCGTGAAGCGACTGACCGATGGTCAGAGATGGATCCGCTCCACCTCGTCGAGGCTGACGTCGTCGCGGCGCCGGTCGTACAGCTGCGTGGTCCGCGTCGATGCATGATTGGCCATCGTCGCGGCATTCTCCAGCGTGCCGCCGTTTTTCAGGTAGGCGGTGATGCCGGTCGCGCGGAACGTGTGATTGCCGATCGCCGTGCCGATGCCGGCGGCCAGCGCGCGCCGGCGCACCATCGCATACGCGTTCGCCTGGGGCAGGGCAGTCGTACTGAGCCGTCCGGTGCCACGCGCGATCGTGCGGAACAGCGGCCCCTTCGGCTCGGCGCGCAAACCGGTTTGCTCCAGGTACTCGTGCAGGTATGTCTCGAGCGAGTGATGACAGGGCATCGCGTGCGCCTTGCCGCCTTTTTCACGGAGGCGCACCCACAGGCGCCGCTGCTGTACATAGACGTCCTCGACGCGCATCGCCAGCGCCGCGCCGACTCGCGCGAACGAAAACACCATCAAAGCAATCAACGCTCGATCCCGCAATCCGATAGGCGTGCTGACATCGATGCTGTCAAGCAGCTGCCGCGCCTCAGTGGTGTCGAGCACCGGCGTTTTACCCTTTTTGGTGGTGTGTCTCGGCCCCCGCACCGACGCAGCTGGGTTGTGCGGCACGATCTGGCCGGTGACGAGCCAATCAAAGAGATGCCGGATCGCCGCGAGCCGCTGCTTGACAGTTGGTGCCGACAGGGTCGATGTCTGCAGCTCGATCCAGGCGGCCACATGCAGCGGCTGCACCGCGGTGATCGACGTCACGCCGGCACCGGCGCACCACGCCAAAAAATCTCCCGCAGCGCGTGCATACGCGCGTCGCGTATGCGGATTGCGGATCGCCGAAGCGAAGAATTCTAAAAAACGGGTGCTGGCTGACTCACCCGCCACAACAACAAGCGATGGAATGGCAGAAACCGCTGGAACGATCCCGTTCATAGGCGTGCGTCAGTGCAGGGTTGGCTTCTTAAAGTCCGATATGCCCGGCGTGTAGGCATCGGCGCGCTCAGCCTGTTCGTAAAGGCCAGCTTGGCATTCCGCTTTCAACTCAGCGATGGCTGATTCGACCATCGGGTGGCCTCGGTAGGCGGCGACGCTCGTGTCAATGGCGGCGTTGACCGATCGCACTGCCGCCTCGATGCTGCTTGGATCGTCGCGGTCAAAATCCACGGTGATGACAAGATCTTCAAGTGCCTGCAATGCGTCGATCACGTCGGCACGCGAATCGCGCGGTGATTTGCTCGTCATGTGACTTCTTCCAAGATTGCGTTGTTGAGTCCCGACTCTCTGTCGTCAAACGTGGTGCCCCGACTAGTCCCCACGGCGCTGACACGTGCTTCACTAGCAGTGACGTGCGTGCGAGGTCAGCGGCGCCCGTCTGCAGTCACGCAGCCTTCCCGTAAAGTCATAAACGTCAAACCCGTTTGCTAGAGATCTACAGCAAGATGCATCTAAGGTTTGGGATTTGGCCGAAGCGGATCAAAGGTGCCGGCAGCCCAGCCCTTCGCAATGTCGTCCCATTTGGCAGCGTCGATTTCCGCAGTGGCAAGACGCCTGGCCATTTCAAGCGGCAAGCGCACGACCACGCGTGTCTTCGCCTCGTCCGTCACTTCGAGTTCGACCGCGACTCCTTTCAGCTCGAGATAGACCGCATCGGATTCGAACAGCTCTTCGTAGAGCCGCCATGACTGTGTCCCATCGTTCGATTCGTAGGTGTCTAAGGTGGCTGCGGTGCTCATAGGTTCTCGCTGAGAAGTCCGAGGAATCCGGTGCGGCGCTACATTTGATAAAGGACATTATCCTATATAAACGCGCTGCTCTAGGGCTGGCCGGCAACGTGACGGTCCTGAGTTGGGTGTGCAACGGTCGGTTATACTTGCACTTTGGAGACTTTTAGATACTACATGTAGTATCACAAGCATGAATCAACGGCGCAAACTACTGGAGAGCATTCGAAATAATCCGAGGGATGTTCGGTTCGAGGATGCATGCAGCGCCGCAGTTGAGCTCGGCTTCACTTGCACGGGCGGTAGCGGGTCACATCGGGCGTATACCAAGCCGGGGTGTCCCGTGGGACTGAACTTCCAAAACCGGAACGGGAAGATTCCGACCTACCAAGCCAGGCAACTTATCGCACAAATGGACGAACACGATGACCAATCCTGAACGCTATCCCGCCCAAGTTTTCTGGAGCGATGAGGATGAGGGATTCATTGCAACGGCTCCCGATCTTCCCGGATGCTCCGCATTCGGCGAGTCAAAAGCAGAGGCTTTAGACGAGCTGCTTCCAGCCATCGTTGCCTGGATCGAATCGGCACGGAATGCCGGCAACCCAGTCCCCGGGCCATCGCATCCTGCAAATGATCAATACAGCGGAAAGTTTGTGCTGCGGCTCCCGAAGTCTATGCATGCATCTTTGGCTCATTCAGCAAAGATGGACGGCGTGAGTCTCAACCAATATGTCGTCACACTTTTAGCCTCAACGCATTCAATAAAGCACAATGTCGAGCGTCAAGTTTTCTACCTAGAGCCTAAGCAGCACTGGTTTAGCTACGCTTTTAATGGGAACCTCTCCGGTGTGTGTTTTGGGGCTCGACAAGTTAAGGCGACTTTCGCCGACTTTGAGCTTTGGAATACCGCTACGTCAGCGTGTTCGGTCACGGCCGCATCCGATATAGGAACTATCTTTCCTGCCTTTGCCTTGGCCCATAAATCTAAGGAGTCTAGTCATGGCTGAGGCCACGCAATTCTCGTTCACTCACCAAGAGTTGGTGACCTTGATGCTACAAAAACAGGGCATTCACGAGGGATATTGGGGGCTACTAGTGAACTTTGGGCTGGGCGCGGGAAACATTGGCCCGAGCAATGAAACTCTCAATCCGACATCTATATCAGCGGTTACCTCAATTGGGATTCAAAGATCAACTGAACTCAACAATCTTTCGGTGGACGCTGCTGTCGTAAATCCGAAAACTGACGATCACTGATTCAGGAACCCGATTCCAAACAAAATGGACGCTTGAATCTCGATCAAGACTACCCTCTTCGACGTGACGCACTGGGGATGCGCACCATGCCCTTTAATCGCGGAAGTCGCTTGTACTCCCGTTGGTTCGCAGAACTCTCTCAAGGAGGGTGCTGATGATAGGGTGGGAGTACGCGGGTAGGATCCCGACAACATCACGTATCGTCTAAAAAGGCTACCGCGGCGACCGATGGCGACCTGCAAAGAAGCAAAGGCGATGCACAACAATCGATTTTTTCAACTAGAAGATCGCTTTCAGACCACCGCCCAAATCTTCTGCTCTCTCAGGCCGAAACGCGGGCCCGAGAGCGTCCCACTCGCCATCGCGACCTTGGGTGCTATGTCCACCGCTGTTGTTGTTCATCAACGCGGGCCGTGAATATTTCAAAGGCTGCCCTTCGCGCGGCGTTCGAGATATGGTGGAGGGAGCACGGCGCACGCATCAACGGGCTGGCTGGGAAGATGAACGACAGGGCCCGCCTGGTCGGATCGCGCGGCGATCTGCTGGCGAATTTAGCGAATCGCTTGGCACGCGATAGGGATGCTCCATCTATTCCTCAAGTGCGCGGGATTATCGCGGATTCTGGCATCAGACCAAGTATGACTTCGGCAAGCGACGCGAAGGGGGCGGACGCTTGGCGGGCAAGCATCGTAACGGCGCTGGAAGACAAGGCGGGTAAGGAAAGTCTGGTGGAGCACAAGCTCGTGTGTTTCCTGATGAGCGATTTCGTCTATGCAATCAGTGAACTGGAGACGTCGAAGGCGGAACTGGGTAGTCTGATCAAGGCTGGGAGCCCGAAAGGCGAGGCCGCTGCGAGCACGGATGACGCTTGTTGACAAAAACGCGGTCGATGAGGCTCAAGTGAAGACATGGAAGAAGGATCTCGCTGCAAGTCACAATGCGCGCAGGTCAGTTCCGAACGCCAGCCCCCGCGATTGAACAAGCCGACCCAAGGTTGAATTCAAACCTTGTCCGATCTGATCGGAAACTTGTGCAACGCGACCGGTCGCAGGCTGCAGCAGCGTCAAAAAGGAGAACGGGCAGGATCGAGGCGGCCGCTCGGAATGAGCGGCGATATTTGTGCGCCGTCAAAGAATCTGGTTGAGCGGGCGTAAAAAAAGCTGCAAGTCGGTCAGACCTTGCAGCTGTGCTATCCTAAGGATCGGTAGCGGAGTTGCCGTTGCCGGCATCTAGCGGGCCAGTGCCTCGATAAGATACGCGATTGCGAGGCCTGCGTGGAGCGCTGCAAACGCCAGCGCGATTAGGATGTTGGTCATGATGTCACCTTTGATTGTCATGAGTTAGATGCTGCTGTCGTGCGGCCCGTCTGCGCGTCCGGGAAGATTCTCAGACGGGTCGTTCCTTTCCCTGCCTCGATCACATCCGTTCGTCTGCAAGGCTGCCTGTTGAAACCAAGGGCGGCTGGACGAACTTCTTGCCTCCCCCGTGAACCCATTCTAATCAGCTCGGACAATTCCGCTGTTCGAAGTATGGGTAATTCCAGCAACCGAGCGGTACATGCGATTTTTGCTTCGCAAATTTGCGGGATCCCATGTGACGACAGTGGGAATTACGCGATATTTCGCTAGCGTTCTGCGGGATTCCTCCAAACCCTTGCTGCACACAAACGTCGTGGCTACTCTGCCTGCTGTATGGCGAGCGCAGGATCCGTGCACAACGGGAGACGACAGGCATGACGAAACAAAAACGCAGACGGATCAAAGAAGAGGCAATTTGTCGGGTGCGATATAACGGCGAACCCGAAGATGATGTCGCGCGTTCGTTGCAGGTTCAGTCGGAAACCTTGACAACCTGGCTCAAAGAAGCGGCGACGAAGGAATCCGCCCTCAGCGAGGTTCTGCGGGGGAGCTCTCAGATTGAAGTGGCCCGCAAATACGGGATTCCTACAACGACTTTGAGCCGTTGGCTCAACTCACGCACCGTCCCCTCGGAAACCTATGCTGCCCCTCCGGTGCAAGATGTGTATCTGGGCTCCATCGTTTTTGGGATGTTATTGGCCCGACTTCGCCGCGAGCGTGGGGCTGACGGACAAATCTTAAACGTAGACGAATTCGCCAAGAGGCTGGAGATCGGCGGAAGCACCCTAAGAAATCTCGAAAGCGGGAAATCAATTCCTGGAGCCTCCCTTGCCTATCCTTTATGCACAGCGTGTGCTCTGCTACTTCCAATGACGCTCCTCATCATCGGATTTATTCGGGCATTCGACGAAAGTACCTCAACGGATATGGCGGTTGAAATTGGCCGAGCGATGTGCAAGGCAGATCCACGACTCTGTTTTCTTGCCGATCATCTCAAAGTGGCGATATCCATCAACGACACTAAAACCCGGCAAACGCACCTTGCAGATTCAACCGTGCAGGACAAAATACTTCAATTAATGCGGCTGCATCCTGGACAGTCCATGCTTCCGCAAGAGAATGCTGCGTTCGCGTCCGTACTTGCACAAGTTTCTCCTGTTCTCGCTGATGCTGTTATCGCTCTCAGCGAAAAACTGCAGTTATTCCAACCAGCGTTGGACCCGACGGCGCTCATGAAATGGGAAGACGCCAACGCACATCGAATCCGGCGGGTCTTTTCGTACTATAAAAACCCGAAGTCTTTGAAAGACACAATTGATCTTTTTCCCTGCAAGTTTCTAAATTTTAGTGATGCTCAAACAAAATACATAATTATACTGCGTGGAACAAATACCGGCGCCGAGAATATCAGGCGCAAAATCCTGTATAAGATGAAAAATTCTAACGTTGCTGCCAATAACAGTCCAATAATTGTGCATGAAGCCGAAACAGGCAGCAATCTAGTTCGAGAATTTGACTCGGCTCTGCAGTACGATGTCGCAGAATGCCGCATCGCTTCGTCGAACGATGCCAATATCGTTTCGATGACCACGCTCAATCTTTATGAATTAGAGATGCTGAGATCTGATCGAATATCATACGGTTATATATTTTGCGCGTTTATTGATAATTCCGGAAATGAATCTCCAAAAACTGCCATCAGTTTTGCAAGAGCCTTGCAAAGTTTTGATATAGTTAAGATACTTCCTCTTTTCAAAAATGTAGCTCTTAGTTACAAGGTCGAGCTATGAAAGGTTTTCGGTATAAATTGATTTCTAACGATAAAGATATCGATTTCGCTAAGGTTGACAGATGCTTATATGGGGTTAGCGTTGGTACGGAGTTAAAGATTGATCGTATTATTGATGGATATTTTTGGGCGAGAGAAAATTTTTCGCGATGCCGGATCTTGATCGGAGATTCTCTTTTTAGATTTACCATACAGATTCAGTCCGGATGCGATGCAAAATCCGCGTTAAAACAGTCAGCCGATCAAGGTGAACGTGTTTTGAATAATATTTTGACACAAATCGCGCACAAACCAGAGGTCGTCCGCTGTAGCGAGATCATGAAAGATAGCGTGTTTTACAAATATAAAAAAAATGTTGAAAACCTTTACGCCGATAACATGCATTTTAAGTCTTCCCTCGAAGACGACGCACTCAATTTCGTCCGCCGGCAAGCCAAAAAGGGACGTTTGGCAATCCCAGAAACGGAAGCGATAAACATTTCAATTTTTTATTTGGTTGAGGAAATTGCCATCTACAGCTTGCTTGCTGACCAGGGGTGGCGAGTAGATGTTTATCTTGGGCAAGAAGTGCCAACGCTTGCCAAGATCATAAGTGGCGAGATACCTGATATAAGCGGTTCGCTGCTGGACAGAGTGAACGTATCCATTAGAACGAGATAGGACGTGCTCTCGATGACCATTACATCAATTGCAATCGTTTCAATACTTATATCCGGTAGTATTTATTTGTTTGTTTCGTACCGAATACATGGCAGGTCGTCGCGACTCGACGACCAGCTGCCGATGACCACTGGCCAACGGCAGGCTCGTGTTCGAAATTCAAGCGAGTTTAGTGCAGCCACGGTCGCGGCCACAATCTCTCTAGCGACCGTGATCCTAGCATACGCCGAACTGGCCGGGTCTATGGGAACGTGGCTGTTTTGGACAGTGATAACTACTGCCGCCGGAATCTTTGTGGTCAGGCTAGCTGCACCTCTCATCTGGCGAAAGCTAGCATCGCGTGGAGCGTTACGACCGACACTTCATGAATTTCTGGGAAGTTCCTATACCTCCCGTATCCTAATGAAGGGTGCTGCCGTATGCACAAGCCTAGGATTTATTGGGGCTTTAGCTGTAGAGCTTACCGTCGGATCAAAATTCCTTACCGGTCTAGCACCGGAGGTGCCGGCGTGGGCTGCCCTACTATTGCTGTGTGGCATCGGCGTCGGTTACACCCTCTTAGGTGGCTTTCGCGCGGTTGTAATCACCGATCGGATTCAGATGATAGCTATATGGATGTCAATAGCCGCGCTTACGCTTTTAATCGGATACCGGCTCACTTTAATGGGCGGAATACATGCTGTAACCGAGCATGTCCCTAAAACAGTATATGATTTTTCTTGGCGGGACGGTTTAGGATCGTTTTTGGTGGGTATTGCGGTTATCAACATCCCGACGTTTCTTGGAGACATGTCCATTTGGCAGCGCATTGCTGCATCAACTGATGAAACGACGGTCAAAGCGGGTCTTCGGGGAAGCATTTTTTCCGCAATGGCAAGTTGGGGAGCTCTGGCGGCGATCGCATGTCTCCTTGTAGCAGTGACGGTTCCGAAAGCGGGGCAAAATCCCCTACTAAACTTTCTTCTACTCGAAGCAAGCGTCGATAAGCCTCTAATCTACGCATTATTGCTTATAGTACTAACAGGTCTTTATGGTGCTAGCCTTTCGACAGCGTCCACTCAGCTAATTGCGGCTGGGCATGCACTTCATACTGATCTGCTGCGGTCATCGCATGACCGCACAACAATGGCAGACTCGAAAATAGAGTTATCTTATTCACGAATAATTCTAGGGGTCAGCGCCGGTGTCGCAGTAATCATTGTTGAGGGACTGACGGCCTTTGGATTTAGCATCGCAGACCTCGTCTTTGCTGTATATGGGTCCCAACTCGGCCTAGTACCCGTTGTCATTGCCGCTCTCACCCTTCCTCCTGAACGCCTTGGAAGGTTAGGGCCTGTTGCTACTTGCGCTGTTTTATCCGGATTTGCGGGTGGCTGGCTTTCAGCAGCATATGGTAAATTTTTCGGTAACGACAACCTTGTGTTCCTCGCTCCTGTGGTAAGCCTGATTTTTTCGATGATTGTTCTTGGATCTGGTTTAATGCTTGTTGAGCGATTTTATCGGAAATCGCCGCGAAAGCTTTAGAAAGATAGGTGATTTAATGAGGTTAATTTCGGTCGTTCTTCGTGCGAGAAGAGCGGGCTTATTGCGTCTCAGAGAGGCAAATAAAAAAACTCGCTTTGAGTGCGTTGGCGGGAAGTGCGGGTTATGTTGTAGCGTAATGGGTGGGGCTGTTGTTGTAAGCAATACGGACTCTCATAAGTTGTCTTCGGGTTCGATCGAAAGTGCTAGAAAAGTATTCATTTTAAAGAGTGATGAAGGAGCTTGCGGTCAGCTCGTCGATAAGGGGTGCGCGTGCTACAGTTCAAGGCCAGCGGGATGCCATGAATATCCGTGGTACTCAATCGACGATAAGTTATTTTTTGACAAGGGCTGTCCAGGAATTTTCCATGACTACGATGAGCGCCCCGATGTTTTTTCAATCTCCCCGATTCAAAAATATCTCCCGACCTTCTATATAATACAAAGAATAATGATCGCCGTTTTTAGAATATGGTAAAGAACTGATCCGCTGCAGGTGCGTCGTTGCCAGCCCATCAGGCGAACATCGGGCGTCGGCCAAGGCATATGGCTAGTACAAAATCGCCAATTGAAGCGGGCTTCTCTTTTCCGGGTCGCTTGGGTCCTTGGATACAAAACGGCCCGGCCGTCCTTCTTGCGCACGCTTTCAAGGCCGAGGGTGACCCCTGAAAAATTGCGGCCATCATGGCACCAGACCGTGCCGGTCCGGTGATTGAGGAGGTCCCTTACCAATCCGCCTCGTTATTTCGGCTCACCATCGATGATTTTGCTAGTCACCGGAAACTCAATCGGATGGTCAACGTCTGGTGTGCCATTTCTTATTGGATACAACGTTGCCGTTGGCGAGCAAACAACCTGTCTACCTGTTTGGAGAATACCCGCTGTCGCAAGTCCTCCAATTGCAGTAAGTGTCTCGGGAATTTTTGTGTCCGTCTTCTGACCCACGGAATTGATCATCCCGTTAGTCAAATTTACAGACAGGTCAGCCGAACCATAGCCGGATCGGAATTCCACCGATCGTTTTTTCCCGGCAGCGTGATTGTAGTGGCGGTCGAGACACAGTCCTTGTTTGTTTGAACAAACAAATACGGCTCTGCTTCGTAAAAGGTTAGGGCTGCTGGATCTTCCCCAGCGTTAAACTGCAAACGTGCACATCCGGCGAAAGAAAAAGAGATGACCGTTGCGACCCAAATAGGAAGAGTTTTTTGTAAAGGCCCTTCACTTATCATACGGCTTCCTCACGCGTCTGTTAATGAACAGTCCGAACACCATGAGTTTTAACTTACACTTTAGTCCCGAACTCGTACATAAACGTTTTCGACTGCCAACCCACACCGGTCCAAGGACGTGAATCGGGGCCGACTCCCCCGTGTGACTCCAAGGTCCACCCCTTGTACAAGAGCACAACATGTCCGATGCGACTCGTTGCGTCCTGAGGCCGAAGAAAGGCGATGCGAACGATCCCGTCTGAACGGGAGCCGTCCGCAAGCGGACAAGCTGCGTATGCCCGACTGCGAACCCATTCGTGTTGAATCACTGAGCCATCGGGAAAGGCCAATATTGGCTTGGTTGAGCGCCTCAACGCCTCGCGAACGAATCCGCTGCAGTCCACTTTCGTAAAGTCTCGCCCAGGCACTGCACCTGAGAAGGGGACCTTCGCACCCAATCCGTAAGTTACGCGCGGAGTTGAAGTCTGACAATCGTGCAGGAATTCTTGAGCCCTGTCGAATTCAATGTCCGTCGTCGTTGCGACCCGCTTTCCTTCACTGTCGACTCGAAACTCAGGTGCTCCGGGATCAACGCTTCCGCCAAACCCGAGGTTGGCCATGATCCTACACGTCTCGAAGTCCGCAATATCAGAGTCGGTAATCCAAGGCTCACCGGGATCGGTGAGGTTTTCGCTCACGGTATCTAAAGGTTCGGCAGACATGGCTGATAACGGCTCCCATACGCTCGTTTTATGACGTTAGCTTTCGAACCCGCACTGACCGACAGCCGCATCGCATCGGAAGGATAGTACGACCAGCAGTCTTTACAAGGACTAAATTAAAGACCGAAAGGATAGAGACAATGACAACCTGTGGCGTTGCCGTAAAGCATCATCCAACGTGCGTTTTCATACACTGCAAACGCATGTGAGCTGGCAAAAAAAACAAATTCTTCTACCCTTCGTCGACACTACTCCTGTAATTCGATGGCCGAACAAGGCAGGCTTTCGCTGGCAAAGTCACTGCGCCGGCGCGCCGACTCATTTCCCATACATCGATGAGGCGGTCATGTCCATTCCAACGTTCAAGGGATTCGAGAAGGGTCGCTATCAGAACCACGACGAGAGCATCGCGACGGTGGTCGGCGCATTCAATAAGGACAAGACATGGATCGGCGCAACCGCCGATCAGGCCGCGGGAATCGATGCGCTGTCCGAGGCGGTCGTCAAGTCGTGGATCATTCAGGAAACCGGTGGAAACGACGCGGCATCAAAAGCCGCCTGGGCAGTCGATCCTGCTCAGGTCAATGTGCCCGGCGACTGGTCGGACTACAAGCTGAGTCTCGGCCTGACCAAACCCACGACAGTCAATACGGGCGACATCGACACCAATCTCAAGGCGGGTGTGGGATGGTTGGCGAGAAAGGGCTTTGGCACGTCCGGCCAACCGCCGAAAAACCGGGAGGACGGCTTCTTTGAAAGTTGGACCAAAGCACTTCAGCGATATAACGGCCGAACCGACGACATGGACGACGGCAGGCCCTATTGCGTCCACTACGCCGAACGTATCATCGCGAGAGCCAACGACCCCGATACCTACTTCCCGATCGAACTCGCTCCGCTTCTTATCGCTGCGCGTGCGCTGCCTGTGAACTCGTACGGACGACGCGTCGAGATCGAATGTCCCAACGGCTACATTCTCCGATTCAACGCTTCGACCGATCCGTCGGTCGTGAAGGCGCTTCTGTCGACCATCGAAAGTTTATGATCGCGGGCTTCTTCCGGCTAAAGCGCGGCACGCGTGAAGTGAGGCGGTCTCTCGCAGCGGCGCGTGAGATCCAACGCCGTCGAGTTAGCCGCAGCGCGACTGCGCGCCGCGCAGGCGAAACCCTTAAGAGTGCGGCGGCCCTTTCATTCGGTGAACGGTACGTGCCAAACCTTTACACCGGATTCGTTCTCCAAAATTTTGTTCGCCTCGACGAAAGGAAGCTCGTCGAGTGCGTCGCGGACGGCCTTCCGCTTGTCGCTCGTGATCGGTTGCATGTCGAAGGCCGCGCCCGTGAGATGCCGCGACAGATTGCCCAGCTTCGTCTCATCCCATGTGTTCATGACCGACAGAAGCCCGGCCTCCAGTTCTTCTTGCGTCTGCGCTTTGGGATGGTCATCGACCCACTTTTGCAATTCCTGCCCGTTGATGTAGGTTTTCCCAATCCACTGACGATCTTGCTTTTCCACGATGTTATGCGCCATCACCCGCGCCTGATCGTCGACGCTGCGCCGCCCGCTTGTGAACACAACGATACTCCCGAACTGCTGCCTGAGGCTCTCGGCCCCGACTTTGGCGTGCGGCGCGAGGTCGAGATCGTCGATCGATTTGCTGACCAGTACGAAAAACGCACATTCTGCCGCGCTCGCCGCGCCGGTATGCGATGACGTCGAGCCAGGTCCTTCTATATCTAGGGTTATGCCCGTGTTTCCCGCGATCCTAATATCGACCGATATTTTGGTAATGCCGCCCGGAAAGAGCTGGCTCGACATATTCTCCGATAGGAGCCTCAACGTATTCTCAAGTGCATTGTTGAGCGAAGAAACAGACGCCTGAGCGTTGGGCGAAAGCTCCTTGGACACACTCTTTCGTGTCGATGATTTCGAGGTAACCATGTCGATCTCACCCTTAGAGAAATGGCGCAGCGGTTATTCAAATCAACCGCGCCTGACGATGTGTGCGCGGACGATTCGTGTAGCGATTAGACTTATCCTAAGAAACCCTTAGGCATAAGCCTTTAGATACGCGGTTCTCACGGATGATCATCGCCGTTGTTTTCCGTCATCGAAAACTCCAACTGATCGAGGTAATAAAGCGGCCCTTGACGCAGATGGTCCGGATCGTCCTTAACGGGTCCGCCGGGAAACAGTCCACGCTCCATCAGGCAAACACGCATCCGCCGCGCAGGGAGTTCCAGTCGCGGCGAGACGGCCAGCTCACCGCTCCATGCGATCAGATTCTTATCTACCATCGCACTAAGCGCGACGGTGTCGCCGTGCTGCTCCCACACAGGCGAACGTCCCGGCTGACGCGAGGCGATTTCGAGCCACGCCTCGACGCTGCGCCGTCGCGACACGCAGCATTTTACTGGCTGACCGGCGTGTTGCGCAGGCGGGCGCTGCTTTGCATCGCAGCAGTTTGTCTTGACACATGATCGGTCCATGTGACCGTCCACGAGCGGACCTTGGACCGTTACGTGGAACTTCGTCGGATCATGCGGATTCGGCATGATGCTCGCGCAGCGCCTGTCCTGCAATTGGATGAAATCGGCGAGCACGACCTCGGAGCACTCCATGCCGGGCAAAGCATGCGGCTGATAACGCATCAGCGCCAGTTGCAGGAAGGGTTGAGCGGCGCCGTCCGGGACCTCGATGCACATATCCACGCGCCAGCATTTCTCACGATGGTCGAAGACCGGACAAAAAAGCACGAGGTCCTGCGGCGCGCCCGCAACCGTCACGCGCTGGCCGGTATCGTCAAAGCCTGCAGCCGTCAGCGCGCTTGAAATTTTTCCATCGATTGAAAGCGCGGGGTCGCCGCCCCATCCGGATACGGCGACAGGGATGCCGGATGACGCTTGCCCTACGCTTTTCGTCATGGACACGCGGACTGCTAGGAGTTCGTCCGGGCCGGATGACCACCAGCCCCGTTCGAGCGTCAGGGTGACGCCCGCCATACGCTGGCTCTTTGCCGAATTCGAATGCTGAGTCCTGACGAAACTGAAGCTCGGCAGTACATCACGCACCACTGGCACGCGCGGAGGCGCGGACGCGAGCACGTTTACGGCGATCCCGGGACCTTCGCGCGAGCGCAGCGCGTCATCCTGAAACGCGCCGCCGCTCGGTTTCGGCACCCGGCTGTGCGCGACCGGAACATAGCGGACGTAACGGTGCCGGGTATCCGGCAAAGTGAACATTCCATCCTGCGTGCCCCTGTACGGGACCGGGATTGGCGGCCGCAGCACCTTGTTCACGTGCGCATCGGACAAGGCGAGATCCGCGGCGACATTCAAATACGAACTCATGACGCAGACGGGCGCTTGCATCAGTCCGGGCGCATCCTCGTTGATACGATTAGCCGGTTTCGGATAGACCGGCGCGTCGGCGCCCGGATCATCGACCGGATCGTTCCACCGCGCGATGACGTCGAGACCGGTGGCCGAACCCGGCGCGGCCCCGGCGCTCAGTGAAAACGGTTGCTGAGCGGAAAGAGGAGCGCGCTTTTTCGTCGTGCCGTCCGGCTCAGGCTTGAGGGATGGCGCATCGGGTATATCGACGAAGTGATCGATGAGAATCGCCGACGTCTCGGAGATCAGGCCGCTCACCCCTTGCGCCGGAAAGTGCAGCGGCACGTCGGGCCGCGATTCGGCATTGACGAAATTGTGCCAGTGCGCGGCCAGTACGCCGAAAGCGTGTGCGCGCTCCAGATCGTCCGGATGGCCATATGGCCAGGCGAGCAGGGACAGTTGCTCGCCCGGCGGAACGTGGATGTCGAGCCGGGCTTCGGTTGCTCCGAATGAAGAAGGCGTATAGCGCAGCGCGGGCTGTCCGGCCGACACCTCGCCCGAAACTGCAATGCGCAGCGCAACGGCCTCCGGCCACCTTCGCGGCGCAGGGTAAAACGGATGCACGAAACACAGAGCTTCGTTTCCTTGTAGGACCGGCAGCCATTGGCCGCTCTTGGACTGACGCGCAAGCGAAAGGACAAGCCCACACACGAAAGGATCCGGATGATACGGACGTTGAACACGATAGGGCGGCGACCCGAGGCGAAAAATGGGCAGCTTCGGCTGTCGTTGCGACGCACCCGAAGGATCCGTCGCGCTTTGCGCGGCACGCGGATACGGCTCGGGCGGCGAATCGACGGTCTCGAAATCCTCGCCGTTGCGCGCGTGATACGGGAAGGCTGTCGCGCGGGGCGTGAGACCGCTGTCGAATGCACCGTGCCGATCGACTTCCGAGAGATCGCGCAGGTCGCCGGGCAGCCAATAGCGCGCACTCGTCTTGCGCGAAAGCGCCGGGTCGTGTCGACATGTCCCGAGCACGACGTGATTCAACGCTTCGGTCGGCAGCCACTCGGACGTTTCGAGCGGCTCAGTGAGCAACAGCGCCGGCGCCTTGAGCGGTTCGTATCGCCGGATCCGAAAGCCATTGGTCGACTCACCCGGGACGACACAGTTCGGCGCGGCCAATACCTCGTGAGCAGGAGCCGGAAACGACGAACCATCGCGCAGCACGTGACGCGCGCGCACCCAGATGGACGCGCCGTACCGAAACAGGGGGTTCGATCCGGGCACGCCCGTGACCACCGGCAAAAGCGAATCCGAACACGCGGAATCGCTCCGATGACCGCCCATGGGCAGCGCAGGATTCCAGCCGTGCCACGCGAATAGTTCGTCATCGACGGTCAGCTTGTCGTCCAGTGTGCTGCTCATGCGCGTGAGCGGGATATAGCCTTCCATGCGCCCCGATTTCCGATCGCCCGTTGTGGCTTCGAGCGTCTTTTCGTCGAACCGGTATGATATGTGCCGTCCGAGCATCGGACGCCACGGCGACCTGTCCGCCGCGCCGGGATACATGATCCTGAGGTCCGGCCTGACGCCGATGGTCAACTCATTCAGCGTGAATTTGACTTCTTGATCATTCTGACCCTTCTGCAATCCTGAGTTGTTGCGCCTTGCTACGACATTCGAAGCAGCGCCGCCACGCAGAATCTGGAGCGGCCCGGATTTGAAACCGGGCGCGAACGGCGTGTCGTTATCGGGATCCTTCGGCGACTGTGACTCGAAATCGAGTTCTCCGCGTGACTTCTGCGACGCGTTGACGAAGCGCTGCATGCTTTGCCGTAGTTCGAGTGTGGTGAGATGGGTGTCGTCGAGCGGAAACAGCACGGCGCTTCCCTCCTCGCCGGCGCCCAACGGATACCGGCTGGCGTTCATGCTGGTCCATGCTCGGGGCGTGTCCCGGCCGACCATGAACGCGGGCGCGGCGCAAATGTCGAGCGTGTTGGGGGAAAGGAGCATCTCGCGGCCGCCGACCTCCCATTGCGTTAGATCGAGTTCAAGGTCGCAGATCATGCCCAATTGCGTCTGCAGGGTGAAAGACTGGCCGACGCCCGCCAGAGGATGAGGTTCGGTGTCTTCCCGAGGCCGGGCGGGATCCCGTTTCCACGGCAACATGCCGGTCAGCGTTTCGAAAAAAATGGCGCGGTCGTCGCGAGCGCTGCGCTTGCTCAGCGGGGAGGAGCCGAGCCGATGCCACGTATCGCGGGCGAGCGCGTTCAGGCTGTCGTGACGCAGGCCGCCCGAGCCTTGTTCCGCTAGTTGCTGCTGCCATGTCGCTGGCTGCCCGTCCGTGGTTTTTCGGCTAAGCGATCCGCTATACCCGTAAGCCGACCTGATCTGCCGCAAGATGGCCGCTTCCCCGTCGTCCAATTGCGTTTGCACCGTTGTCTCGCCGAGGTAGCTGGCAATGTCCAACGCAGCGGGAGGATTCGACATGTAGAGATCAAGCACCGTGCCGAAAGCGCTGCACAGCGTGTCATAGTTCGATCTCGATTTGATCGGGCGCGGCGTGGGCCCGGCTCTCCGGTTTCTCATCAGCGCGCGTGTCGAGATGGTCGGCATCATCGCAGAAAGGGGTGTGGAACCGGATTGGCTCTGGACGATATGCGAACCCGAGTAAGACGCGTGCCCGTCCTGCATCGCAGTTGCGATGTTCGACAGATAGATCGACAAATTCGCCGTTTCCCACGCCATGGCGCGCTGCGACGCCGCAGCAGGCTTTTTCGCGGCGGACATCGTACTCCTGGCACATCCGTCGTTCGAGGCTTTGGGCGGAGCGAAGACTCGGGCCCACAATCCCTTGTCGATGGCCGCCGGCCGCGCAAAGGCGTCTCCCATAAAGCGCCATGTCACGGTCGTGCGCGAATCCGCGACGCGCAATCGGATGTCGAGCTGCGTGCGATGTGCAATGTCTGGCCATTCACTGCCGGGCATGTCGTAGGTTTCCGACGGGATCCATTGCACCGTAATGGCAAGCACGCCACGGTGCTTGTCGATTCCCTTCGGGATGACGATCCATCGCGTCGCGTCTTTATCGATGGGCGTGGAAGCGCTCATGCAGCACCTTTGCGCGGAAGATCATCGAGTGCGAAAGCCGCACGATAGGCGAACCAGTTGTCATCGTTCAGCAAATCGGTGCCGCACAGATGCTGGTTCGAAAGAATTGATTCCGACGATTGCGGCGGGCCGCCAGAACGCGCGTCCGCAAGCCGCATTTGAGTCGCGCCGGTCAGAAAGAGCGCGTTTTGCGCTGAATGTTCGACGGTGTAAGTTAGCGTCCATGAGAACGGACCTGCGCCGATCTCAACGTGGAATTGCCCTTCGCCATGCGCGCCCTTGCCCGTCTCATAGGTGATCGAAAGTCGCAGGTCGGCCGAGATGGATACAAATCCGAGCACCGTCGCGTGGCCACCCGCGTAGAAGTAGCCGCGCAGTCTCGTCGCGCCGCCCTCCAGACCGAAGTACAAGCCCACCACGACGCGCCCCGTTCCCTGCACCGCCGGAAAGGAAAATCCGCCGACCAATCCATACTCGAACGCCGCTTCGATGGACACCAGCTTGGTGCCCGCCACCAACATCGAAAAAAAAGCGCCACCGCCATAGATTCCGAAGGAAATCAGACAGGGCGCGCTCTCTGTGGCCATGGCGACGTTGATGAGCGCGGCCCGGTCGTCAAACGGAATGAGGATGCCCACCTCGAAGCTGAAGTTCTGAACGATGAACGGTCCGACTGGCGTGAGCGGAAACGCCAGTCGGTAACCCGCACGGATACCGTTGGGAACGGGTTCGATGTACGGCCCGCTAGTGCCGCCCATCAGACTCTCAAACGCCTTGACGAAATCCAGATCGCCGCCCATGGTCACGTCGCCGATGCGCGGCTGATCGAGATGGAAATGCCCGTCGTTCGCTTCGAAGCGGACTTCGAGCACTTCGATGCAAATCACATCCAGAAGATTGATCTGAAACGAAGTGAGCCTGCCGGAAAACCTGCTCGATTGCGTGCGGGCGATCAGATCCGCTTCGATATGCGCTTCGAGTTCAAGATGCGCTTTATTTTCTTCGGTTTCCGGACCCGTTCCGTGTGCAATGAACACACCGGCATAGTCGGAAAGCGTTTTCTTAGGCAGAACGAAATCTAGATGCGTGCGTGCAGGAATCATCCGTTCTACAACGCTATCGAGCACGCCCTTGATTTCTTCGAGCGCGCGGGCTTCCAGATTCGAGCGAATGTTCCGAAGCGCCGCGAACCAGTTGCCGAACAGCGAATCCGCATCTTCGAGTTGCTGAGCCAGGTCGAGCAGATTCACGACTTTTTTTGCTAGCTCTTTGCAGTCGCATTGCGATGTGCAATTGCCCGATGACGGTTTAGAGTGGCTGACCGTGCCGACCGCGATCTGCCGCGCTTCGGCATCGAACGAATTCACTAGCGCGCACGCCGACGCGCCGACTTGATTGGTGTCATCGATAAAATCCTTGCCGAGAATATGCGTGACGGTTTCGTTCTGCTCGAGACACAGGCCCGACAAGGGCGCCAATATTTGGCGCAACGCGCCCCAGGCCACGATGGCAAGCTTCGACATGTCGACGAGAATATCTTGCGGCAGGGAGATGAGTGTCGCGTCTTGCGACTTCCGTGCGTCCGGCGGCGCAGCAGCCAGCCTTTGGTCCAGCAGATTGCCAATCGCCTCGCATAATGCAAGGGCACGCTCCGCGCCCGTACCGTTTGACGCGGTATCGATCGTCTGCGTCGTGCTTTTGACGAACGATTCCAGCGCAAGCCTAGGTCCTTGAAGCACGGACAGCTTGTTGAGGTCGTCCTGAATCCTTGTCAGATCCCGGCTCACCGTCACGAGACCGTTGGCAACCGTATCACACACGGACGACAGCGCCTTCTCCGCTCTCTCGATGGCCATCTGCGCCGACGCCTCGAGCTGATTGCCGGCCGCCTCGACGGCGGCATCGATCCGGGCAAGTAAGCGATGAGCCCGGTTAACCAGTTCGAGCGGATCCCCCGGCGGCGAAGCCGCGCCTGCCGACGCCGCGGCATAACTGTTCAGCAGGTTGGCCAGATCCGCAAACGCGGGCGCCAGTTGTTTGGCGAGCGCGGGCTGATTCTGCTGCACCACATGCCACGCGGAGTCAAGGGCGAAGCCAAGATCGAACACTTTGTCATAGAGGCGCGCGAGGTCTCGGGCAAGAGAAGTGCGAAGGGCTCGCGTATCGGCGCGCAGCGTCGCGATATCATCCATCAGCGGGTGGACGACGCTCTGGACGATCTGGTCGAGCGCGTCTTGCAGGCCGAATCCGTCGATATAAAGCCGCCGATACAGTTCGACGAGCTTCGCCAGCCGCAAAACCGCGTCCGGCACCTCGATTCCGGTAGCAAGCGCGGCCTCGATGTTGGCGAGATCGGAGCGATGGGCGGCAAGCTCGGTCACCACGCGTTCGATGAACTGTTCGGACAGGACGCGCAAGTTTTCGCTTGCATCGCTTTGCGCCTGCTCGACGAAATCATTTAGCTTATCGACGACGGCGTTCCTGTCTTCGGAGAGTTTCTGTCGTACCTGCGCGAGATTCGATGTCAGGATCGTCGAGATGCTGGCCGCCATCGTTGCCAGTTGTTTTATTTCATTCACCGAGAAGAGCGCTTCCGGATTATTGGCGATCGTCTGGAAATCGTCGCGCAGATTCCGAATCTGCCCGGAGACGGCGGCCACTTCGTCGGGGATTTTTGTCGCATCGCTCGTCTGAAGCCGTTGCGCGGCCGCGTCGATTGCGTCGACATCGTTCAGGATGCGCTGCCCCGCTTCCGTATCGCGGAAATCGTCCGAAGCGGACAGCGTCTTCCTGACTTGCGCAATGGCTACTTTGATCTGCTGGCCGAACTCCTGCGCGGCGCGCTTAAGCTGTTCGAGACTTTCGCTTATACCCTCTTCGATCGACTCGACAAACCGAGGCAGATCGCCAAGCCCTGCCGCGTCGAAGAACACGCTGAGCGGCACGATGCCCAGCAGCTTCGCATCGGATGCGAACGGGTTACCGAAGCCGCCCGCGGCGCTCGCGCTCTGTTGCGTCGTGCTTTGCGCGACCCGCTGACGAGCGAGCGGATGCTGCTTTCGCATCGACTCGTTTGCGCGCCTTTGCACGATGCGCGACAACCGCGCCGTGACGCCCGGCGTGCCCGGGTCGTGAATGTCGGCGAAGCCCGACATCAGACCTTGCGTTCGCGACAGCGCGTTCGGCTGCATGTTGGGTGTCGCTACTCCGCCGGAGCGCTCGCCATTGTTCGTGTACGAGAGCGTCACGGGGCTTATCAAGTTCAGAAATACCTCGGCAGGATTA
The DNA here is from genome assembly GCF_023631025.1 of Caballeronia sp. GACF4. Taxonomy (NCBI): domain Bacteria; kingdom Pseudomonadati; phylum Pseudomonadota; class Betaproteobacteria; order Burkholderiales; family Burkholderiaceae; genus Caballeronia; species Caballeronia sp. GACF4. The sequence continues at coordinate 53,039 of NZ_JALQDW010000019.1, forward strand.
CTGATCGTTTGAGAATTCTGTTGTGACCTGAGGATTGGATCGGAAACCGGTGTCGTGGCGAATCCAACCGACTTGTAGAGCTTCGTGTAGGCTACTTCGGTCAGCTGCCGGTCCGACCCGGCCGTTGCGCGCTGGATGGCGTCCAGTTCGACGTGCGCCGTATCCAGCACCGGAAAAAACGGCGGCAGATGCTGCTCTTCCAGCACTGCGGAATTCACGAGCGACTCGTTGACAATCACCTTAACCGTGGCCAAGTGCGTGACGAAGCGCGTGTCGCCGGTACGGACGGAGGGCGCATAGGTGATGCGAGCGCCGTGAGCGTCGAGCGGCGAGCCGCCGTGACGATTGAATTCGCCGACAACCAGGTCGAGCTGCGCTGCATTGTGTACAACGTCATTGCTGACGAAGGCAAGCGGCGCGGTTCCTCGCCCGTCCGCGCCGATCTTGATCGGAAAGGGAAAGCATACGGTGGGGGAATCACCGTTCGGATTGTTTTCAACCGGGCACACAACGGGCGACGCGCTCGGCGCTCGTACCCAGAACGCATCTTGCCCCAAACCCGCAAGCGTGTATTTTTGATCCGACGGGTCGTCGATCTGCACATCGTGATCCAGATCGAGTGTCAGACGTTCGGGCTGAAAGAAGCCGTTACGGCTTTCGAGCGGCTGCCCGACAGCCGCCGGAAAGACTTTCTCGCCTTCTTCCACGCGGAGGAAGAAGCGCTGGATAGGTACGGCCATCAGTCCGCGGTGTGTTACGAAACGAATCTCTCGAACTGTCATCTTAACGATCGCAACGCGGAATCCGTAGGGCAGCATGAAGCCGCGATCCACGACGCGATCGAAGTGCGGGCGCGCCAATGTCGACACGTGCGTCCATTCTTCCATGGACATCGCGAGTACTTTTCCATCGGATCCATGTTCGATATGCAGCGATGGCGGGTCCCATTTGCCTGTCGAGCAAAGTGATGCGCCGAGCGAAGTCAGCAACAACCTGTCGGCATAGAATGGCTGAGGGACATAGATGCCCAAGTCTTTGCAATTAGCATCGTGCACGTCGTCAGGTTTGGCGTCCGGACGCTTGCAAGCGACCGGCGGCCGATCCTTCGGTTCGAGCTTGCGTACATTGGCGGAGCCGAGCAAGCCGTACCGACCCCATGTACCGCTCAACCAGACAAGTTCATTGCGATCCTGTTCGTCCAGATTCGTTCGAACCGGATCGATATACGGACGATAGGACGGATCGGGCTGCGCACCATAGTGCAACCAAGTGCCCTCGAAGAAGTCATCCGATGCAATCGCGCGAAGCGGCAAGCGCTTGTCACCTTTGGCGTCGGCGGCACACGGTCTCAGACAGAACAGCGGATGCATATGCCTGTTGTGCGCCAGCTTCAACGGCGATGTTTCAAGGGCGGCATGCTGATTCGGCGAAATCTCTACTCGCCACGGCAACTCCAGGCGCGTGTATTCGTCCGTACCTTGCTGGTTCGATCGGGCAACCGCGTCTCGCCAGCATTTTTCATCGCTGCTGGCTTCGGGCGCTACGTGAATGGCCCACTTTTGCGGGTCTAACAGCGCTTTCACCGTCAGTTCGAATTCATCGATGCGGCTCGCCTTGGGCGCGAACACGAGGATGCTCTCGTGCGCGACGCGTAACGCGGACAATTCGGTTTCCGGAATGGGGTCGCTCTGTTTAAGCTTCGGACCCGAAGGCGTAGCCTGGGGCGGCTCCTCGAGAAAAGCTTGTTCGGAGAACGACTGCGGAGGAAACACCCATTTCAGCCGGGCAGGCGTACGCGCGTCATTAGCACTGGCCACAAAGAAGCGCCCCGCGCGTTGCCTAAGCACGAAACCCTTCAGTTCCGCGCGCAGCCATAAACAGTCGGCCGCGCGGCTGAATTCGACGACCACGTTATCGAGAGATATCTGCTTCTTGTGCCACGGAACGGCATCGAGAATATCGGTGATGTCATGCTGATAAGGCGGATTGGCCTGAGTGCGAAAGCGCAGCCGCGTTGACACGCCGTCATCGTCAGACAGCGTGCCATCGGTCCAGACCACAGTTCTCGCCAGATGCGCCGATGCGCCGTCGCGCTCAGTGAGACGCATAGGCGTCGTGTCGATACATCGCCCGGTCATCGCGAGATTGTCCGCCGCAACATTCACGCGGGACGTGCGCGCCGAAAGCAACGAAACCGGCCTGACCGATGCCACTCGGCCGAACGAAACGCCATCGGCAATAAGCGTCACGCGAGGCTGGTCTCGTGCGCAAGCGGTACTGTCCAAGCGATGCGCCCCGTCCTCAACCGCGTGGGCGACGTAACCATTCCTCGGGCCGCCGCCCGCGCTCTCGTGAACCTCGAATACGACACGACGGGTATCGAAACCCTTGCACCGCAGCGCCGCACGAAACTGACGCGGCTGAACGCGCGCGGGACCCGCGTTACCCGACTCGAGCGTTACGCGCATTGCCCGCGCATCGCCTCCGTTGACAAGCCGCTTCTCTGCCTCACCGGCGGGTTCCATGACACAGTCGTCGAAGCCCCCCCGAACTTCATGCCCGTTCACTTCGAATGAGCCAGCGGAGTGCAGCCGCAAGCCGAGGTCGGGTCGCAAAAAGACCTCAGTTATTCCGGATTGCGTCAACGCCGCGAAACGTCCGACTTTCACTTGGAGCCCAAGCTGCCGGTGCCCGAGTAGAAGCCCCTCGCTGCCGACCAGCCAGTTCTCCAGATCTGTATGACGAATAGCTTCGCCGAGACTGTGCTCGATCGCGACGTGGACGCGCGCGTAGTTCAACGTTGCGAGCAATTTGAAGTCGCAACGGATATTCGTGCCTGGAAACACGGCGTCGCTTAACGCGACCTCTGCGCCGCGACGAGAATTCTTGAGCGAAAGCCTTGCGGACCCCGAAAGCCAGACCGTCGAGACCTGCCATATCACGACGCCGCGCCGCAGGAGCGCGAATCCGTCGGCGGTGCGCCGGACGAATAGCATCGGCACTCCTCCGTGAGGCACCACGTTCAGCGACGGCGCCAGCGCCAGCAGCGCACCACTCTGCAGGAACCGGCGTCGCGGTCGACTCGCAATTTGATCTCCGCTGGTGCCAGTCCCCTTTTCCACCTGGCTGGAATAAGCCGGTTCGAGTTCGACGGCGTGACAGTTCAGCAGACTTTCACTCATTCGAGACCTCTTGTCGTGAACCGCTACCAGTCGCCCATTTTATAGTTGTACGAATTAGTTTATTCTCGGCTCCCTGTACGTTCAGACATAAGGAATCGACTACGGGAAATCAGCCTTGAACGAGAAGGCTGTGATGTGCGGACGGCCAGTTCGTTGCCGGGTGCTTCGAATGAGGCGGAATCCGCATGCGTGGTGTCTACCCAAGAAAGCGAACGGGAAGTTTCGTTGAAACATAGTCGACAAAAGGCGCTTCGGCATGTTAGCGTTTTCACTAATGCCAAAATGATTCGCCAACTGCATTAGCTTCTAGCTTTGATTTCGCAGCGGCAAAACTGGACCAGATGCGCGCTAAAACGCTGAAGCACGATTTCATTCTCGTGCGTCCTTCGCCCGATTGAGCAGTCGCATCCGACCGCCCCGGCAAGATAAACCGAACCCTGGCGCAGTCAAATTTTATTGCGTCGGAAGGTCGAGCCTTGCCAGCATGAACTCTCCTAATCAGAAAAGTATTTTACGGACGATTTGAAATAATGAAACTTAACACATCTTCTTTAGTTATCCGAAACACGGGGGTCATTCAACGCTTGACCGATGAACACCAGTCGGTCGGGTCGAATTCTTTCCCTGGCGAAAGCGATCGCTACTGCATCCGCGCGGCACTGGCAACGGCGACCTTCGTCCGATGAGCGTGAAGCGATCTAGGCGTTCGCAGGCGTCCATGTACACATAGCTTGCAACACCCGCTTGCCTATGTCGACTCTGATTCGCCAAAGATACCATTTCAAACGCGCCAAGCTCGACGGCTTTGCTAACGATGAAGGACAAAAAAACGATTGCGAAGATGATCGCGGGGATGGACGAACAGATGCGGGTTTGCAGCGAGGTTCAAGCGCGCGGAGACTAGCGCTGATGATGCCAAGCCCAACGGCCCATTGAGTTCTCAAGGTAGCAGACGGTGCGTGGTGCGTGGCCGAAATGACTTCGACTTTAAGCAAGGTGAAACGAATCGTCATCCGCGCCGAACACGAAGCGGACCCTTCCCTCTCCACGGAAGCCGAGCCATTTTCTTTATCTGAGATTTCTTAAAAAAGAGCTAAAAACCTTCTCAAAACCTTCTAGCATCGGTCGACGGGACCTCTTTTCCCAATGTGGTCATAGGTTTACGCAAGTCCAGGGGTGAATATCTGACTAGAATCGGTGGGTATCTGACTAACTCCGGTAAGCATTTGACTATCGTTGGTGCACATCTGACTTAGAGGGGTGAGCATTCGACTATTGGCCTGTGGATAACGGGCGTTTCATCCTCTTACCTCTGTGATTGGCACGTTTTTTGTGGTCCGCAGGCCTGCAAACCCCTGCGTTACCCGTCGAAAGGCTGGTTGTTCTCTCGGTTGGTGACTATTTGACTCGATTTGGTGCGAGCTCAACGGTTTTTGAGAGTCAAATAGTCACCGTGTATTCAAGCGGTGGTGATCATTTGACTAATCCGCGCTTCGGTTCGTTGGCCTTCAGGTCAACCAGTCCCGTCGCTCGATACCCGATCGACGTTGGCGGTGAGCATTTGACCGCGGACCACCGTGACTTTGTCCGTTTCGTCGAGTTCCCAAGATGAAAGAAACCCTACTTCCGTCAAGCGATCCAGTGCGGCTTTGATCGCGCGGCGGAAAAATTTGATCTCAGCCATACGGGATCCACATAGCTTATGTATCGTCTCGACTTTCATTGGATACGGATGCTGATTGGTCGAGTAGAAGGCATGCAGCCATTTCTCCAAAGGAGAAAGCTTGGTCCTAATTTGCCAATCGATACGTGTGTAATCGCCAGGTTTGAGCTGTGCTGCGACCTCGCTGTTTATCTGCACCTTCCAAAAGGTCACTTCGTCAAAACCGCCCTCTTGCGCACCGGCGTACTTGAGCAAGAGTGGTCCGCCATAGACAACGGGAACACTGCTTTTCGTGCGGGAGCGAGTTACCTCTAGCGCGCATGCCGTTAAGCGACGTATTGTTTCCCGCAGTTCTAGAAGGCTGCGGGAGTTTTGCGTCCAGCCAAGCATCTTTATAAGAGAACGGGCTTCGAACTCGACCCACTCCTGCCGATTGTCCACAGTGGCGCCGCGAGACAAATGGAGGATTTGCAAGTAGACGTCATAGTCGCGCTGCCGCAGTTCCTCTCCCGTGTACGTGATTTTGATGTGTTCCAGCGCATAAATCGGCTTGGCCTTGAGATCCATACGCGCATCCCTTTGCGCGCAGGTGAAGAGCGCGGACCGAACCAGATCGTGCAGCACGGGCCGATGATCTTCCGACCATAGCGGAATTTGGACACGCGTCGGTGGTCGCGGCGACTGTTGACTCCCGCCCTTCCTCCCTGCGAGGGATTTCTCTAGCCTTGCGACGATCTCGAGTGCTGTCTCCTTGGGCGCGACCTTCTCGGTCGTCTCTGAGGATTCGAGAAATTCGGGGGAAATCAGACCCGGCGTTTTCTTTGTCATTTGCTTTGTTCCTCGGCTTCGATCAGGTATTCTAGTGCCGATTACTTTTTTCGATTATAACAACAATTTCTAATCGGACTGACAATGATTGATCCTTTGCGCCCTGAATACACGATCGATGACATTGAGGACCAGGCCAATCGCGTAGCGGACGTTGTGGAGCGTGTTCGGAACAGCATCTTTTCGCCGGACTACATCAAAAAGCCCCCTACTTTCTCCGTCGCGCAACTTGCTGCCCTTTGCCGCATCGATCGCAGCGCCCTAATGAGACGGGTTGCAAAGGGCGATCTTCCCGCCGGCAAAGAAATAAACAAATCCCGTCGCGATTTCACGTTGGCCGAAGCGCGGCGATGGGCGCGTGCTTATGGACGATCGTATACGCGCGGACCCGATGACCGGGCGGTAGTCGTGACCACCGGGAACAGCAAAGGCGGTGTGAGTAAAACGACTACGACAATGTGCATGGCACAGGGGCTGTCGCTTCTCGGATACCGCGTGTTGTGCATCGACTTGGACCCGCAGGGGTCGCTCACGAGCCTATGCGGCTACCTGCCCGATACTCAAGTCCAAGAGGAAGACACAATTTTGCCGTTGTGCGCCGGCGATGAGCTATCGCTTCGGTATGCAGTCAAGCCGACCTACTGGGATGGACTGGACGTCGTTGGTTGTAGCCCGGTGGCCTTCGCAGCCGAATTCCACATCCCAAGTCGACAATCGAAGCGTGAGCCCGATTTTCGGTTTTATGACGTGCTGAACAAAGGATTGCACGACCTTCGAGCGGAATATGACGTCATTTTAATCGACACCTCGCCAACGCTTTCCTACTTGTCTTTGAACGCCTTCTTCGCTGCTGACGGGCTGATTATGCCGATACCGCCTCGCGGCATGGACTTCGCCAGTTCAAGCCAGTTCTGGACTCTTTTTTCGGGTTTAGCTTCCTCGATTGCAGAGCAAGCAGGCGCTGAAAAGACGTGGAAATTTATCGACGTGTTGCTTTGCATGACGGAGGGTCAGGGCAATGTGAACGAAAGCGTCGTGAGGGAATGGGTGAAGGTAGCGTACGGGGACAAGCTGATGACAGGCGAAATTCCGAAGACAGTTGTATCGAGCTCGTCCGGGACCAAGTTTTCTACGGTCTATGACATAACCAAGTACACGGGTAGTGCCAAGACATATCAGACTGCGCGGGTTGCCTATGACGCAGCCGTCGATCAAGTAGAGGCTCAAATCCGACGTGTCTGGGTTAATTGAAGGAGTTAGCTGATGACAAGTAAGAAAGAGGAGGCGGCTCGACTCGCCGCTGCGGCATTAGATCCGGCACTCATGCCACGCCTGGAACGGAGAACGCCGCGAATTGCGATGAACAGAGTCACGGATTTTACAGGCGAACTTGAAAAAGTTGAACGGGACCTGAGCGAGGCGCAAAGGAGACTCGCGCTTCATGATGGGGCGCACCCCACGCGGAAACTCCCACCGGAGTCGATTAAAGCTTCGAAGTTTGCAAATCGAATCGAGCGGTCGTTTGGAGGACCGTCATTCGAAGCCTTCAAGCAAGAGATCTTGAGCGCAGGCGGGAACGTACAGCCGATCAAAGTGAGACGAATCGGCCCGGAGAACTACGAAGTTGTGTTCGGGCACAGACGACATCGAGCGTGCCTGGAACTCGGACTACAGGTCCTGGCAATGATTCAAGAGGATATGTCGGACAAGGATCTATTTGAAGAGATGAGCAGGGAGAACGAACAGCGAAAAGACCTGTCCGCGTATGAGCTTGCAATGCATTACAGACGAGGAATTGATCTCAAGCTCTACCGAAATTGGTCTGAGATTGCAGCCGTACTTGGGAAGACCAAGAGTCTGATGAGTCGGTACAGCGCCCTTGCCGAACTGCCTGACGCTGTTGTGAATGCGTTTCGGTCGCCGAGCGATATCCACCCGAAGTGGGCAGAAAAACTAAGGCAGGTGATTGATGCTGATTCCGCCGCAGTCATCAGTGCAGCGAAAGCAGTCGCCGGAAAATCTCTTCCACCTAAGGGAGTATATGAAGCGCTTATCAATCGCACCGCGCAAGAGTTCACCCGGGTGAACTTTTCGTTCGGAACGTGGAATGAGACCAACAAGAAGGCGACGATCGACATCGATAAGATGACTTTAGGTCCAGAAAAGTTGGAATCGCTTCGAGCTTTCTTAGCAACGTTGCAGTCCGAGAGTTCACCCGGGTGAACTCAGTTATCGATGGCGAGACTCGGAGCATAAAGTCCTACCTTTTCGTCCGCAGGTTTCGTACGTCGCTGCGGACGCGTTGAAAGGTTTGTGTGTCTCATCACCAGGCGGTGCTCCGATCTTCGATCTCCTCGACGCGGTGTCTGTGCTCGGTGATATCGCGCGAGCTGACAAAGACGAGCGCCTGAGCGCTACTTCGGGCTCCCAGTCTCCCTTCAAGTTCTGCTCGCGATGTCGACTCCTCTCGAAGGCGGCTGCAATGTCGCCGCCACTTGCTCCAGCGTCGGAACGGTCCGGGCAAAATGCCTGTGCCCCCAACGGCCTGCCAGACCTACCTCCCGAATGCAACTACCAGTCTCCTTCATCAATCACCTAGCACAAAGAACATGCTAGGCCCGACCGCCGACGTCGAGAGCTTGCTGGAGAGCCGGTACCAAGCCTGTAGCAACGACTCGTCGAGTCGCAGGTCGTCCGGCCCGAGTCAGTAAGATTTCGCATCCATGGAACAGTAGAGGGCGAAGCCAACGACTGGCAAGCTGAACGTATTGGCCCGCTCGATCAAGCGCGACGCGCATGCCATCTATCTCGCGGCGAGAGAGCCGCGGGTGCCGTGGTACGCCAAGGGCTGGTGCTGTTGGTGGCGGGCTACGCCCTGTCGCCGATCGACATCATCCCCGACTTCATTCCGGTTCGGGTATCTCGATAATGCCATTCTTCTTCCGATCGGCATTTGGCAGCGATTAAACCGGGTGCCGCCCGACATCAAGGCGGAGCACCGCGCGGCCGCCGGACAGGCAGCGGCGCGTCCCGTCAGTCGCCTAGCCGCCGCGGTCATCGCCCTGATCTGGATGCGTCGATCGCACTAACCGCTTCGCTCGGCTATCGGTATGGCTGGGTCAGGACCCGCCCAGGATGGAGCAGGGCACGGTCCGGTTTTTTGTATAAGGAAATCCAGAGCGGCTCTCCGCGAGAGCGTCGGTTAGGCATCGACCTACTGAACTCGGTCTCGACGATTGAGCCGCTCGACTTGTTCGACGATCAATTGACAGTGTTCGACCATCATCTGCAGCGTCTCCCGGAAAACTCCCAACAACTCGCGCGCGTGCGCCGTGTCACGCCCGTCCTGCTCGAGCGTCGCCAGCAGGCCTTCCTGATTGCGGATGCGTCTGCGCGCCGCAGCGATGTCGCGATCGGCCTTCTTCAGCATCCGGCGTTCGAAGTCCAGACTGAGCGGCTCGAGCCCAACGCGCCCAGGGCATACTCCAAAGTCGCGTAAAACGGTCGCCTCGACGGCCGCGGGAGAGGGGCAGTCGCGCACGAGATCGAGGGCGCGATACGGGTCGACATACTGGCCGGCCCATTGGCCGTCCGGCTAGGCGTAGATCCACAGCAGGCTCGTGTCATCGCGTGTCATGGCGGGTGCCGGCGACGCGGCTTGCGTGATCTCTTCCCAAACATTTAAGACGCGCAGGGTTAGGCGGTGGCCCGCCAGCGGGGACTTTGGCGCCGGATCCGCCGCAGAACTGGCGCCGCCTCCAAGCCTGATAATCGTATAGCATCGGGATCACCAAAAAACGGGTATACCCGTAGCTATTCTGTTCGAACGATCGTTTCCTGCCAGCCCCAATCATTACAGTGCAACGGAATCAAATCCTCGCAAAAGGGCACAGGCTGCCCGACAAGGAGGATTGAGTTCACGACCAAGAGGGCGTTCAACATCGAGGTGGCGTAATGGCAGCTACTCCGATGATCCACACGGTCTTTCAGCCGCGGAAGGGCCGTGCAGCGATCTGGAAGTCGGGCATTGCCGGCCCAAAACAACCCGACCAACAGAATTGCCTTGTCTGCTAATTATCATTAGCAGTGAAGGTTTTAATGAGTAAAATGGGGGTAACGCCATTTACGCCTTGGCGAAAGCCCATTAGCATGGGTTCTCGGCGAATCGGAGGTTGAGACCGTTCGGGCGAAGTGGCGATCTTTGACCAGCAACGTTACGGACATGAAAGCCAGCGTTTGATGGATGAGGTGAGCACCTGCGGGAGCACGCGCGCGACAGATCGATGGCCAATCAATCCCAACAATTGACGCTGCCCACGCCGCGTACCTACACCCGCACCGACTTCACGGCGCTGCGCGCGTTCGTGCAGCGCGTGCCCGCAGCCACCATCGCGCGGCTCTACTACGACGTCGAACGCGCGCCCCATGCGGCAAGCGCTGAGACCACCGAGCGCTACCTGCGCCAGATGCGCGATGACCTGGTAAGCCTGGCGCTCAAACACGGCTCATCAGTGCTCGCCGATCATCTGAAGGCCTCGATCAAGCAGCACGGCAGCGCGCGCCTTACCGCCGTGACGCTGCGCATGGTCGAGCAGGCGTCGACCCTGGCGGCCGCCACGCCGGCGCTGGCCCACCCGGTCGAGTTGTGGTTCCGGCCGCTGATCGCACGACGATTGATCGGCGAGGGCATCACCACGCTGGGCGCCCTGATCGAGTACTGCAACGCGCGCGGCGGCAGCTGGTGGCGATCCGTGCCGCGCATCGGACCGCTGCGCGCGGCGACCCTGGTGGCATGGCTGCGTCGGCATGAGCGAAGCCTTGGTGCACGCGTCGCCGACGACGTCGATACGCGGCCACTTGACGTCACCTTTCGCGCAGCGGGCGAGGCGGTCCCCATCGTGGTGGGCGGCGATCCGGCCGTGCCGCGTCTGGCGCCCTTCGAGCAACTTGCCGTGCCGGCCGAGCTATCGGGCGGCCATGGGCCTCATCGGGGCATCAATCGCGCAGGCAGCTTCGCTTTCATTCGCGCCGAGCACGACCTGGCCGCCGTGCACGCGTACTTGCATCGCTACCGCGATCGGCCGGTGACCTTGCGCGCCTATACGCGGGAGCTCGAACGGCTAATTTTGTGGAGCGTGGTCGTTCGACAAAAGCCGCTCTCGTCACTGCTGGTGGAAGACTGCGAGGCGTACAAGGATTTTTTGAAGTCGCCAATCGCCAGCTTTACGGGACCGAAGCGTCCGCGCACGAGCGGTCGTTGGCGCCCCTTTGCACCCGATGGACTGTCGGACGACAGTCAGGCGTATGCCGTGCGGGTGATTCGCGCGGCGTTCGCGTGGCTCGTTGAGGTGCGCTATCTGGCGGGCAACCCGTGGAGCGCCGTGCATGAGCCGGCAACGGTGATCCGCGAGTCCGCTGTCCAGGTTCACCGCGCGCTACCCGCCGATCTCTGGATGCGCGTGCGACGGCTGCTCGATGAACGTTGCACGGCCCCAATACTGCCGACGCCAACGGAGCCGGGGGGGGCAGAGGTTCGTTTGAGCAAGCAGGCTCGCGCGCGTGTGGAGCAAGATGCGGCGCCTCAGTGGCGTGCGGCGCGGGCGGCCATTCTCTTGATGGGCGACTCGGGACTGCGTCGCGTGGAAGCGGCTCAGGCCCGGCGGGAAGATCTGCGGCCTTCTGACGTCAGAAGCGAGTCATCGACATCAGCGCGACGCCAACCAGGAGAGGGTCCACTAGCAGACGAATCAACTAGGGTGCGTCCTCGAACCGTCTGGACCCTGACGATCGTCGGCAAACGCCGCAAGCAGCGCACCGTGCCGGTGAGCGGCGCCACGCTTGATGCACTGCGCGCTCATTGGGCCGACCGCGATCGCAATTTTGATAGTCAGGCGCACGGGCCGCTGATCGCGCCACTCTGGATTCCGGAAACCAACACTGCACAGAATCGGCATGCCACTGACGACCACGACGTGGCCTACACGCCGGACGCCCTCGGGAGGCTGGTGCGCATGGCCGTCCGACGACTGGTGGTTGAGCTGCGTGCGGATCCTGCGTCGCTAAGTGAGATGAGCACCGAAGACCTAGTGCAGCTGCTCAACACCTCGGCGCATGCGTTTCGGCATACGTTCGGGACTCGCGCCGTCGCGCGAGATATGCCGACGGATGTTGTTCAGTCGATCCTTGGGCATGCGTCACTCCAGACCACGTCCATTTACGTGAAGGCAGAGAAGCGGCGCATGCTTGAGGCGGCGGCACGTTACTACGCGGATGATGATGCGGAATAATCAAACCGTTCGTCTCCTATTGCAACATCCATTGACGTGCAAATAACTGGCGCTACCCTGGCGCGGCAGCTGCTTCAATTGGGATACTGGCCCGGCTAAGCCGGTCGGCGCATCCGCTCCTTACACTTATGAACACTCTCTCGCTTTCCGACGCGCTTCGCATGGCTGCAGAAGTGCTACGCGACGTCGCCACTACTCGCTGCACACCATCCGGCTTTGAGATGGATGCTGGTCTTGCCCAACTGCATGCCGACGCTGCCGATGTTCTCGAAAAGGAGCTGAGAGCACTTCAAGCGCTGACATCAGGGAAAGCCTAGCTTCGGCAAGAGGGCACAGGTTTGCTTCGGCGGCCACTGGGCCGGAAGCGGTCGGTGGTCAACGCAGTTCAAAGCTTTGACAGCCGCTCTCAGTCGCCATGTTCCAAGTCAAGAGACGCTCGCGCGCCAAGGGTGCAACATGCGCCGATCACACCTTGCAGAACGGCGCTTATGCCTGTTTGGAACTTCCGCGAGTCGGGATGTCCGCACTTGGTGTAGAGGTGCGTTAATTCTGCTACTGGGTGCACTAATTCCGCTAATGCACTCTAGCTCGGGCAATTTTCAATGTCGGCGGGGAATTTGCTTCCCAGCGTGAGCAGCGTTGCGCATTAAATTCCTGCGGCACACTTGCTGTCTAAGTCGTGCGCCTGTTCCCCTGTGTTCCTACAATGCTGCGACCCGGGGTCCAACCCGATTGGTTTCCAGCGAAGTAGGGGCTATGCCAACGGTCTTCGATCAGACTACGCTCGAGCGCCAATCTGGACATCATCCGCCTACGCGCGTCGCTATATCGTTTTAGTCTGCGGTAGCAAATTAGCGCACCGGACCGGGGTAGTAGCAGAATTAGGGGCCACGGCATAGGGAAACGTTGCGCCCCGGCAACGGCATCGGAGGGTTCGAAAAGTCACATCAATGCATATAAAATCAACGAGTTAGTGACTCTTTTCCATTAGCGTTATTAGCGCACCCAGTAGCAGAATTAATGGACCTCAACACCAACGCTCATTCCTGCGATGGCTTGTTTGCGAACCGTCAGTTAATCCGAACGTGGAACAGCCCCCTGAAAGACCGGACACAGTCTCCCACTTACAATAGCGGGTAGGCATAAGACTGTGTATATGACTAACAACAAGAACGAAGTAATGGAAGTGTTGACGGGACCTGAGCGCCGACGGCGCTGGTCGGCTGATGAGAAGCTGGCGATGGTTCGGGAGACGTTCGAGCCCGGCAAGACAGTTTCGATGGTGGCTCGGCTGCACGGCATCAATCCGAATCAGCTGTTTCAGTGGCGCAAGCTGCATCAGGACGGCAGCCTGTCGGCAGTGAGCGCTGGAGAAGAAGTTGTGCCGGCGTCCGAGTTGAGCGACGCGCTGAAGCAGATAAAGGAGCTCCAGCGCCTGCTGGGCAAGAAGACCATGGAGAACGAGATTCTCCGGGAAGCCGTGGAGGTGATGAAGTCGCGAAAATGGATTGCGCGCTCACCCTCATTACCGGGGGACGGCCAGTGAAGCAGGTCTGTGACGTTCTCGGTGTAGCGCGCTCAAATGTGTCGGTAAAGCTCGCCCGGACTGCTGACTGGCAGGATGGCCGGCGCGCACGCAAAACGGATGATGCTGGCATTGTCGACGAAATTCGTTTGCTCGTTGCTGACTTGCCCAGCTACGGCTATCGACGCGTCTGGGGCCTGCTGCGAAGCGAGCGGGAATTGCGGTGTGAGGTTCGAGTGAATGCGAAACGTGTTTATCGCGTGATGCGCCAGCACGATTTGTTGCTTCACAGGAGGCCTGCGAGGCCGAGCATCGAGCGTCGGCATGAAGGTACGGTGGCGGTGCCCAGAAGCAATCAGCGATGGTGCTCTGACGGCTTCGAGTTTCGTTGCGACAACGGCGCGCCGCTGCGCGTGACGTTCGCACTCGATTGCTGTGACCGCGAAGCGATCAGCTGGGCAGCGACGACAGGCGGTCATAGCGGCGACGTTGTGCGCGATGTCATGCTGGCGGCTGTCGAACATCGTTTCGGGAACGTTCGCAAAACGCCCGCGCAAATCGAATGGCTCAGCGACAACGGTTCGGGTTACATTGCCGAAAAGACCCGCGCGTTCGCTTCAGATATTGGTCTCAAGCCGTTGACCACGCCCGTATGCAGCCCGCAGAGCAATGGCATGGCAGAAAGCTTCGTCAAGACGATGAAGCGCGATTACGTTGCGTTCATGCCGAAGCCGGACGCGGCGACCGCCGTGCGCAATCTGGCCGTCGCATTCGAACACTACAACGACAAACACCCGCATAGCGCGCTGAAATACCGCTCGCCGCGCGAGTTCCGACGTAAAGCCGATTCATCAACCTTGGTGTGAGATGGTGTCCGGAACTACGGGGGCAAATCCAGAACGAGGCTTAGGGCACTGAAGACACTCAGCGGTCGAGCGATGCTTCTATCAAGAAAATTCTGCACGTCAAATCCCATGGAATATAGCTATGAAACGCTGCGCGAACGGACATGGGCGGCAATTAACCGGTATATAGAAGAAGCAAATAGCCTGACAAAATATCCCCATGTAGCTCGAGAGCAACTCGGCGCCGCTCGTGGGATCGTTATCGGTTTTTTCGCCCTTACGTTTGACGCACCGACAAGTCGCGACGACCGGGCAGACATGCTCCAACACATCGCTCATGCACAAGAAAAGCTGCGTGAACATTCCCGCGAACGTAAGCATTCTGGTGAAATTTCTTAGGCAACGCCTTCGTTCGCAGCCTGCATTCTCTTATCTGATGATGAGGAGCCATCGCACTTGTTCTTCCGACGCGGTGTGAGCCTTGCCCGTCAATGCCGCCTGTGCGCACTGCCATTAGCTCCTATTCTTGCGTTACATCCTTTCCGGGCGGGCATGACGTGCGGGGTAGTCGAGATAGCCTTCGAGCGCCTGCGTGAAACACAACGCCCCCTTATCGGCCGCCAACGGAGCGCCTGCGCTGAAACGCTGCGGCAAATCTGGATTTGCGATGAACGGTCGGCCGAAGGCGATGGCATCTGCCTCGTCGCTGGAGATAGCCGCCGCCGCGCAATGGGGGCGTCAGGTCTTGGCCGACCCTCTGCGATTGTTCAGACACCGAATGGACAATCGCAGAGAAAAAAACGCTTTCGCCAGCGCGACGATTGCCGCGTTGATCGTGCCGACGGTCGAATACGGCGCCTTCGGAAACAGCGCGGAATTCCCCAACATCAGCACGACCGATCCGGACGACTGCTTGAGCGACGGCCATGCCGCGACCGTCAGCCTGCGCGCGCCGTGAAGCTTCAGTGCGAGGCCCGCGTCCCATTGTTCGTCGGTCATGTCGAACAGATCGATCTGCGGCACCGCCTGCAATATTGAGCAGCGCGTCGATGCGGCTGAACGCGGCGAGCGCTTCATCGACGACGTGTTGCGCGGCTTCGGGCCGTGCGAGGACGATGTCGATTGCGATCGTCTTTGCGCCGGCCTTCTGAACCGCATCGGCGGTCTCTTCGAGATTGGCGCAATTACGTGCGACGAGCACGATCGAATCGAAATCGCGTGCGAGGCGCATCGCCGTCGAGCGCCCGATCCCCTGACTCGCGCCCGTGACGATGGCGGCTTTAGTGGACATGTGGTTTCTCCCGGCTCAATGAACGACGACCATCTTGCCGCTGGCTTCCATCACGCGATGGGCTGCGTAAATCTCGTCGAACGAGAACACGCGGGAGGGCTTCGCATTGAAACGGCCCGCCGCGATATCCGCTGCAATGGACTGCAGCGGCACATCCGAAAGCGGAAAGCCCGGCGTGCCGAACACAAAGCGATTGAGCATAGATTATCAATGGTCCGCCGTGGTGCGTGGTAATTCGCGCGTACGTTGCATTCGTCTTCGACATCGACCTGTATCCCGGTAGCGGCGACTTGCGGAACTTGCAAGACACCTTCGATTGCCACCTTATACGCCACGCAAAACGCGTTAGCGCGGGTTAGGAATTTATATCACGTCGCGATATAATCTCACCCAGAGTACCCAGAGCACCCAGACGGACACACAACAGCGGTGTGTCACCGACCGACTGTATTCCAAACACTTATAAAAGTGTCACGCACTGTTTTGCTTTGCTGGCTTCGAGGATTCCTTCCCGCACCCGTCGCGCTCAAGTGGTCGGAGCGCCTGCGCGCGGGCGTCGGCGCGCTGTTTGGCATTGCGCTGACGGGCGGTGTCGCGCATCTTCTGCCCGGCGACGCCTTCGCCATCCCGCTTCTGATCGCGCCGATGGGCGCATCCGCCGTCCTGCTGTTCGGCGTGCCCGCTAGTCCGCTGGCGCAGCCATGGTCGATCATCGGCGGCAATTTGATCTCGGCGATCGTCGGCGTGACCTGCGCTCGCTTAGTCCACGATCCAGTCGATGCCGCCGCGCTCGGCGTCGGCCTAGCCATCTGCGCGATGTTCGCGCTGCGCTGCGTGCATTCGCCATCGGGCGCGGTGGCATTAACGGCCTTGCTCGGCGGCCCGCCGATCCACGCTCTGGGTTATGGCTTCGTACTCGCGCCGGTCGCGCTTCAGTCCGTCGTGCTGCTGGGTTCGGCCATCGCGTTTCACGCGCTGACGAGGCATCGCTATCCGCACGGCCACGCGCTGCCGAAACCGCTCGAAACGCCGGATAACGCATCGTTCCCGCGCGCCGACCTCGAGGCCGTGCTGGCGCGCCGCAGCGAACTGCTCGACGTCGATCTCGACGATCTCGAAACGCTGCTGCATGAAATGCAGCTGCAGGCCTACGCACGCCGCTTCACCGAGATGACGTGCGCGGAAATCATGTCGCGCGCGGTGGTATCGATCACGCCGGACACCAGCGCGCAGGCCGCCGCCACGCTGCTGGCGCGGCATCAGGTTAAGGCGCTGCCGGTGCTGGACGAAGCGCGGCACGTGCGCGGCATCGTCACGCGCGCGGATCTCGCGCCGTCACGCCTTACCGGCACACGCGGCGTCATTGAACGCATATTTAACGGCCCGCGCAATGGTCCGCCACGCGTCGCCGCACTGATGACGATGGACGTGTGCACCATCTCTGCCCGCACGCCGATTGCTGAACTGGTGCCGATGTTCGCGCACTTTGGCCATCATCATATTCCAGTGATCGATCATGACGAACGGCTCGTCGGCATGATCACCGAGTCGGATCTGATCGCCGGTTTGTATCGGCAGTCCTTCGAAAAAGCACAGAAGCGCGCATGAAATCGCCCCGTACCTTAAGCAAGACTGACTTTGAACAGTTGTCGGAATTTCGTTATCAGATGCGCCGTTTCGAACGCTTTTCGGAGCGCGCGGCGCAGGAAGAAGGCATCACGCCGCTGCAATATCTGTTGCTGCTGCATATCAAGGGTTTTCCGAATCGCGCCTGGGCGACGGTCGGTGAACTGGCGGAGCGGCTGCAATCGCATCATCACGGCGTGGTGGCGCTGGTCACGCGCTGCGAGGCAGCTGGCTTCGTGCGGCGCGAGCCGAGTCCCGACGATCGCCGGCAAGTGCAGGTGCATCTGGAAGCGCAAGGCGAGCAGATGCTACAGCGGCTGGCGGCGCTGCATCGCGCCGAGCTGAAGTCGCTCGAAGGCGCGTTCCGCGTGCCGAACATTGATCTTCGACCCTAGGAGTCGCGTCATGAATCCACATCATCACAAGCGGGATTTTTCAGTCAACGACCGCTTGTTGCGTATCTGCGCCTTGGCCGCAGTGATCGGCGCGGTCAGCACACTGGCAGCCGCCGTGCTGCTCGGGCTGATTCATTTGTTCACCAATCTGTTCTTCTTTGGCAGCCTGAGTATTCAGGATCGTTCACCCGCGCTCAATACACTCGGCGCGTGGGTGATCGTGATTCCGGTGATCGGCGGATTGATCGTCGGGTTGATGGCGCGCTTTGGTTCGGAAAAAATTCGCGGTCATGGCATACCCGAGGCGATCGAAGCAATTCTCTTCGGCAAAAGCCGCATGTCGCCAAAGGTGGCGGTGCTCAAGCCACTGTCGTCGGGCATCGTGATCGGCAGTGGAGGGCCGTTCGGCGCAGAAGGGCCGATCATCATGACGGGCGGCGCGCTCGGCTCGCTGATCGCGCAGTATATCGATGTGACGGCGGCGGAGCGCAAGACGCTGCTGGTGGCAGGCGCGGCGGCGGGTATGACGGCGGTGTTCGGTACGCCGGTCGCGGCGGTACTGCTGGCGGTCGAACTGCTATTGTTCGAATGGCGGCCGCGCAGCTTTTTGCCGGTGGCGCTTTCATGCGCGGTGGCGGGCTTCGCGCGCGCCGCGGTGTTCGGCACCGGCGCGCTGTTTCCGCTCGACACCGCGCCGCCGCACATGATGTCGCTGCTCTCGTGCCTGCTCGCGGGCTTGCTGTCGGGTGCGCTGGCGTCGGGCTTGTCGGCATCGCTCTATAAGCTGGAAGACGCGTTTCACAAGCTGCCGCTGCACTGGATGTGGTGGCCGGCGATCGGCGGGCTGGTGGTCGGGATCGGCGGATTCATCGAGCCGCGCGCGCTCGGTGTCGGGTATGACGTGATCGGCGATTTGCTGCACGGGCACATTCTGATTCACGCCGCGCTCGCGATCCTCGCCGTGAAGGCGATCATCTGGGTCGTAGCGCTCGCCTCGGGCACCTCGGGCGGCGTGCTCGCGCCGCTGCTGATGCTGGGCGCGGGTCTCGGCACCGTGCTCGGCGCGATTCTACCCGGCCACGATGCCGCGCTGTGGCCGCTGGTTTGCATGGCCGCCACGCTCGGCGCGACGCTGGGCGCACCGCTCACGGCCATCGTGTTCGCGTTCGGCCTCACACACGACGCCAACGCGCTGCTGCCCTTGCTGGCCGCCACGCTGGTCGCACATGGGTTTTCCACGGTCGTGATGCGGCGCTCGATCATGACGGAGAAAATCGCGCGGCGCGGATATCACATTTACCGCGAATATGGCGTGGACCCGCTGGAACGCTATCATGTCGATGATGTGATGACGCGCGACGTGCAGACCATTGACGCCGCTCTGCCGCTCACCGATGTCCTCACGCGATACTTCGGCGCAACGCAGCGGCATCGCGCCTATCCGGTGGTGCGGGACGGCGCTTTCATCGGCATGCTGGACCGCGCGGCGCTCGATGATGCCGATCACACGCTGAGCGCCGCCGATCTGTTACGCGATACCTCTCTCATCCACGCCCTGCCCGGCGAACCGTGCCGACTGGCCGCCACGCGCCTTGCGCTGCACGAACTTGAACGCGTTCCCGTGATCGCCGATGAAACGTCGATGCGGCTGATCGGCATCGTCTCGCGCAGCGATCTAGTCAAGCCCGCGCGGGCGCACTACGACGAGGAGCATCGGCGGGAACGGTTTCGAGGCTTCCGGTTCTAAGCAGTTTCGAGCATTTCTGAAGAGATCGGCTTGAATGTCGGAGAACGGTACGGCCCGATCGCCGAGTTCAGTTTAACGAAACAGCCGCATTGACGCATATCCCCGATGTGAAGCGCTGGCACCCAATTCGGTGCGCATATTGTGCAACTTTCAGACGCGTCATAAGGTCTGCGGTCACGAACTCATCGAATCGCACTTACATGAGTCGGTCGATCACTGTAGAGACCACGCGCCAAAATGCGAGCAGGATCACTTGCTCGAGTCTCGACCGTTACCGCAGACGCAGAAAATCTAAGCAGCCCTGAGGTCGTTTTACTGCACGCCCGTGTCACGGATACAATCCACTGCTCCCATCTGCCGTGCTAGTACGCCCCAAAAAAACGCCGACTTTCAAAGGTCGGCGAAAAAGTCCTGACCATCCGAGCATGTCAGGACCTGAGAGCAGGTTACGACAAAAATAATACGACCGTTTGAAAATAATTTAACGAATGTTATACATTATGCGATAGTTCAGACTGACTGCGGAGCCTGTCAAAACCACTAGCACATGCTTTTTGCAGGCTAAGTCCACGTTTTTAGCTTGAAGCGCCCTTAGTGAATGATTCAAGGGCTCGGTTTCGCACGTCAACAAAGGCTGACTGCAGGGACGGCGAAATAAACTCGCCATGCTCGAAATATCAGCCCTTCAAGAGTCATCCAATGTTGATTACTAATACTTAGCGGAGACCTAGGGTATATGCATTGCCACAGTGAGACGCGTTATCTGAGAGGCTAACGCCCGGTGGCACAGGCAACGACGGCTTTTTATAACCAAGAGATCGCCCGCGCGGTCCTTCAGCTCAATGACGGCGTGACGCTCTTGCGTCGTGCTGCAAATGCGTCGCCTTCGGATTAGCTGCCACACCACCTCTACCCATTCGGCCAAGCCGGATCGAACGCGCGGTGCTGACCGCGCCTGCCCAGAGTTACGGTAACGCGATTGTGGAGGACCAGCGGTTTTTGCCGGTGCTGGATTTCATTGCAGAATAGGCGACGAGACGATCGCCGACGCAATGCTCGATCGCCTTATGCAGCGACATCACCGCATCAAACTGACGGGCGAATCTCTTAGAAAACCACCTCCGAAACCAAGCGTGCTCGAACCAGAACTCGACTAGCACTAGCAAGGAAATCTACAATCGACACCGCGCAACGCCCGACCTTGCCGAATCGGTCACGTTCCCGAAATCGGCGGTCACGTTCGCCGAAATACGCAACTGACGCCGCAAGCGGTGAATGCGTCGGACTGCGCACCACCCATTTCCGATCGTTTGTCCGAGATTGAGTGTGGCCAGGTGCGCTTACGCCTGAGCGGTGACATTTCCACGGCAACCCTGATTGAGATCGTGCGAGGCCTGTCACGGTGAATTTGCTCATGCTTCCGTCGGCGGTGGGCTTGCCATCAGGTTCCCGTGTCTGGCTGACCGCAGGCGTGACCGATATGCGCGCGGGTTTTAACAGTCTTGCCGCGAAGGTGCAGACCGTTCTCGAACGCGACCCGTTCAGTGGTCACGTGTTTGTCTTCCGGGGCAAACGCGGCGATCTGCTCAAGGTACTGTGGTGGAGTGGCGACGGGTTATGCCTGCTCATGAAGCGCCTCGAGAAGGGCCGCTTCGTCTGGCCTCAGGCTGCAAGTGGCACGGTGTACCTGAGCCCCGCCCAGTTGTCGATGCTGCTTGAGGGCATCGACTGGCGCCAACCGACGCGCACCGCGCCGCCCACTTCCGCGTTGTAAACGTCGGCGCCGACGCGTAAGCTGTCGGCATGACTTCTGCGGACACCCTTCCAGACGACATCGAGGCCCTGAAGGCCTTGCTGCGCGAACGCGACGCGCAACTCGAGCGTATGCAGAACGTGGTTGATTCGCAGAAGGCCGCTATTGCGACAGACAAGGCCGAAATCGAGCATTTGAAGCTGCTTGTTGCGAAGCTGCGCCGCATACAGTTCGGACGCAAATCGGAGAAGCTGGACCATCAGATCGAGCAACTCGAACTGCGTCTGGAAGAGCTCGAAGCAGATGAAGGGGCGACACCCGTCGAAATCCCCAGGACGCCACGCACCGCACCGGAACAGGCGCAGCGCAAGCCGTTGCCGGAGCATCTTCCCAGAGAGATCCAGACACATCTTCCTGAGTCATACCAGAGCTGTGCTGAATGCGGTGCCCAGATGAAGCAACTGGGCGAGGACGTCTCCGAACAACTCGAATACGTACCGGCGAGTTTCCGATTGATCCGCCATGTGCGCCCCAGGTTTGCCTCTCGTGCTGCGAGCATATGGCGCAGGCCGCAGCCCCGAGCCGCCCCATCGAACGCGGCATGGCTGGTCCCGGCCTGCTGGCTCACATACTCGTCTCGAAGTTCGCGGATCACCTGCCGCTCTACCGGCAATCGGTCATGTATGCACGCGAAGGCGTGGAGCTTGATCGCTCGCTGCTTGCGAAGTAGGTCGGCCACAGTGCTGCGCTATTGCAGCCACTAGTTGACACGGGGCGCCGACACGTCATGGCAGCAACGAAACTGCACGCCGACGACACCCCTGTGCCAGTACTCGCGCCTGGTGCCGGCAAGACAAAGACGGGACGTCTGTGGGTCTATGTGCGTGACGATCGGGCCTCGGGCGACATGACGCCGCCGGCCGTGTGGTTTACCTATACGCCGGATCGCAAGGGCGTCCATCCGCAGGATCATCTCCAATCGTTTGGCGGCACGTTGCAGGCCGACGCGTACGGCGGCTACCAGGCCATTCACGAGACCGGACGTGTTGCTGAAGCGGCATGCTGGGCCCACGCGCGAAGACAGTTCTATGAACTGCACGCGGCGCGTCCCAATGCGCTGAATACCGAAGCGCTCGAACGCATTGGGGCTTTGTACAAGGTCGAAGAGAATATCCGTGGCAAGTCGCCCGACGAACGCCATGCGTACCGGCAACAGCACGCGCGGCCACTGCTTAATCAGCTCGATGCGTGGCTCATCACAACATTGGAAGCGCTCTCGCGCAAGTCCGATACAAGTCGCGCAATTCTCTATGCGTTGAACCGATGGAAGGCTCTCACGCGCTATTGCGAGGACGGCCATCTCGAGATTGACAACCTGCCGGTCGAACGCGCACTGCGCGGCGTGGCGATTGGTCGTCGGAACTATCTGTTTGCGGGGGCGGATTCAGGTGGTGAGCGTGCCGCAGCAATATATAGCCTGATCGGTACCGCGAAGCTCAACAACGTCGATCCAGAGGCATACCTGCGCTTCGTACTCGCTCGTGTCGCCGATCATCCCATCAATCGCCTCGACGACCTCACCCCGTGGGCCGTCGCTGCTCAGCTTCCAGCGCTTACGTAATTCAACGCTGCGTCAAGACGGTACCGGCGACACGCTTACCACCGCACCGACCGAAAGCGGAACCCAGTCGATCTGCGCCTTCATGAGGCCGGTCATCGCACCGTGCCGCTCCGGCGAGCACCAGACCATACCTTCCGACCACAGCACCAGCTGTTTTGCGAGCGGACTTGGCCGAGACGGAGGGTCGGATGGCAGTTTGGGATCGTGAAGAGGCGGTCGCCAACGGAAAGGATTACAACCTCAATGTTTTCCCGGTCTGAAACGCGCCGACGACTGCCGTCAGTTGCTTGGCTTGGTCTTCCATTGACCCTGCTGCTGCCGCCGCTTCTTCAACGAGCGCCGCGTTTTGCTGCGTCACCTCGTCCATCTGAGAGATCGCCTGATTTACCTGTTCAATGCCTCGAGTTTGCTCGTTAGACGCGGACGCAATCTCGCTCATAATATCGGTGACTCGTTGGATGGCGGTGCCTACGCGCTTCATCGTTTCAGCTGCCTGTGCGACCAGTTCGGTTC
>NZ_JALQDW010000020.1:0-245290 GCF_023631025.1 Caballeronia sp. GACF4
CGTCCCAACCCCAAAAGGTCAGAACCGCTCGCGCCATCAAGTGCCCACACTTATCGGCTGTTAGTTTTTAAAGAGCATTGCGCTTTGATCGCTTCGCTTGTCTGCTTGCTTTCTTGCGCGCCGTCATTCAACGGGAGGCGAATTATGACTGGCGAAAGACAGCATGGCAACCCCCTTTTCGAAAATAATTTTCGGGCAGCCACTAAGCGATGTTTGCAGCCTTTAGCAAGTTATTCGAAAGACGAAAGCAAAGTGCATGGCTGGTCGGCTTAGAAAGTTAACTTCCAAAGAACGGAACGCAAAAGTCCGCAGGGCCGACACAAGCATTCGACGATGACGATGACGATGACGACGGCGACGACGACCCAGCCCAACGATGCACAGTCCCTGACGCCGCGCCGCTCTCATGCATGCCGCCGTATGCCTCATTCGTTTCATTGGTGTTCTGCTGCGCGGCGACCTTTGCTTCCGCAGCCTGAATGTCGGCCGGATAGTTCGTACTGTCGCCCGACCCAACTGAATAACCCGCTTGCTCGATCTGCACGAGCTCGGCTTTCACCTGCGCGCGCGTGAGCGGTTCGCTCGACCCTTGAGCAAAGGAAAGCGCAGGCGCAGCGACAACGACGAGCGACACGACAACCTTGGCGATGATGTTCATGATGCAAGACTCCGGCAAGAAAGGGTTTGGCTGGATCGATGACGACCCAGGAACCTCATCGAACACGCTCGACTCTCTTGAATCTTCGAGCGCTGAGGCTTCAATTCGTAAACCCGCCCATGCCGGAATCTATTCCCATCGTCCTGCTAAAAACTCAAGCGCGATCAACGCGTCTCTGGAACAAGGTGCACGCGCTTCTCGGTCGCGGCCTCGACGGCCTCACGCGAATAGAGCAGCGGGAAGTACTCGCCATCGAGCCACATCTGCGCGAGATCGCGGTAATGCGGGCTATCCGGATCGCCCGATTCGCCCGGCAGATTCACCGCGCGCGATGCATCCCAATTGCCGACATCGACGATCACGCGAAACGATGGTCCATTGGTCTCGCGGAAATCGCTTGCGCGATACGTCGATTGATTCGGCGTATAAGCACTGCCGCCCTTACCCATGGGCCCGACGTTGAGCTTTGCGCGCGTGTCGGCATCGACGGCATCGGCCAGTGGATGCGCGTTGAGATTGGTTTGAAGCCCGCCCCACTGCCAGCGCGTAGCGTCGTTGCCTTGCAAGCGCGACATCTCCGCATAAGCGTCGCGCAGGCTCGACAGCAACACGGCATCGCGTTTCGCTTCAGCGTTGTCACCGAAACGCGCGGCCGGATGTTCGAGCGAGTCGAGCATCACGGCCGTGTCCGGCGCACCGAATGAAGCCGCCGCGTCCTTCGGCAAGACAGCTTGCTTGAATGCGCGGCCGAGATGTCGCGAGAGCCAGACCTCTTCGAGCGCGGCCTGTGCCGAATCGGCGCGCATATGCGCATCCCAGCCCTTGAGCATGCCGAGCGCAGCGCGCGTGTCGGCACCGTCGCTGGAAAGAGGCTGCAACAATGCGACGAGACGACGTGCGGGTATCGACACATCATCGTTTTGCAAGCGCTCGGAATCTTCGATCGATACCTTGTCTAGCGACTTCAACACTTCGTCGATACGCTGATGCCGCGAGCCGTTGGTCCATTCGAATCCGAGCTTGCGTTCGGCATAGGGATAGCCCGCCGGCAGATTCATTTCATTCGATGTAGTGAAGTACCCTTGCGACGGGTTATAGACCGAAGGCATTGCGTCGCGCGGCCAGAACCCGGACCATTCATAGCGGCCATCGCCGGGAACGGGCATGAGGCCATCCCAGTTCGGACGAACAGGCGCAAGGCCGCTTGGCACCCAAGCAATGTTGCCTTGCGTGTCCGCATAGACCTGATTCACCGTGGGCGCGCCCCAGGTCGCAAGCGACGACTTGAACTGCGCATAGTTCTTCGCGCGCATGTAGCGCATGGAATCGAAGTAAGGCGACATACCCGGCGAGAGCCATGCGGTACGCACGGCGAATGCGCGATGCTTGCTGTCTTCCGTGTAGATGACGGGACCATGACGCGTGAACAGTAGGTCCGCTTTGACGGGCGCCGCGCCGCGTACGTTGATCGTCTCGTGCACGACATGCATCGGCTCCCATTCACCTTTGTAGCGGTACTGCCGCGCATCGGCGGGGTTCAACTCGTAGACGTAGAGATCTTCCTGATCGATGTTGAAGATCGTGAGACCGTACGCAATGGACCCGTTATGACCAATGGATATGCCCGGCGAGGAAGGCTCGCCGCCACCGATGATATCGAGCGTCGGCGTGCTGATCTGCTGGATATAGCGCAGGCTCGGCGCGGCATAAGCGCGATGCGGATCGTTCGCCATGATCGCGCGGCCCGTCGCCGATTTGCCCGGTGCGACCACCCAGTTGTTGCTGCCCTCGGTGATTTCCTCGGGATTGTCGGCAACGGCAATCATCGAAGTCGAGGCATCCGCGCTCTCGAGCGATTCCTTCGTCACGCGCACGCCTTGCGTCGCCAGCGTGAAGACCTTGAGAACATCGTCGGGCAGGCATGGATCGAGACCCGCGGGCATCTGCGGCTTCCACTGTGGCTGCAAACCGAAGCGCACGGAATCGGCATCGAGCGAACTCTTGCATGCGACGCGCGCACGCGCCACTTCGCTCGTCAAATTACGCGTCAGGCCATGACTGCGGATACGCACGACATCGTCCGCGCCCCACTTCGCGGGCCAGTAACCGACTTTGCGAAACTCATAAGGCATGCGGTCCGGATGCGCGGCAAGCCAGTCGATATACGCGTTGACGCCTGCTGCAAAGCGCGTCGCGGCCGGCTTGGCATCCGGTCCATAGCGCTTCCATTCGGTCTCCATGTCGCCGCGATAGAGAAAGAGCCGCGTGGCCTTGTCCTGCTCGACATACGCGGGCCCGAAGACTTCGGCGAGTTCGCCAAGCCCGCGACGACGCCATAGATCGATCTGGAACAGACGATCGCGCGCGGCGTTGAAGCCTTGCACGAAGAACGCGTCGCTGTCGTTGGCCGCGTAGATATGCGGCACGCCCCAGCGATCCACCAGGATGTCCGAAGGCTCGGAAAGTCCTGCCACGGTGATCGTTTCGGTGGGGGTATCGTCCGCGAGGGCGGATTGAATGGGAAGTGAGGCGAGCAATGCAGCGCTGAGCAGCGCGGAAATAAGGCGTCTTGCTGGCATGTAACCGTCTCCTGTCGACAAGAGCCGGAACACACGCCTCCGACTCAAGTCTCATGCGAAGCTATTGTTGGATTTTGCGCACGACGCGTGACCATACGTCGATTCCGCGATCGCTCGAACGTCGTATGAGACGTGACGATGAATCGCGCACGCAACCCGAAGCCTATCGCAAAGGAGAAACTCATGCCCGACGAAACTCTCGACCCGGTTGAAGTCGCGCGACGTGTTTATGAAGCGTATGTGAGGAAGGATCGTGCCGCTATCGAAGCGCTCATCGCGAAAGACTTCCATTTCACGAGTCCTCGCGATAACCGTCTCGACCGCGCGACTTACTTCGCGCGTTGCTGGCCGAACGCGAACGCAATCGCCACCTTCGACTTCGTTCACATGAGGCAGGACGGTGAACATGTGTTCGTCACGTACGATGCGCGCATGCTCGACGGCAAGGCCTTTCGCAACACGGAGATTCTCTCGATACGAGCCGGCGAGCTGCACGACGCGCAGGTATTCTTCGGCTGGACGCTGCCGCACGAGGCGCCCGAAGGCGATTCAATTACGGCATGATTCCTTCTTCATTGCCGCATCTCGCCGAGCGCGGCCGCGATCTGCCGGCTCATCTGCGCGAGCGCGCGGCTATGCGCCGCGGCGATGGCGGCGAAACCATCGCCTTTCGTGTTTTCGTGCACGAGCGTGTGCCCGTCGAAATGCGATACACCATCGGGGGCGCGAAGGCTCCAGAGTGCATCGAGCGTGACGGAATCGTCGATGACGGATTCGAAATGCATCACATCGACGCGTAGCTGATAGGTCTTGATATCCGCACTCGCCGGATAAATCGACACATTATCCACGCCAAGCACGCGCGACAAATCCGCTGCCAACGTACGCGCGATATTCTCTTTCAACGGCTCGCCCCAGCGCGCGTACTCGTTCATAGTCACTTCGTTCGGCATGGTTCGCGTGATCATTTGCGGCTTGTCGACAAGGTCGGGAACCGTCACGGGCCCCACGGTCACGCGAACGGGCCTGACATTCGCGGCAGGTTGCAGTGTGGCTTCAGGACTTAACGTATAGAACGCGGCCTTGGGCGATGCACCACACGCACCGACCATGACGATGAGCGCTAGAACGAAGAAACGGTATATCACCTTTTATCCTCCGGCTTGCCGCGCAGAATCGCTTCCGGATGCTGTTCGAGATACTCCGCGAGATTGCGGAATGCAGCGGCCGTGCGCGACAACTCACGCATGGTTTCGGCGGTGCTGGTCTGCAACGGCGAGTCGCTCTGCAACGCGCGGCTCGTCGCGCCGAGCGCCTCGCGTGCAGCCGCGAGCGTTGCCTTCGCTTGTGGCGCGACGTCGGTGTCGAGCGTTTTGATAAGCACCTGCGCCTGTTTGAGCGTATCGCGCAGGTCATTGCTGATCCCTTCGATCGGAATCTTGTTGAACTTCGCCACGAGTGCCTGCACGGAGTCCTGCAATGACTGCAAGCCGCCCGGCACGGTCGGAATTTCCGGCGGATCGCCGCTTGTGTCCATCTTTTCTTTCGGCGTGTTCGGGAAGAAATCGACCGCGATATAGCGCTGCCCCGTCAGGATGCTACCGGTACGCAATTGCCCGCGAAAGCCGTGCTCGACCATGTATTGCAAGAGCCGATGCCGGTCGGGCACGAGACGTCCCGTCTTGTCGCCTGCCCGTATGCGCATGGTGAAGCGTTCCGGATAGAAGTTCACGCGTACGGGGATGCTGAATTCCCGCCGCACCGGATCGTATTGCGTATTGATCGCCGTCACTTCGCCGAGCACGATACCGCGAAAATCCACTTCCGCGCCGACCGACAGACCGCGCACCGATTCCTTGAAATTGAACACGTAGGTATCGACGATACGATCATGCCGCTTCATTGCTTCGGGGCGTGTTCCGAAGAGCTGGAACACGCTGCTCGCAGGCGCTTCCGCGAGATCCTGATGATCCGAGCTATCGGCAAGCTCTTTCAAGGGCGCCGGCGTTTCGAATGCGAGCCCGCCCACGAGTATCGCGACGAGCGATTCGGTGTCCATCTTCACACCGGTCGAATCGAGCTTGACGTCCACGCCGCTCGCTTGCCAGAAGCGCGTATCGAGCTTGACGTACTTGTCGTAAGGGGCGTTGACGAAGATGTGGATGGTCACGCCCATGCCGTCCGCATCGAGCTCATAGGCGGTCACCTGTCCCACCTGGAGACGCCTGAAGTAGATCGGTGCACCGGCATCGAGCGAACCCATGGTCGGGCTCTTCAACACGAACTCGCGCCCCGGCACGTCCGCCGTGATGACAGGCGGCGATTCGAGCCCGGTATAGTC
Source organism: Caballeronia sp. GACF4 (assembly GCF_023631025.1). NCBI lineage: Bacteria > Pseudomonadati > Pseudomonadota > Betaproteobacteria > Burkholderiales > Burkholderiaceae > Caballeronia > Caballeronia sp. GACF4. The sequence continues at coordinate 5,579 of NZ_JALQDW010000020.1, forward strand.
GTGACGCTTCGCGCTCTTCACGCCCACATCCACGCCGATGAACGCGCCTCCGATCAACGTGCCGAGGCCCGACACCGTGCCGCCTGAAATGCGCGGGCGCACGACCCAGAAGCGTGTGTCGTCGACGAGCATGTGTTCCGCATCCTTCGCCATTTCCGCCGATGCGATCACGCGCTTGTGATCCGGCGCGAGCACCACGCTCTTGACCGTGCCGATATCCACGTTCTTGTACTTGAGCTTGGTCTTGCCCGCTTCGAGCCCCTCGCCCGTGTTGAAAGTAATGGTGATCGTCGGACCCTTCTCGAGGATGGCCTGCACCGCGAGCCATCCGCCGATAAGCACCGCGATGAGCGGCACGAGCCAGATCAGCGAAATGCCGAAGCGCGGGCGGCGGGCGGGCAAGGCTTCGGGAAATTCATCCGGAGGCGCTCGCTTGATGTCGGGAGGTTCAGCCATGTCCTTGGTCCGCGGCGTCCCAGATGAGACGCGGGTCGAATGCCATTGCCGCGAACATCGTCAGCACGACGACTCCACCGAAAGCAATGGCGGCGGCGCCCGCGCGTATCGTCGCCAGCGCATTAAACTGCACGAGCGCGACGAGCACGGTGATCACATAAATATCGAGCATCGACCAGCGACCGACGAACTCGACGATGCGATAGATCTTCGTGCGCCGCGCGGGCAGCCAGCGCGAGCGCATCTGCGTGCTGACGACGAGCATGAGCAGCGCGAGTATCTTGAGCATGGGCACGGCAATGCTCGCGATGAACACCAGCACCGCGAGCGGCCATGAACCCGAAGTCCACAGATACGCGACACCGCTCGTGATGGTGTCCTTCTGCGCGCCGAAGAGCGAACTCGTATCCATCACGGGCAGCACGTTGGCGGGAACGTAGAGCACCATCGCGGCGATCAGCAGCGCCCACGTTCGCTCGATGCTGTCGGGCTTGCGAAAGTGCAGCCGTGCATGACAACGCGGACAGTTTCCGTCGTGTGCATGCGGCGGCGCCTTGGAAACGAGCGCGCAATCGTGACAGACGAAGAAGCCCGCTTGTTTCGCGGTGCGCGCGTGGCCGCGATAAGCAGGGGCATCGGCGAGGCTGCTTTTGTAGATCAATGCCCATGCCTCGCGCGGATCGAACGATGCCGAAGCGCCCGAGATCAGCAGCATGACGCCGCCGAATGCAAAGAGCGCAAGGCCAGGCACGACACTCGCGATATGCGCAAGTTTCACGAGTGCCACGAGAAAGCCGAGGATCAGCACCTCGGTCATGCCCCACGGCCGCACCGTATGCAACGCGCGAAAGGCGGCACGTCCGGCACGCGGCGCGTAGCCCCTGCTCAGTGGAACGAGCAGCCACGCCATGGCGCACATCTCGGCAAGCGGCATGATGAACGTGGTCGCGAGCACGAGCCCCGCGATGGGCCACATGCCATCGGCATAAAGCACGCGCACCGCGCCGAGCAGGGTGGTTTGAACCACCGTGCCGCTCACTTCGAGTCCCACGATAGGAAACGCATTGGCGATGCAGAACATCGTGAGGGCGGCGAGCGTGCAGGCAAGCGCGCGATTCAGTCCATCGGGACGATTGCGATACAGCGGCGCGCCGCAACGTGCACAGCGCGCGACGCCGCCTCTTTGCAGCGCGGTTTCATGTTGCAGGAGATCGCATTCGTGACAGGCGATCAAACGCATGTTGGAGTGCGCGTTCATGGCGATGGCTCGTTCTTCGCATCGCGTTTGACCACCGCGCCGCGCGTGTCGTAGACCACTGCCGTGCGTTGCTCGGCTTCCGCGACCCAGCCGCCGCCCATCGCCTTGTAGAGCGAAACCATGGCATTGAGCGCGGCGGCCTGCGTCTGCGTATAGCTCAACTGCGACTGGAAGAGGCTGCGTTCCGCATCAAGCACTTCGATATAGCTCGTGTAGCCACCCTCGTAACGCAGCCGCGCGAGATTGGCATAGGTACGCAAGGCATCGACCTGACGGCCCTGCACATCGCGTGCTTCGCGGCTCTTGGTTAGCGTGATGAGACTGTCGTCGACATCCTGAAACGCCACTTGAATCGCTTTTTCATAGGAGAAAAGCGCTTGTTGCTGCTGCGCCTCCGCCGCCTTTACTTGTCCGCTGATCGCTCCGCCCGTGAAGATGGGCTGCGTCACGGCACCCGCGAACGACCACACGCGCGCCGCTCCCGTGAAGAGTTGCGAGAATTGCGTGCTTGCAGTGCCGAAGAGGCCCGTGAGCGATATCGACGGAAAATACAGCGCCCGCGCCGCGCCAATCTGCGCATTCGCCGCGATCAGGTTCTGCTCCGCCTGACGCAGATCCGGCCGCTGCGTGAGCAACTCCGAGGGCAGACCTTCTGGGACTTGCGGCGTGGCCAGATCGTCGAGTTCGCGGTCGCGTGCGATGCCTTGCGGATTACGGCCCAGCAGAATGGACAACGCGTTTTCTTGCGTGGCGATCTGCTGTTCGAGTTGCGGAATCGTCGCGAGCGCGGCCTGATACTCCGACTGCGACTGCGCCAGTTCCATCTGCGAGACTTCGCCGTATTGAAAGCGCAGGCCGAACACGATCACGGACTCCTGCCGGCTCTTGACCGTGGCTCGCGCAATATCGAGTTGCCGGTCGAGCGAAACGAGCGTGATGTAGGTCGATGCCACCGAAGCCACCAACGACAAAATAGTCGCTCGGCGGCCTTCCTCACTTGCAAGCAGACTAGCGCGTGCGCTTTCCGTCTGACGCCGCAAGCGCCCGAACACGTCTATTTCCCACGAAGCATTCAACGCGAGCTGATACTGATTGATGACCGTGCCTACGCCCGGCGGCAATTGCGCGGACCCGATGGGTAAGCGCTCGCGCTCGGCATTCGCGCCCAATCCCACTTGCGGAAACAGCTGCGAACGCGTGACTTGAAATTGCCCGAGGAATTCATCGACGCGCGCCGCCGCGATCTTCACATCCTTGTTCTCCTGCAACGCAATGGCGATCAACTGATTCAACGCGGGGTCCTGAAATTGCTCCCACCATGCCGTGTTGGCGATCTCGTTCGATTGCTGTGCGGCGAAGCGAAAGCTATCGGGCGTTTCGATGGCGGGACGCTCGTAATTCGGCCCGAGCAGACAACCGCCGAGCATCGACGACACGATCAGCACGATCACACGCGATGACGGTTTCATGGCTATGTTTGAGCGCATGTCATTCGCCTCCGTGCGTCGCGGGCCCGTCATGGTCCGCCGCGGGCGATGAACCCGGTTCGCCCTTACCTTCGCCTTTCTTCTTCGACCCGAACCTGGCGCTCATGGTCTCGATGACGTAATAGAACATCGGGATGAAGAACACGGCGATGAGTGTGGCGCCCAGCATCCCGCCGATCACACCCGTGCCGATGGAATGCCTGCTATTCGCCGATGCCCCCGTCGCAATCGCAAGCGGCACGCAGCCGAGAATGAACGCGAGCGATGTCATCACGATCGGGCGCAGGCGCTCGGATGCGGCGGTCATCGCGGACTCGTAGATGGACTTGCCCGCTTCGCGGTTGAGCACCGCGAACTCGAAGATCAGAATGGCGTTCTTCGCCGCGAGCGCAACGAGCATGGTGAGGCCGATCTGAAAGTACACGTTGTTGTCGAGCCCGCGAAGCAGAATGGCGAGCAGTGCGCCGAACAAGGCGAAGGGCACGGCGAGCAAGACGCCCATCGGCAACGACCACTTCTCGTATTGCGCGGCGAGAATCAGGAACACCATGACGAGGCCGAAGACGAACACCATCGCCGATGAGCTGCCCGAGCTCTGTTCCTCGTATGCTTGACCGCTCCACGCAATACCGTAGTCCTGCGGCAACGTGCTCGTCGCAATGTCCTGCAGCGCGGCCATGGCCTGCCCCGTGCTGTAACCGGGCGCGGCGTTGGCCGTGATCTTCACCGCGGGAAAATTGTTGAAGCGCGTGATCAGATCGGGACCGGTCACGTACTTGTACGTGACCACGGATTTCAACGGCACCATTTCGCCTGAACTGCCGCGCACGAAGATGCGATTCAGGTCCTCGGGCGTGCGACGCTCCGACGATTCCGCCTGCAGGATCACCTGCCACAGACGGCTGTCCTTGTTGAACTGCGAGACGTAGAGCGAACCGAACATGGTCTGCATCGCGCTGTAGACATCCTGCACCGGAACGCCGAGCGTTTCGGATTTGGCACGATCCACTTCGACCTGAAGCTGTTGCGCGTTGGCGTTGAACGTGGATGTCACGCCCTGCAATTCGGGCCGTTGCTTCGCTTTCGCCAGATAATCCTGCACCCTGGCCGATATCTGCGCGCTGCCCGCATCGCCCTTGCTTTGTATCCACATCTCCAAACCGCCCGTCGTGCCAAGGCCCGGAATGGAAGGCGGATTGACGGGCAGCACGATACCCTGACTCACCGTGGACAAATTCTTGTACGCGCCGAGCAGCACGGCGCGCGCATTTTGCGTGCGAATGTTCGCGGACGAGTAGCGCTCATCGAAACTCTTGAAGCCGACGAAGAACGTACCCGCGTTGTTCTTCGTCTGACTGTCGAGCAGGCTGAAGCCATCCACCGTGGTGATACTGTCCACGCCTGGCTGCTTCATGAAGTAATCGGTTACGCGTTCCGAGACTTCTCCGGTGCGGTCGAGGCTCGCGGCATCGGGCATGATCACCGCGCCGAGCAGATACCCCTGGTCCTCGGGCGGCAAAAAGCTCGTGGGTATCGACTTCACCATCCAGATCGAAAGGCCGATCATGCCCGCGAAGATCAGCAACATGAGGACCGAGCGCTTGATGACGAACGCCACCGAGCGCGAATAACCGCGCGTCATCTTCGCGAAGCCATTGTCGAACCACACGAAAAAGCGCGCCTTCTTGCCATGCTCGGGCTTGAGCAACAGTGCCGCGAGCGCGGGCGACAAGGTCAACGCAACGATCCCGGAGAACACCACGGATATGGCGATCGTGATGGCGAACTGCTTGTACAACTGCCCGGTGATGCCACCGAGAAACGCCACGGGCACGAACACCGCGCATAGCACGAGCACGATAGCGACGACCGGTTCCGAGACTTCGTCCATTGCGCGCTTCGCGGCTTCTTTCGGCGGCAGCTTGAAGACCGTCATGTTGCGCTCGACGTTCTCGATCACGACGATGGCATCGTCCACCACGATCCCTATCGCCAGCACCATCCCGAACAACGTGAGCATGTTGATGGAAAAGCCGAGCAGCGACATGCCCACGAACGTGCCGACGATCGACACCGGCACCGCCAGCACCGGAATGAGCGTCGCGCGTATGCTCTGCAGGAACAGATACACGACGATAACCACGAGCACGAGTGCTTCGAAGAAGGTGTGGATCACATCGGCGATCGAAGCGCGCGTGAACTCGGTGGTATCCATCGAAACGCGATAGTCGATCCCTTCCGGAAATGACTTCTTCATCTGTTCGAGCGTGGCGCGCACTTGCTTCGATACATCGAGCGCGTTCGCGCCCGGCTGCTGATACACGGCGATCACCGTTGCGGGCTTGCCCTGAAAGCGGCTGCGGATCGAATAATCCTTCTGTCCGAGTTCGACGCGCGCCACGTCTTTCAAGCGCACGATAGCGGCGCCTCCGTTCTGCGCGCGAATGATGATGTTCTCGAACTCGGCAGGCGTGGCGAGCCGTCCCGTGGTGGTGACGGCGAACGACTGCTGCACGGGCGTGCCCGTCGGCGATTGTCCGATACTGCCCACCGCAAACTGCTGGTTCTGATTGGACACCGCGCTCTGCACTTGAGAAGGCGTCACGCCGAGCTGTGCCATGCGTTCGGGCTTGAGCCAGATGCGCATCGCGTAATCCGGAAAGCCGAAGATGCTCGCCTGATTGGCGCCGGGAATGCGCTTCAGTGCATCGAGCACGTAGATGTTCGCGTAGTTGGCGATATACGTCGCGTCGTAGCGGTTGCTCGGAGAATAGATGGCGATCACCATCATGAACGCCGACGACTTCTTCTGTACCTGCACCCCTTGCGCCTGCACCGATTGCGGCAACTGCGGCAACGCAAGGTTCACGCGATTCTGCACGTCCACTTGCGCGAGTTGCGGGTTGGTGCCGATATCGAAAAACACGTTGAGCGTCATTTGTCCCGTCGATGAGCTCGACGAGTTCATGTAGATCATGTTGTCCGCGCCGTTCACCTGTTGCTCGATCGGCGCGGCCACGTTGTTGGTGACGACATCCGCGCTTGCGCCGGGATACTGAGCCGTCACCGTGACCTGCGCGGGCGTGATGTCCGGATACTGCGCGATCGGCAACGCGAGCATGGCAATGACGCCCGCGAGCGTGATGACGATCGACACGACCATCGCGAAGATCGGCCGGTCGATGAAGAAGTGAGAGAATTTCATGGCGGCCTTCGCTCACTTCGCCTGTTGGGCTGGCTCGACCTTGATGGTCGCTTCGCCTGGCGGCGCAACGGGCGCGGCATCGCCCTTCACGTTGACGGGCGCGCCCGCGGACACGCGTATCGCGCCATCGACGATCACGCGGTCGCCTGCGCGCAGACCATCCGATATGAACCAGTTGTCGCCGAGCCAGTCGCCCACCTCCACCACTTGCTCGCGCGGCGTCTTACCGTCCTTGTCGAGCAACCATACGTAGTGGCTTTTCGCGCCCTGCAACACGGCGCGTTGCGGCACGAGAATGGCGTTCGGCCGCGTGAGGCCATGCACCAGCGCGCGCACGAACTGGCCGGGGCGCAACTGCCCGGCCTTGTTCGGCAGCACCGCGCGCACGAGGAACGTGCCCGTGTCCTTGTTATACGAAGGCGCGAAGAAATCGACCGGGCCGGTATCCGGATAGCGCGAGCCATCGGCGAGAATGACTTCGACGATATAACGCTTGTCAGCGGGCGCGGTCAGGCGTCCTTTCGCGATCTGATCGCGATAGCTCAAGACCTCGTTTTCCGAGAGACTGAAGTTGATCCACATGGGATCGAGTTGCGCGACCGAAGTCAGCAGGCTCGAATTGCCTGCCGAAAGATAGCTGCCTTCCTGCATGCGCGCATAGCTCGACAAGCCGGTGAGCGGACTCTTGATGGTGGTGTAGCCCAGATTGAGTTCGGCGTTCTGTACTTCGCCTTGCGCGGCGATCACCGAGGCCTGTGCGGATTTCTCGTTGCCGATGGCGTCGTCGAGATCCTTCTTGCTGACCGCGTTCAGCGCTTCGAGCGGACGCACCCGCGCGAGATTCGCCTTGGTCACGGTGAGCCGCGCCTGCTGTTGCGCGAGCTGGCCGCGCGCGGTTTGCAGCGAAGCCTCGAACGGCTTGCGATCCATTTGGAACATCACCTGCCCTGCTTTCACGAGCGCGCCTTCGGTGTAGAGGCGCTTTTCGAGGAAGCCTTCCACGCGTGCGCGGATCTCCACTTCGCGCGAGCTCTGCGTCTGCGCGACGAATTCGAACGTGACGGGCGTGTCGTGGCCTTCGACGGTCATCACGGTAACTTCGGGCGCGGCGGGCTTGGGCGCGCTCGCTTGCTTCTCGCATGCCGCGATGGCGAACATCAACGAGACGCCGACGAAGCGCATGCCCGCGCGCCGCCAGCGCACGAACGCCGACGAAGCCGGAGCGGGGGCTTTGAAGATCCGCAAAGGTGAAGTCGGCATAAGTGTCTCCGCTCGCGTGGCTCGCGTCTATTGCACGGTGTAGCCGCGTCCCGTCATGCAGGCGGACACGGCCCGGTTGAAGGTCGTCATCTCCTGCGAGACCTGTTGCTGATTGGCCTGCTGCTGCGACGCGGCCGCACGCCGCTGCTGCCGTTGATGCACCCCGCCCATCACTGCACCGCCCGCCGCACCTGCTGCCGCGCCCTTGCCCGCGTCGCCGGCTATCGCACCCATCGCGGCGCCCGCTGCCGCCCCGCCCGCCGCGCCACGCACGCGTCCGCCCTGTTGCTGCGTTGGCGGTGGCTGGTTAGCCTGCTGCGCGAGTGCCATCGGATCGACACCGGTGTTCTGCTTCGCCCATTGCTGGCATTGCGATACGTCATTGCCCTGCTGGCTCTGGCTTTGGCCGCGCGCGGGGTAATAGATCGCCTGCTGCGCGGCTGCTTCGAGCGTTACCGCGGTCGCAAGCATGAGCGCCAAGCTCGATGACAGGCGCACGCGCCGGCTCCGCGCGGTTTGAAACGTGCTGTTCATTTCGGTACTCCCTCTCAGTGTTTTCGTCGATGCCTGACCGTCTGCGCACGCAACCGGCCCTCGTTCCATGTGTCGTCGTTTTATGCGGTACCGGGAAGGACGTCATGGCGCCTCGCGCACGCGTGCAATGGCCGCGCGCACCGCGCCGATGAACACTTCGTCGTCGAATGGTTTATGCAGATAGGCCGCGGCTCCCGCGGCGAGCGCCGTATCGCACACGGCGGGATCGTCGTGAGCCGTGACGAAGACGATCGGCATGTCGGTGCCCGCCAGACGCCGTTGCACTTCCAGCCCGTTGATGCCTGGCATCTGCACGTCGAGCACGATGCAGTCGGGCCGCCATGCGGCGTCGTTTTCGTCGAGTGCGGCGAGCAACGCGTCGCCCGTGCCGAAGCTCGCCGACGCCATGCCGGCCGCACGCAGCAGCCGCTTGAGTGCCCGGCAGACCGATTCGTCGTCATCGACCACGGCCACGGTTGGCGTCGCATCGCTCATTGGATCAGGCGTGAAGTTCGGCAGCACCACGAGGCGCTGTGTCCACGCCCCGGCTCTTGATTTCTCGCTGGAGAATAGGCGCGCAGCTCTTGAACCGGTATTGGACTTTAGTCCCATGAGCGCGGTGAGGGATAAACCGGGGACCCGGTCCGGGAAGAAAACCGGGACCGACCGCTAAATTCGAGATACGAATTCCGCTATAGTCTGCGGCTTCACGCGCCGGAGGGGTCGGCGATGTGTCGTTGAAGGTATGTCGTTGAAGAGGAGAATCCGATGAAAACCATCCATCACCTATGTCAGGGCGGCTCGGCCGCGGCCATGTTGCGCACGGCGTTGCGCGATCCCGTCATCGATATCCTCGACGATGGCTCGATCGGCCCGCTCGTCGATGTCGACACCGGCTCGCCCGATGCGCGCGTCGGCTTCATGAAGGCGCTCTACGCGTGCGGCGGCTTCGATCCGCAAGACGAAGCGTCGATGGACTGGTATGGCGAGTTACGCGACATGAACCGGCGCCTCGCCGACCTGACGACTCAGGCGTCCGAGGTAGTGATCTGGGCCGAGGCAGGCGATGTGGAACAAGCGCTGCGTCGACGCGCGCACTGGTGGCTGCGCGACGCGGACGTGCCCGTGAGCGAAATCGATGCGAGCCTGCGCGCCGTGGCTCGCGCGATTCCCAAGGGACAAGCGCTGGCGCTGGATGTCGGCGCGGCCGCCGCGCTCGTCGCGGCACGCAAGCCCGCAAGCGCCGGCCTGCGCGCGCAACTCGCGAACGAATGGGCCGCGCTCAAGGAAGATGGCGAAGCCGTGCGTGTGTGGGAAGACGGCAAGCTCGCTTCGCATCCTATCGATCATTACGACGCGGACTTCATCGCGCTCGCGTCGGGCGCCCCGGCCAAGCTCGCAAGCAGCGAGATGCTTGGCGCGGCCATGCATCGTTCGGGACGCAGCGATCTCTTTTGCAAGTGGCGCTTTGCCTGCCTCGTCGAAGCAGGCAAGTTGACGGTAACGGAAGGCGACGCCCACGATCTCAACTCGGTGTGGATCGTAAAGAGTTAAGCGTCGGGCGTTCGAATCTCACCCCGCAAAACGCGGCTCTGGAAGGCCTGTCACGCCGAGTCCCGTCACCGCGAAAAGACCACCCTTGTCGCGCTCTTTCTGCGGAATGCCCCACATCGGGCGGCCCATCGTCGTGACGTAAAGAATGTCGAGATTCGGGCCGCCGAACATCACGCTCGTCAGATTGCGAACCGGAAACGGCACGACACGGTCGAGCGAGCCATCGGGCGCGAAGCGCAGGATGCGCCCGCCGAACACCAGCGCGGACCATACGTAGCCTTCGGAATCGACCGTCGCGCCATCGAATGTGCCGGCCATGTCGCGCGCGGAAGCAAACAGCCGCTTGTTCGATATGGCGCCCGTTTCGATGTCGTAGTCGTACGCGTACATCTCCTTGCTATACGTGTCGGTAAAGTAGAAAGTGCGGTTGTCCGGGCTCCAGCATGGACCGTTCGAACAACTGATGCCGCTGTCCAGATGCGCGATCTTGCCGTCCGTATCGAGCCGATAAAGTCCGCCGCTTTTCGTGGAACGCTGGCCGCGATCCGCAAAGTAGCGATCGAAGTCGTAAGACATGGTGCCCGCAATGAACCGCCCTTGCCGATCCACCTTGCCGTCGTTGAAACGCGTTTCGGGATCGTCGCTTTCCGGGTCGCCGATAAACTGCACCGTCTGCGAGTCGAAGTCGTAGAAATGCAGCCCGTTCGCGAGCGCGACCACCGCGCCGCCTTGTTCGCGCAGCGCCATGGAACCGATATGACGCGGCACGAAGTAGCGTTCGACCTCGCTGCCATCGGCGCGGCAGCTATAGATTTCGGCGGCGGTACTGTCGATCCAGTAGAGCTTCTCCTCCTTCACGTCCCAAAGCGGTCCTTCACCCAGATGATTGTTGGCATCGACCAGCAAGCGGGTTTCGGGCATCGTCGTCTCCTTCCTGGTTGTGGCGTGGCTACGCCTTGTCCTTGTCCGCGAGGCGGTGAGCGATCAACGCCATCAGCCTGCGATCGCGCCAGCTACTGCGGTTTTCGATCTGATCGCGCGGCAGAACGGCGCGGCGTTCGGCGTCGAGCTTAGTCAATATCTCTTCGGGCCAGTCGAAAGGCACGCGCGTCGCCGTGATGTTGCGATACGTGCCGCCATAGCGCGCCGCGTAATCCGCGACGCCGCCTGGCGCGTTCAGATCGATCGTTTCGAACGGACCCATGAACGACCAGCGCATGGCGAGACCATCGCGCATGACCGTATCGAGGTCGGCCGCCGTGGCGTAACCCTGCGCATAGAGACTGAGCGCTTCGTCGAGCACCGCGCCTTGCAGGCGGTTGAGCAGAAAGCCCGAAATTTCACGATTCACGGTCACGGGCTTCTGTCCCGCCGCTTCGTAGATGGCGCGCGCTCGTTCGATCGCTTCGGGCGCGGTCCACGGCGCGCCGCATAGCTCGACGAGCGGCACGAGCGAAGGCGGATTCACCGGATGCGCGACGAGGCAGCGCGCGCCGCCTTTCAAGCCTTGCGTAAAGGTCGATGCAGGCAGGCCCGAGGTCGAACTGGCAAGCAGCGCATCGGGATGAGTCAGGCGGTCGAGTTGCGCGAATAGTTCGCGCTTGGGTTCGACCATCTCCGCGATGTTCTCCTGCACGAGAGCCGCGTCGGACACGGCTTCTTCGAGCGACTCGCAAGTCTTGATGCGCGCGACGATGGCATCGGTCGACTCGTCGGTCAGCTTGAACGACGCGAGGTCGTCCACGCTTTCCCGTATCGAAGCGATCGCGCCGTTCAGCATGTCCTTCGACGCATCATGCAGATTCACGCTGAAGCCCGCGCGCGCAAACACGATGGCCCACGCCCTGCCGATGCGTCCTGTACCGATGATCGCTATTTGCCTTGGGTTCATTTCTTGTGTCTCCTCCGGTTTTTTATGAGCGGCTCGTCAACCTCGCTTGTCGCGCAACGTGATCACCGCGGCCAGAACGACGAGGCCATTGATGATGTCGCGGACCGCTGGCGGCACCGTCGTGCCCGCGAGCAAAGTGCCGAGCGCGGTAAGCAGAAGCGCTCCGCCGAACACGCCGAGATAGTGACCGCGTCCGCCCGTGATGAGCGCGCCGCCGACCACGACCACGGCAATGGAAGGCAAGAGATAAGGATCGCCCATGCCGAGAAACGCCTGCGAACTGAAGCCCGCGAGCAGCAAGCCGACGAGCGCGGAACACAGACCCGAAAGACAATACACCGCGATCAACGTGGAGCCGACGCGCACGCCGGAAAGACGCGCGGCAATCGGCGAATTGCCGACCGCATAGACGCGCCTGCCGAACGGCGTCCGATGCAACAGCAACAAGGCAATCGCGAGAAACAGCGGCACGCTCCAGGCGGCTAGCGACAGCGGACCGAGACGAGCATTGACGAACTCGCTGATCACGGACGGCGTCCAGCCTTGCGGTGAGCCATTGCAATAGATGAGCGTGAGACCTTGCAGCAGGCCGTTCGCCGCCAGCGTCACGACAATCGGCGGCAAGCCGAGCATGACGACGCCCACGCCGTTGAAGATGCCCACGAGCAGGCCCACGCCGAGCACGACCGGCACCGCCCAGACCGCGGCGCCGTTCAAGCCATGCGTGAGACCCGTCAACAGTACGCCCGATAGCGTGATGAGCCACGGCATCGACAGATCGAGACCGCCGGTGAGAATGACCGCGCCTTGACCGAGACCGAGGACCGCGAGAAACAAGGTCAGCGTGAGCAGGCTGCTATAGAAGTTCGCGCTGATCAGCACGCCCGGACCATAGACGAAGCCCGTGATGACGACCACGCCGAAGAACAGCAGGTACGCGGGAATCACGTACTTGACCCATTCGCGATTGCGCTCGATCCAGTCCGGGATCGCGCGGCCCTTCAACTCCTTGTTCTCGATGGGACGATAATCGCCGACTTCGAACGCCACGTGCCGCGCATGGCCGTCATCGCGTGCACGCGTGCCCGTTCGCACGGCCTTGAGCCATTGCGAAGCCTGCCGCACGCACTCGTGCGCCGCCGACTGCTTGCCGATGGAAGAACCGAGCACCGCGAGAATCAGGATCACGGCTTCGGCAATCGTCGTGAAGAACGCCGATACGTTCAAGACGAGCAGGATGTTCACCGTGATCATCAGCGTCATTGCGGCGAACACGCTTCCAACGCAACCGCCACGACCGCCACCAAGCAACGTGCCGCCGAGCACGACCGCCGTGAACATGGAAAGCAGGAGCGGGCGGCCGACGAGCGGATCGGCCGAACCCGTCTGCGCCGACACGTATAGGCCCGCTGCCGCGTAGAACATGCCTGCGAGCGCATAGGTCGCAATGCGATAACGCGTGACCGGCATGCCGTTGGCATACGCGCCATCGGGGTCGCTGCCAAGCGCATAGAGACCGACGCCAAAGCGCGTGCGCTTGATGAACGACCACACGAGCAAAGCCACGACGAGCAGGACAGCCGACATCGGTATCTTGTCGGGAATCAGGTCGGCCGTGAGAAAGCCGCCGAATTGTTCGCCGATGCTGCCGCCCGGCTTGTTCTGGATGAGCAGCGTGACGCCTTGCACCATGAACATCGTCGCGAGCGTAACGACAATGGATTGCAAGCGGAACCACGCGATCAGCGCGCCGTTGACGAGGCCGATGCCGCCGCCTATGGCGATGATGAGCGCGACGCCCGCCCACTGCTCGACGGGCGAGCCTTGCACGAAGCGCACCGCGAGCACGTTGGCCAGCGACACGACCGCCGACGCCGACAAATCGAACCCGCCCGACAGCACGACGATGGTCTGCCCGATGGCCGCGAGCGCGAGCGTTGTGCTGCTCGATATGACCGAACCGATGTCGTACATGCCGACCGGCGTGGCGGATAGCGCGACCCACGCAATGAGCATGGCGAGCAACGCACCGATCGCGATGATGAGCCCGCGATGATGGTCGATGCGCGCGCCGATTCCCACGCGCGCGCCGGGCCTCACGATCTCGCTTTCTGGCGACGCTATGGCTATTTTCATATGCAACTCCTCAACTGGATAGCATCTTGCGCATTACGTTCTCTTCGGTAAGCGCCTCGCCTTCGAGCTCGCCCGCATTGCGGCCGCGATACATCACGGACACGCAGTCGCACACGTTGACGAGTTCGGGCACGTCCGTCGAATAGAACAGCACGGAGCCGCCCGCCGCCGCGAACGCACGCATCAAAACGAATATCTGATGCTTGGTGCCTACGTCGATACCGCGCGTCGGGTCGAACATGAGCCACACGCGGCTTTGCGTGAGCAGCCATTTGGCCATCGCGATCTTTTGCTGATTGCCGCCCGAGAAAGAAAGACACGGCTTGTAGAGCGCACGCGGATTCACTTCCATCTGCGCAAGCGAGCGGCGTATGGCCGCCTGTTCGCATTTGCGGTCGATCAAGCCGAAACGCGAGTAGCGTCCGATCACCGGCAGCGATACGTTCTCGCCGCCCGGCAAGCGCAGGAACAAGCCTTCGGTCTTGCGGTCTTCAGGCAGGAAGCTCGTCGCGACGCCGGCCTTGAGCGAATCCGCCGTGGACGTCAACGTAACCGGCTTGCCGTCGATACGAATCTCGCCATCGTCGATGAAGCTCGCGCCGAAGAGCGCCTCGAACATCTCGCGCTGGCCCATGCCCTGCAACGCCGCGATGCCATGCACTTCGCCCACTTTCAGCTTGAGGTCGAAGTCGCTCACGACGCCATCGACACGTATGCCGCGTGCTTCGATTGCAGGCGCGCCGTGGTTCTCCGTCAGCACAGGCGGCGTGACCTTCGGCGGATACTTCGCTTCCATCGAGCGGCCGATCACGAGACGAATGACTTCGTCATCGGAGATATCGGCGGTATCGAAAGCACCGACGTCCTTGCCATTCCGATACACCGTGAGGCTGTCGCAGAACTCGCGCACTTCCTGCATCCGGTGCGAGATGAACACGAAGGTCACGCCCTGCGTCTTCATCTCGTCGATACGGCGCGAAAGCCACGCCACGTCGCGGCCCGATAAAGCGGACGTCGGTTCATCGAGCAGCAACACTTGCGGCGCGCGCACGATGGCCTTGGCGATCTCGATCTTCTGCCGCACCGGCAAGGAAAGGTCGCGTATATAAGCGCCAGGACGCACGTCCGACAGTTCCAGCTTGTCGAGCCATTCGGCCGCCTGGCGTTGCGCTTCGCGCTTCCTGATGCGCCCGAGAAAGCCGGTCGGCTCGTACGACATCAACAGATTCTGCGCGACGGTGAGATCGCGCACGAGTGTCATCTCCTGAAACGCGGTCTGCACGCCCGCCCGATGCGCGTCCTTCGGGCCTTTCATCGCCACGTCCCGACCCATCACGCGAATGCTGCCGGCGTCGGGCTGCATGAGACCCGACAGCAGCTTCACCGTGGTGGACTTGCCCGCGCCGTTCTCGCCGAGCAGCGCATGCACCGCGCCGCGTTTGACGGAGAACGACGCCCCGTCGAGCGCGACAGTGGCGCCGAAGCGCTTCGTCACGTTCGACAGGTCGATCGCAAGGGATGTCATCGCTTGCCTCCCTTAACCTTTAGATGTCGCTCAGTCCTGATTGCCGGTGAGCGCCGCGTTGAAGCCCACTTCCTTCGTGTCTTCCGAATAGATGTCGGCGAACCAGCCCGGCGGCACCTTGTCCGGCATGAAGGCCGTGCAACCCGCCTTCAGTTCCTCGATACTGCCCGTCTTGCACAGCTTCGAATCCTGCGTGAGCACGAGCGGCAGCTTGAGCGTCACGCGCGGCGGAAAGTCCTTGCCGTCGAGCTTCTGCACGGCCATCTTGAGCGCCATGGCGCCCGAGTACGGCGGCGCGCCATACGAGATCGAGCGATACCCGATCGAGCGATACGTGCCCTCGCCCTTGACCGTTCCCGGCGGCAGCATCTGCACACGATGCCCGTTCGACGATTCGCCCGCGCACGGCTTGATCTTGTCATCGGCAATACCGGCTTCGAGCTGCATCGACGCCGCCGTGAAGCAGCCGACCTGCATCCACAGGCCGTCGATCTTGTCCCAGCTATTCGTCGCGAGAATCTTCGAGAGTTCCGTGCGCGCCGTCGCCTGGCTCCACATGCCGGTGCCTTCGGCGACTATCTTGATGCCGGGGAACTTCGCGAACACGGCCTTTGCCGCTTCGGTGCGCGCGCGGTCCACCGACGTGCCCGGCACGCCGTTGACGACCACGATATTGCCTTTGCCGTTGATGGTCTTCGCGAGCCATTCTGCGGTGACGGTGCCTGCCTGATGCTGATCGATGGTCACGTTATGCGCGCACGGCTCGGTCACTTCGCCGTCGTACGCCGCGACCACCACGCCCTTGGAACACGCGTTCTTGATCGCGCGATTGAGCGCCGTCGGCGAGATCGGGTAGATCACGATGGCTTTCGCGCCTGCCTGCACCATCGAGTTGATCTGCTGAATCTGCTTCTGTGCGTCGGTGCCCGCGACCTGCACTTCGAGATCGACTTTGTCCTTGAGCGCTGGCGTGTTGGCCATTGCCTTCACCATGTTCGCGGCTTCGGTCTGCCAGTCGTTGCCGACATAGCTCATCGACAGAAACACCTTGTACTTGTCCGCCGCTGCGGCCTGCCCTGTCATCGCGATACCGAGCGTCGTCGCGAGCGCCAAACCGAACGCCGTGCGTTTCGCACGACGAATTGTCTGCGTCAATGCTTTCATGTCTTCCTCCGGGTCTTCGTATGGTTTTTACCGCTTCTGCTATTGCGCGCTTTTACTTCGGAACATGCGGCAAGCGAGCGCTCGCCGGCAGTGCAATACCCGCGCTGCCGGGCACGACGTTGGGATCGTGTCCGGGTATGACGAAATCCGCGATCTGGCGAATCTGCGAAAGCGAGCTGAACTCCGCCAGCGTTTCATGCACGATGCCAACGGGCACCAGATCCACGATGTTCTCCATGCAGTTCGCACAGTCGCCCGCGATCAGCACGACGCCGTCTTCGGTGTCCACCGCGACGGACTGATGCCCCGGCGTATGTCCCGGCGTCGGCACCACGCGCACGCCCGGCACGATGTCGGCCACGCCATGCACGAACTGCCACCGAAAATACGCCAGCGGCTCGCGGCCGATCAGAAACTCCTGGTAATACGTGGCCTGCGTCGGCAATGGATGCCCCGCGTATTCCCATTCGCTTGCCTGCACGATGAAGCGTGCGTTGCGAAAGAGCGTGTTGCCGCCCGAGTGGTCGTAATGCAGATGCGTGTTGATGACGATATCGACGTCATCCGCGCTCCATCCCACGTACTCCTTGAGCGCGCGTTCGAGCTTCTCTTCGGGCGCCTGCTCGCACGGACACACGAAGTTCGAAACCCAGCCCGGATCATGAATGCCGGTATCGACGACGATCTTCTTGCCGGCCCCGACGATTGCCGTGGACCACACCGGCACCTTGATCTGCTGGCCGAAATAGCGGCCATACACTTGCGACGAGCGATCGACGGTCAGCCAGCCCGTCGGCATCGCGACTACTTTCAGCTTTGCCCTGTCGTTCACGATGCCCTCTGGCTCAGAAGTTGGTTTCGCTTGCGCCCTTCAGCTTCAGCATCTCACGCGCTTCGTCAGGCGTGGCGATGTCGAGCGACAGTCCTTCGATAACCTGACGAATCTTGCGCACTTGCGCCGCGCTCGATTCGGCGAGCTTGCCCGGTTCTATCCACAACGAATCTTCCAGGCCCACGCGCACGTTCGAACCTTGCGAGAGACCAATGGAGCCGAGCGTGATCTGGTTACGGCCCGCGCCGAGAATCGACCAGACATAGTCCTTGCCGAAGAGACGGTCGGCGGTACGGCGCATGTGCGCGAGGTCTTCCGGATGCGGCCCGATACCGCCGAGCAGACCGAACACGCTTTGCACGAAGAAAGGCGGCTTGGCGAGCCCGCGATCGACGAAATGCGCGAGGTTATAGAGATGCGAGATGTCGTAGCATTCGTATTCGAAGCGCGTGCCGTTCGCACCGCACGACGTGAGGATGTATTCGATATCCGCGAACGTGTTCTTGAACACGAGATCGCGGCTGTTCTCCAGATGCTTGCGCTCCCACTCGTGCTTCAGATCCTTGAAGCGGTCCAGCATCGGGTAGAGACCGAAGTTCATCGAACCCATGTTGAGCGACGCCACTTCGGGCTTGAAGTGATGCGCGGGCTTCAGACGCTCGGCCACCGTCATGTGCGGACTGCCGCCCGTCGTCAGATTGATGACGGCGTTCGTTTCGGCCTTGATGCGCGGCAGAAATTCCTGGAACACGGCGGGGTCTTGCGTGGGATGACCATCGTTCGGATCGCGTGCGTGCAGATGAAGAATCGCGGCGCCTTCCTTAGCGGCGGCGAGCGCCGCATCGCCGATCTCTTGCGGCGTGACCGGAAGATACGGCGACATCGACGGCGTATGAATTGCGCCCGTGGGCGCGCACGTGATGATGACCTTGCGTCTCGTTGCCATGTCGTCTCCTTGGTTTAGAGCACTTCGACGTTGCCGCACACCGAAATGGCCTGCCCCGAGATGCCGCTGCCGCCCGGCGAACACAGGAACAAGGCGGTGGCTGCGACTTCCTCGGGCGTCGTCATGCGGCGCAGCGAAATCTTCGCGAGATATTGCTTCTCCATCTCTTCGTAAGGCAGGTTCAGTTGCTTCGCACGCGCCGCGATCACGCGCTCGATACGCGGCCCTTTCACGATGCCCGGCTGAATTGCATTGACGCGAATGTTCGACGGTCCGAGCTCGATGGCAAGACTCTTGGTCATGCCGACCACCGCCCACTTGGTTGCGGCATACGGCGTGCGAAAGGCGTAGCCGAGCCTGCCCGCAACCGACGACAGCGCGATGATCGCGCCGCCATCGCGCGCCTGCTTCAGAAGCGGCACCGCGCGACGCGCGAAATAGAACTGCGCGTTGAGGTTGATATCGACCGTGTCTTCCCAATCCTTCTCGTCGAGCTCGTCGATACCGCCTGTCGGTCCCGCGATTCCCGCGTTATTCAGAAGCACGTCGAGACCGCCGAGCTCGCGCTCGACATCGGCGAAGACGCGCTCCACGGCCGCTTTATCCGACACATCCGCGAGCGTCGAAGTGATCGCGTTGAGTTCCGTGCTGGCTTCGGCTTCGGCGAGTGCGTCGATGGCTTCCTGACTCGCATCGCACACGTGCACGCGCGCGCCGGCATCGACGAAGGCCCGCGCAATCACGAGCCCGATGCCCGATGCGCCGCCTGTCACGAGCACGCGCAAACCCGCGTGCGGTTTCAGCATCTGAAGAACCGTCATCATGTCTCCGTCATTGTTATCGTTCAATACAAACTCAGGCGCTTGCCTTTTGCTCGCCGTTGCCGCTTTCCGAATGAGCGGCCGGAAGCCGTTCCTGTAGATCGGCCGCCGCATCGCCGATATCTTCCTCGATGCCCGCGCGCGCGCCTTCGCCATCCCCGCGCCAAAGCGCATCGACGATATGCCGATGCGCGGCCATCGACTTGCGCATGTGCGGAATGTCCGGCGCGACGAGGTTCAGGAACGGGCCGATGCGCATCCACAAGTTTTGAATGGTCGCGAGCGTGAGATCGCTTGCGCCGTGCGTGTAGATCGCGATATGGAATTCGAAGTTGCTGCGCAGATAAGCGGATGCATCGCCGGCTTCGACGTAGGCATCCATCTCGTCGAACACTTCCTGCAATTGCGTGAGATGCGCGCGGCTCATGCGCGATGCTGCGCGCTTCGCGACCGCGCCTTCCAGCGCGATGCGCACGTCGCGCAATTCCTCGAGCAATTCGAGCGTCATGGGCGGGACCATCAGCGCGCGTCCGGCGCCGTCGATCAGCGCGCCTTCCGCTTGCAGGCGCGTGAGCGCGGCGCGTACCGGCATGGTGGATGACCCGACCGCTTCCGCGACGCTGCGCAGACTCAGCAACTGGCCGGGCGCGAAGCGACCGGTCATGATTGCCTCGCGCAACTGCGCATAGACGCGCCCGGCCATGGTTTCGCGCGCCACGACTTCGAGCGCGGGAAGGTCTGTCGTCGTGCGAGTCGCCAACACAGCCTCCGGTTTGGTTTCGTATGGTTTGTGTGACCTGTGATCACACTTGCTTGGAGTGAAGTGTGGGACGTGATGGGCGTGGAGTCAACGAGGGATTGATAGGTGAAAACGCGCATCACACGTTAAAGCATCGTGCATATGTTGCTGGTAATCAGGCAATTGATGCGCGTCTAACTTCATGTATCTAAATCGTTTTTATCGTTTTATAATGACTACCTTGTCGACGAACCGAGGTGCTTCATGAACCTGGATAGCAAGCTGTCGATCTCATTGAAGAAACGCGCAGGCAATGTCGTGCTTCGCCGTGACTTGAGTGGTCTTGCGAGTGCCTCCCACCTCAGTACGGCAATACAGCATCAAATCGACGATGGCCGGCTGGTTAGACTAGGAGCCGGAATTTTTGCAAAGGCGGTTCCAGATTCGGCGGGCAAAGCGCGACTTGCCGTGCGGCTGGAAATATTGCTTCTCGAAGTGTTCGACAAACTAGGCGTGCATGTCATCGGCTTGACCATTCGACGCGAACGCGATCGCGCTGTTTGCTTGGTCGATATTGGAACCAACCGGACTCAGCGCAAGCTCGGGTGGGACGGCATTCAGGTGCAATACGTAGTCCGTCCGCGCGCCGAGACAGACGTTACCAAAACGCCCGGGCTGCCCGCGAATATCGACAAGCTGCCCACTCAAGGCGTTGCGAGTTTCGTAGAGCGCCTTGCGAAGTCGCATGGCATCGAATACCGGCGCTCCGGGCTCGATGACTTCGCGGAAGCTGTGACACGCGCCGCTGGAGACGACGTCGACTTCGACTTGACAGGGAAGTTGCTCGTGTTGCTGAAGAAGAACGACATTGTCAACGCGCGTCAGTTCGCACGCTTGATGACCAATCATTTGAAAGAGGTGAGGCGTGTTCGACCCGTTCGGGGACTACGAGACGGCAGGCTATCTGCGTAACATTGAACGCATCAAGGATCTCGACGAGCTGAAGTATCAGGAGCACGGCTTCTTCGAAGCAAACCTCGAAAAGGCAATGACGTTTTTGCGCTCGGTGCGAGGCGACATTGCTTATGAGCATTTCCTCGAGGTCCATGGAATTCTGTTCGACGAGTTCTATCCCTGGGCGGGAAAAGATCGTTACTCGCTAGGCGTGGCAAGACTCGTCGGCAAGGGGCAACGCATTCAGTTCGAAGCGTCGGAACAATGTCAGCGCGCGGTCGAATGGGGTCTTGACATCGGCAACCATCCGCTGAAGATGCGAGAAGCGCCTGGAACCGTGATGGGCGCATTCGCCTGGGCGCATCCGTTTCTCGACGGAAACGGCCGCACCATGCTGCTCGTTCATGCCGAGCTTTGTTACCGGGCCAATTTCGCGATCAACTGGAGCGCATCGCGTAAAGAAGCCTATCTGGAAGCGCTCACAAAGGAAATCGAGAGCCCGGCGGACAAGCATCTCGATAGCTATTTCGCGCCGTTGATTGTCGATGCCGTCTCTCACGCCGGCCTGCTTGCGCATCTCACCGCGTTACCCGGTCTCGATGGCCAAATGGAAAGCAGCGGCGAAGACGTTGCATACATGGCGAACGATCCAGTAGCAAATCGCTTATACCTCGAGATGAAACGCGCACGCCGCGAACGCTAGCCGGCAGGCGTTCAAGCCCCAAACCGCCCCGCCACCGCCTTCTGAATTTCCTCGAACGCCACCGGCTTCACGAGATGATGATCGAACCCGGCTTCCTTCGACCGTTGCCGGTCATGCGCCTGTCCATAACCCGTCACCGCGATCAAGAGCGCATCCGCGGTCGCCGCACGCTTGCGCATCTCGCAGGCGAGGCGAAATCCATCCATCCCCGGCAAGCCGATATCCAGCAGCACGATCTGCGGCGCGAATGTCTCGCTGATTTCGAGCGCAGCCGTCGCATCGTGGACGACGCGCACATCGTAGCCATCGGCTTCGAGCAGAAGACCCATGGCGGTTGCCGCGTCCACGCTGTCATCCACGAGCAGCACGCGTCTGCCGCCGCTCGATCCCGGCGCGATCTCGACACGCGGAACCGGCACCGCCTGCGGTCCACACGCAAGCGGCAACCACACGACGAACTCGCTGCCCTGTTGCAGTCCCGCCGAATACGCTTCGATACGTCCGCCCTGCAACTCGACGAGCGTCCTCGCAAGCGGCAAGCCGATGCCGAGCCCGCCTTCCGAACGCTCCAGCGATGTCTCCGACTGCACGAACAAATCGAAGATATGCGGCAGCATGTCGGCGGCAATTCCGATACCCTTGTCGCGCACGCTGATGCGCGCCTGGTCGCCGACCCGCGCCGTCTCGATCTCGATCTCGCCTTCCTCGACGCTGTACTTCGATGCATTCGACAAGAGGTTGCCGAACACCTGGGCAATCCGCACGCTATCGCCCACGATGAATAGCGGCAAATCGCCGAGCTTGGTCGTGAGCGTATGGCGTTTTCTCTGCAGCGCGGGCTGCGCGGTTTCGATGGCCGCCTCGATCGCCATTGCCACATCCACCGCTTCCTGACGCAGCGTGATCTTGCCTTGCGTGATGCGCGCGACATCGAGCAGATCGTCGACAAGACGGCTCAAATGCCGCACCTGACGGTCGATGATCGTACGCACCGTTTCAAAGTGCTGCGGCGAAGGCTTGCGCTTCGGATCGAGCAAATCGACGGCGTTTTGTATCGGCGCGAGCGGATTGCGCAACTCGTGCGCGAGCATCGCAAGGAATTCGTCCTTGCGGCGATCGGCGTCGCGCAGCAGCATTTCCGCGGCCTTGCGCTCGGAAATATCGTTGACGATGCCCGCGATGCGATCCGGCCGTCCGCCCACGCCGCGTATCGGGAACGCGCGCTCGGCCATCCAGCGCGGACCGCCCTCGGCACCCGTGACGCGAAACTCTTCCTGATAAGGCGTGCCGTGCGCCGCCAGTTCCCGGTACGCCGCGCCCACATGTTCGCGGTCGAGCGGATGCACTTCGTTGGACCAGTGATCCACGCCCGGCGTCGGCAGCGGCGCGCCCTGGCGCGTATCCCACAGGCGCGCGTAAGCGGGGCTCACGTAGAGCAACTGATTGGTCGCGGGATCGAGCATCCAGAAAATGTCGTCGATATTCTCGGCAAGCTGACGAAACCGCTCCTCGCTTTCCCGCAACGCGCTTTCCGCAAGCCGCACGCGCAACAACGCACGCACATGCGCGATCAGTTCGGCGGGCTCGACGGGTTCGGTGAGGTAACTGTCCGCGCCGCCTTCCAGACCGCGAATGCGATCGAGGCTATGCACGGCCGCCGCCGATGTCTGCAGCACGAGCGTGCTCGCCGTCTCCGGCGAAGCCTTGATGAGCCGGCACACTTCGAGCCCGTTGATATCGGGCAGTTTCACGTCGAGCAAAACGAGGTCGGGCGATTCGGCGCGCACGCGTTCGAGCGCCGTCGTGCCGGTAGCGGCTTCGATGACATTGAACCCCGCGCGCGACAGAATGCGCGTTTTCGCATAGCGCGCGCCGTCGTTGTCGTCGACGTTGAGGATCAGCACCTCGCTCCAGTCGCTCGTCATGACTCTGTTCCGTAAGCGCGGTGCGCGTCCGTCACCGCCGCAAGCACACTCGCGAGTTCACTGCCCGCCACCGGTTTGCCGATGAACGCCGCCGCGCCCAACGCTTCCGCCTCGCCACGGTCCTCGGCCTCGCCGAGCACGACGATCGGCAGGTTGCGCATGGCCGCCTGCGCGCGCAACGCGGCGAGCCACGTCCACGCTTCGACCGGCGCGGGCCGCACGGTCAACAAAAGCGCGGCGGGCCGTGTGCGAGTAAGCGCGCGGGTCGCTTCGTCGAGCGTCGCGGCCGTCATCGCGCGATACGGCGACTGCCGCAAGGCCGCTTCGCAATCGAGTCGCTCGATCGGATTGCTCGCGACGACGAGCACCATCGGACGAGGGTCGTCGGCGGCGGAATGTTCGGTATGCGCGATGTCGTGTTCGTCGCCGTAATAAGCGGGCATGGTCGCGCTGAAGGTCGAGCCGCGCCCCGGTTCGCTCGTGAGCGACACATCGCCGCCAAGCAGCTTGCAGAGCTTGCGGCACAGCGGCAAACCGAGCCCCGTGCCTTTGACGTATTGCTGCAGCCGGTTCTCGACCTGGCCGAATTCCTCGAACACCACGTGCTGATGTTCGGCCGCGATGCCGATGCCCGTGTCCGCGACCGCGAACGTGATCAGCCGCCGCGCTTCGTCGTAACTCGCGCTTACGCGCACTTCGCCGCGCTCCGTGAACTTGAGCGCGTTCGACACGAAGTTTCGCAGCACTTGCGCGACCTTCGCTTCGTCGGTGCGAATGGGCGGCAGGCCCACGCATGAATCGAAAATCAAGTCGACCGCGCCGCCCGGTGAAAGCGGCCGCAGCATGCCGCGCAGCGCGGAAAAAAGCGTATCGACTTCGAATTCGACGGGACGCACGTCGATCTTGCCCGCTTCGATCTTGGCGAGGTCGAGCAGATCATCGACCGTTTCGGACAAGTCTTCCGCCGCCCGGCGAATGAAGCGCACCTGCTTTTCCTGCTCCTCGGTCAGCTCGCCGTCGATACGTTCGAGCAAGAGCTTGGACAACGCACGGATCGACGAAAGCGGCGTGCGGAACTCGTGACTCATGTTCGACAAAAAACGCGATTTGGACTCGTCCGCGCGACGCAGATGATCGGCGCGCGCATCCAGTTCGGCATAAAGCGCCACCACGCCGCGATTCGTATCTTCGAGTTCGCGCGTGAGATGCGTGAGTTCTTCCTGACGCTCGCGCAAGTCGGCCAGCGCGCCGATCAATTCGCGGTTCTGACGCTGCAATTCAGCGGTGGAATCGACGTCCGTGGAAGCGGAGAGCGTGTCGGCGACCGAGCGGGCCGACGTTGCATCGAAGGGCGCGTTGTCCGGCAGCGCCTTCGCAAGCGAGATGGACGTGCCGCCGTCGGCTTCCTCGGCGATGGCGCATTCGTCCATCAATCGCTGTGCCGCGAGCAGGCCGAGCGCGGCTTGCGAATCGTCGGTTCTGACCGCGCGCAGACGCTCGCCCGCACCGGCGCTTGCAAAAAAGCGCACGACGAAGCGGGCCGGCCGCGTGTCCGTATCGACGAGAAAATCGGCGCGTGCGGACGTGCCCGCGAGCAGCACCGTGCGCGCCGCTTCCAGCACCGAAGTCGCGATGCGCGTCTGATCCTGCGACGAAAAACCGAGTCCCGCGCTCGCATCGCGCGACTTGCGCCGCGCCGCGACGATATCGTGCTCGCTTTCGAGCCGCATCGAATAGAGGCGCGTCGTCATGGCGCACGCACGCCCATGCGCGCGACAAAAACCGTGACGTCGTCGCGGCCGCGCGTGAAATCGCGATACAAAAGCGCCGCCACTAGCGAAGGATGGCGCAGATTCAAACCCGGATAGCGCGCGAGATCCCAGCGCGACGTAAGCCCGTCCGAATGCAGCACGATGAGCGCGTGCGCGGGATAAGGCGTCGCGAATTGCTGCGCACGCCGCGCCGCGTGCCCGACAATGCCGCTGTGCGAGACCAGATGCTTGTGCGTGTCGAGCGACCACACACTCGCCGAAATATTGCCGATGCCCGCGAACGCGACTGCCGCCGAGTCACTGGCGAACGGCACGCGCGCGATGCCCACTGCCGCGCCGCGAGTGGTGCGCAGCGCGCCGTTGGCCAGTTCCATGATGCGTTCGAGCGATGCGTCGCCGTCCGTGCCCAGAATTTTCGCCGCTTCGATTGCCGCGAGATTGGCAAGCGGACCGTGCCCCAGGCCATCGGCGACGAGCACGGTGAAGTCGTTCTCGCCCATGTGGCAGGACCAGGCATCGCCGGAAACGGTTTCGGTTTCGAGCGGCAGATTGACGACGCCATACGTCACGCGCGCCGGTGCCGCATGGTTGGCTTCGCCGCTCCAGAACACCGTGCGCAGCACCGTGCCTTGTCCCGGCTGGCTCCAGATGTCGAGTTCGTCGGACAGACGTTTGATCGCGCCCATGCCGTTGCCCGGGCTGCCGGCGGTCGTGTAACCGTCCTCGAAGCACCGGTAAAGATCCGCGATTCCCGGTCCGCTGTCGATGCACAGTACTTCGATGCCGTAACGCCCGCTATCTTCGAGCGGCCGCACCAGCAACTCGCCGCGCTCGGCATGCTTCAGCAGATTGGTGCTGCATTCGGTCACGACGATCGCCAGTTTTCCCGCGACCGTCTCGTTGAAACCGAGGCCGCGCGCGAGTTCGCCGATAGCGCGCCGGGCGAAGGCGATCTGACTCGCCTCCGCGATTTCGAAGCGCTGCTGCGCGGCCATCGATTCCTTCAAAACGGTTTCCATTTGGTGATCGAAACGTAAGTGCCCTCGCCCGGCGCCGAGCGAATCTCAAACTCGTCGCACAGGCGCTTTGCGCCGCCCAGACCAAGCCCGAGACCATGACCCGAGGTGAAGCCGTCGGACAGCGCGCGGGCGATATCCGGAATACCGGGACCCTGATCGACGAATTCGAGTTTGAGGCCACGGCGCCCATTGCGCTCGACGAGTAAGCAGTGCACGTCGCCGCCGCCACCGTAGATGAGCGTGTTGCGTGCCAGCTCGCTTGCGGCCGTCACGAACTTGGTCTGATCGATGAGCGACAAGCCCTGCGCGACGGCTTTTTCGCGCACGAGCTGACGCAAGCGCACGATCTGCTCGTCGGAGCGGATCGGCAGCGTGATGGGCGACGTCGAGGCGGCTTGCGCGGCTGATGAAGTGAAGGTCGTCATGGAAGGCGTCACATGCGGCCGTCAGTAGATGCTCTGATTGAGCAACGCCATGCCCTTCTCGACGTTCAGCGCGGTGCGCACGCCCGGCAGCGCGAGCCCGAGTTCCACGAGCGTGATCGCAACCGATGGCTGCATGCCGACGACCACCGTCTGCGCATCGAGCACGCGCGCCATGGCCGCCGTGTTGCCGATCATGCGGCCGATGAACGAATCGACCACGTCGAGTGAAGAAATGTCGATCAGCACGCCGCGCGCGCCATCTTTCACGATACGGCTCGTCAGATCGTCCTGCAGCGTGAGCGCAAGACGGTCGTGCATGTCCACTTGAATGGTGACGAGCAGCAGCTTGCCCATCGTGAGAATCGGAATGCGTTCCATCGCTGGCCCCGTTCGGTCTTTCTAATCGCGTTGTGCGTGGCGGTTGTCGACGCGCGCCGTCATTCGGCTTGCAGCGCGTCGTACGAACCCGCCGGGCCTGCTGTGCCGGATGCGCCGCTCTTGCCCCCGCGCTGCGTGTTTTCGACGGAGAGCGACTTGCCGGTGCGCTGCAGCGCGACGACGAACGCCGCCGCGAGCGTTGCCTTCGTCGTGACGTTGGACAGGTTCACGCCCAGATGCACGATGGTCTGCGCAATCTGCGGCCGAATCCCGCTGATGATGCAGTCCGCGCCCATCAAACGCGCCGCCGCCACGGTCTTCAGCAGATGCTGCGCGACGAGCGTATCGACGGTCGGCACGCCCGTGATGTCGATGATCGAGATGGCGGCGCCCGTCTCGACGATCTTCTGCAGCAGGTTTTCCATGACCACCTGCGTGCGCGCCGAATCCAGCGTGCCGATGAGCGGCAACGCGAGGATGCCGTCCCACAGTTGCACGACAGGCGTGGACAGTTCGAGCAACTCTTGTTGCTGACGTACGATCACTTGCTCACGGCTCGCCTGGAACACTTCGGTGGTGTAGAGCCCGAGCGCGTCGAAGAGTGTGCTGATGGTCCAGGTGAGATCGGCAAGCGTCGCGGGCTCGCCTTCGAGCGATGCGCGCAGGCGCGCGAACAGCGGCTGCTTCAGCGAGAACACGAACATCGCGGTCTCGACCGGCGAGAAACCCTGACGCGCGCGTTGGCCGGACATATCGGCGAGAAATGCGCGCACTTCCTGCCACGCGCTCGATTCGAAGTCGACCGTGTCGCTTGCGCCGAGCGCGGCCACCATGAGTTCGACGAACTGCCCGAACTGATTGCGCAACTCCGCTTCGCCGACCAGTCCGCGCCGCGATGCGATTGCATGCTGCTGCGTGATCCACTCGGCGAGCAGTCCCGCCTGGTTGCTGTTGAACAATTGGGCTAGCCGAGTTCCGCCGACCATATCCATGCCGAGATTCCTGTGCGAATGTTTTTATGCGCGCGTCCGTAGGATGACTGGCGAGCCGCGCCGGGCGAAAGCGCTTTTGCGCTGCAACGATTGGCCACGCAGAACTGCGAATGACCGAAAGCAACGCAAAGGCGCTCGGAATGTAGCACGTCGTCTCAAAAATCGACAGTCTGCGAAGCCTTTTGGCGCGTGCCTTCCGCGCATTTTCAATAGCTCGATAAAGCGATTCGCAAGCGATCGGCAATTGCTTCCGGTCGTTCGATCCGGGATGGACAGAAGCCGGTCAAAACTATCCCATGCAATCAGACCAAATCAGCGTGTCAGCAGGAACAGTTCCAGCGCCTGGAGGCTGATGGGCTTGAGGAGATAACCGTCGAATTCCGTTTCGCCGCTGCCATCGACGAAATCGGAGTGACCCGTCATTGCGATGATGCGGGCGTCGCGCGAAAGACCGGCGGCGCGAATCCGGCTGCAGATGTCGCGGCCGTCGGCGTCGGGCAGGGAAATGTCGAGAAAGATGCGATCGAAACGCGTGTGACTCGTGAGCGCCAGACAACCGGCGCCGTCGTACGCAATGGCAGCGGTGTGCCCGAGACTCGTCGCGATATCGGCGAGAGTCTCGATGCAGGCTTCATTATCGTCGACGAGCAACAGGTTCATCGTGACTGGCTCCGGTACGACCGAAACGATGCGCCAGCGGTACGCAAAAAAATCCAAGCAACCTATGACGCCGCGCGCGAGAAAGAGTGTAGTCCATCCACTCTGGCGCCAGCACATTCGTACCGAAAGCGGCGAAGGTTTGGCCGTTCGCCGCTTGAGTCGGCGCGTCGATGCGCCATTGCATGCCATCTATAGCGGCGCGAATATTTTTCCAGGAGCGTGCCGGTGCAATACTCGCCCGGAGCAGGACAACCATGAAACTTGCGGAGCGCACATGGCCCACATGACCCATCCCGTCGATGAAGTGCTGCCCTTGCCCGCCATGCTTGCAGTGGGCATACAGCACGTGCTCGTGATGTATGCGGGCGCGATTGCGGTGCCGCTCATCATTGGCGCGGCGCTCAAGCTGCCGAAGGATCAGGTTGCGTTTCTCATCAGCTCGGACCTCTTCGCGTGCGGGATCGTGACGTTGGTGCAGTGCATCGGCGTATGGAAATTCGGCATTCGCTTGCCGGTCATCATGGGCGTGAGTTTCGCGCCGGTCGGGCCGATGGTCGCCATGGCTTCGTCGGGCGCGGGGCTCACCGCCATCTTCGGCGCGACCATCGCGGCGGGCGTGTTCGCCGTACTCATCGCGCCATTTTTCGGGCGGCTGATGCGCTTCTTTCCGCCTATCGTCACGGGCACGATCATCCTGACCATAGGCATGACGCTCTTTCCGGTGGCGATCAACTGGGCGGGCGGCGGGCGCGGCGCGCCTAATTTCGGCGATCCGAAGAACTTGATGATCGCGGGCATCGTGCTGCTGGCGATTCTCGTCATCAACAAGTATCTGCGCGGCTTTCTCGCGAATATCTCCGTGCTGCTCGGCATGGCGATTGGCTTCGCGGTCGCGTTGGCGCTCGGACTCGTCGATGTCTCGGGCACCGCTCAAGCGGCATGGTTTTCTCCGGTGCGGCCGTTCGCTTTCGGCTGGCCGACTTTCGATATCGCGGCGATTGCGTCGCTGTGTCTCGTGATGGTCGTCATCATGGTGGAATCGCTCGGCATGTTTCTCGCGCTGGGCGATCTCGCGGGGCGGCCGGTATCGCGCGGCGACGCGACGCGTGGCTTACGCACCGATGGCCTCGGCACGGTGATCGGCGGCATCTTCAATACGTTTCCGCATAGCTCGTTTTCGCAGAACATCGGACTCGTCGGAATTACGGGCGTGAAGAGCCGCTGGGTGGTCGCGGTATCGGGCGTGATCCTGATATTGCTCGGGCTCTTGCCGAAGCTGTCGAATTTGATCGCATCGATTCCCGTGGTCGTGTTGGGCGGCGCGGGAATCGCGATGTTCGGCATGGTCGCGGCCACGGGCGTGAAGATACTCGGCAAGGTCGATTACGAGAGCAAGAACAACTTGCTGATCATCGCGATCAGTCTGGGCGTGGGCGTGATTCCGCTCGTCGCGCCGACGTTCTTTGCGCACATGCCGGCGTGGGCCGGGCCGCTGACGCACAGCGGCATCACGCTTGCTGCCGTGTTTGCGATTCTGCTCAATGCGTTCTTCAATCGCGGCAGAGCGGCGGCGGATGTCGAGCGCGAGATTGCGGGGGAAATGCCGTTGAGTTTGAGGCAGGGGGAGGAGTGACGGTTCAGCGACACTTCTTCGCGTTGTCGCATAAGCACGAGTGTCAGCAAAATTTCGCGCGGGATCGAGGGAACCGGCGCTACACCGTCACGTCTCATTGATCGCATGCGGCACGAGCGCCGCGAACATAACCAATCCTGCAAGGAGCGCCAAATGTTCCAATACCCCGGTCAATTCGCCTACCAGATGCCATCGCTTGCTCGCGCCAATCTACAGGCGTTTCTCACTATCAGCGGCCGATTCGCGAGCACCATGCAGGCGCTCGCCGAACTCAACGTGCAGACCGTCAATAAAATGGTCGAGGAAAGCAACGCGCTTCTGAAAGCGGGCGATGAAGCCAGCGCCGGCGATGTCTTCGGCTGGCAGTCGATCATGCTTGCGCAGTTCCCGCAGAAAGCGGCATCGTACGGACAGCATGTGTTGTCGATCATCACGTCAACGGAAGCTGACGTCGTCGGCGAAGTGCGCAGTCAGTATGAGCAAAACGGCATCAAACTAAAGGGTCTCTTCGATACCGCCACGACCGACGCCACCGAAGCCGCGCAGTCCACGGGCGCCGTCATCACCGATCTCGCCGACACCGCGACTACAACCGCGGAGCAAACCAGCGGCGTCATTCTCGATGCGAGCGGCGAGATCACACAGAGCGCGCAGACCGCTGTCACGAAGGCAACACGCGCGGCATCGAAAAGATCGAGCTGACGCGCCTCAAGCGTCCGCCGCCTTCTTCTTCGGGCGCGCGCCTCCGCGCCCTTCCTTCAGCACGATCCACGTTGGCGCATGATCGCTTGCATGCGGCTCGCCACGCACCCACGTGTCGACGCCCGCATCTTTCAGCTTCGGCGCGAGGTCCTTGCTCAGCAAGAGATGATCGATGCGCAAACCCGAGTTCGTCTGCCAATGCTGCCGAAAATAATCCCAGAACGTATAGATACGCTCATTCGGATAATGCTTGCGCAATGCATCGGTCCAACCTTGCGCCAGCAGCTTCTCGTAAGCCGCGCGGCTCTCGGGCTGCAACAGCGCATCCTTTTTCCATGAGCGCGTGTTGTAAATATCCTCGTCGGTGGGAATGACGTTGTAATCGCCCGCGAGCACGACAGGATGGCCACTCTTGAGCAAAGCGGCCGCGTGCGCGTTGAGGCGCTCGAACCAAGCGAGCTTGTAGTCGAACTTCGGGCCGGGCTGCGGGTTGCCGTTCGGAAGATAAAGACATCCGATCAGCAAACCATTGACTGCGGCCTCGATGTAGCGGCTATGTGTGTCGTCTTCGCCACCTGGCAATCCGCGCCGGCTAAGGATCGGTTCCGCGCCCTTGGCAAGAATGGCGACGCCGTTCCACGATGCCTGACCGTGCCACAGCGCGCCGTAGCCCGCTTTCTCGATATCGGCGGCGGGAAACTGCGCATCGGTTGCTTTCAGCTCCTGCAGACAGACGATATCCGGCGCCTCGCGTTCGAGCCACCCGAGCAGGGCGGACAGGCGCGGGCGGATGCCGTTGATGTTGAAAGTCGCGATCTTCACTCGGCGTTCTCCATCGGTCGTGGACTCGTGGCGCGTTCATCGTAACGCGCCCAGGGCCGTTGCACGATGCATGCCGCGTCGTCGTGGCCAAGCGCATCGCCATGAAATCTGCGACATTCACGGGAACTCGACTTCACTCTCCTGTCCGCATCCACATGTCCGCTACTGTTCCGCCGCACGCCGATGGCTCGCTGCACTGGCAACGCAATCTCTATGTCTGCGTGTTCGGTTCGTTCACCACCATCATGGCGATGACGCTCCTCCTGCCCTTTTTGCCGCTTTACGTGCAGCAGTTAGGCGCGGCCTCCGTGGAGAGCGCGGTGCAATGGTCGGGCGTCGCGTTCGGCGCGACCTTTCTGGCAGCGGGTCTCGTCGCGCCTTTGTGGGGGCGTCTTGCCGACCGATATGGCCGCAAGCCGATTTTGATCCGCGCGAGTCTCGGCATGGCGATCACCATGTCGCTGCTCGGTGTCGTGCAGACGGTCTGGCAACTGGTGGCGATCCGCTTTCTCGCGGGACTCGTCGGCGGCTATGCGAGCGGCGCCATCGTGATGATCGCTACGCAGACGCCACGGCACCGCACCGCGTGGGCGCTCGGCACGCACGCGTCGGGAATGATGGCGGGCAATCTCGTCGGCCCGCTCGTGGGCGGGCTGCTGCCTGGGCTGATCGGCATCCGTTCGACCTTCTTTCTTGCAGGCGGCCTCATTTTCTGCTCGTTCATCATGACGACGCTCTTCGTGAAGGAAGAGCGCCGTGTGCCCGATGGCGCGAAGGGTTCGCCGGGCCGCGCGCGCAGCAGCGGCTGGCGCGACGTGCCGAAGCTTACGCCCGTCATCGCGATGCTCGCGAGCGCCATGCTGCTGATGTTCGCCAACATGTCGATCGAACCGATCATCACCGTGTACGTGTCGCAACTGGTGCAGGACCAGAAGAACGTGACGCTGGTCGCGGGCCTCGTGATGTCCGCCGCCGCGCTGGGTAGCGTGCTCGCCGCGCCTCGCGTTGGGCGGCTGGCGGACCGCATCGGCGCGACGAAGGTGATCGTCGCGTGTCTCGGATTATGCGGCGTGCTGCTGATTCCGCAGATCTTCGTCACGACCGGCACGCAGCTCGTCGTGCTGCGCTTTCTAATGGGGCTTGCGCTCGGCGGTCTTTTGCCCGCCATCACTAGCGTGGTGCGTCATAGCGTGCCGGACAGCGCGGCGGGTTATATCCTCGGCTATGCGACTTCGGCCCAATACATCGGACAGGTAACGGGGCCGCTCGCGGGCGGCTTCATCGCGGCGCACGTGGGCATGCATTCGGTGTTCGCGATGACGAGCGTGTTGATGTTCATGGGGGCGGGGTTTAATGCGTGGGTGTTTTTGCGCAGGAACGGCAGCACGAGCTCGGATGCCGCGCCGTGATAGTCATGCGGCACCTCCTTTTACACCGCCTCTGACAAACGCTCCCATAACCCTTACCATGCAAGCCACGCCGCGCGTGTGCGCGAACCACTCTCCCCACATCATGGCCGATTCCAAACCCCACGACAGCATGCATATCTGGCTGATCCGGCATGGCGAAACCGAATGGAGCAAGTCGGGCCAGCACACCGGTTCGACCGATATCCCCTTGACCGACGAAGGCCGCAAGCAGGCATCGGCGCTCGCACCCGTGCTCGCCGCCCAGTCGTTCGATCTCGTGCTCACGAGTCCAATGAGCCGCGCGCGGGAGACCTGCAAGCTCGCGGGTCTCGGCGATCAAGCCGAGGTCGAGCCGTCGCTGCACGAATGGGACTACGGCATCTACGAAGGCAGGAAGACCGTGGATATCCGCCAGGAAATTCCCAACTGGTCGGTCTGGACTTCCCCCATGCCCCAAGGCGAGATTGCCGCCGATATCGGACGCCGCGCGCAATCCGTGATCGACCGGCTGACTGGCTCCGGCAAGACGCATATCGCCATCTTTTCGCACGCGCACTTTCTGCGCGTGCTCGCGGCGCAGTGGGTCACCGGCACGGCCACGTTCGGCGCGCATCTCGTGCTCGATACCGCGTCGATGAGCGTGCTCGGCTTCGAGCGCGACACCCGCGCGATCATCAAGTGGAATCTGCGCGCCTGAACCGTCCGCTCAAGCGTCGAGCCAGCCGCTCGCCGTCTCCCGCGCAAAGTCGCGATACGACCGCGGCGGCCTCTGCAACAGCGCGCTCAGGCGCTCGATCTGCGTGGCCGTTGCCACCGCGCCTTCCCGCTGGTAGCGACGCATCATGAGTTGCATGTCGTATGCGAGCCATTCGGGCGCCGCCTTGAGGCTTGCCTGCAAAGGAGCGAGGTCGTCGCCCGCGTAACGGATGGGGCGCTGCAAGGCTTCGGTCCAGATAGCCGCGACGCTCGTCCCAGTGATCGCCTCCGGTCCGACGAGGTCGTAGGTTTCGGCGGGCAGCGCGTCGGTTGCGTGTTCGCGTCTGAGCAATTCGCGCGCGGCCGCCTCACCGATATCGCGCACATCGACCATCGAAATCCCCTTATCGCCGATAGGCATGCCGAAGATTCCCGCGTTCAGCAGCGGCTCTTTCTGGCGCACGTCGTTCTGCATGAAATACGCCGGACGCAGCACGGTGACGGGCAGCGCCTCACGCTCGATCATGCGCTCCACGGTGTGCTTGCTCGTGAAGTGCGGCACATCCGCATATTCGTCGCCCTTGAATACCGACAAATAGACGATGCCCTTCACGCCCGCCTCGCGTGCAAGGCTCAAAGCCTGCAGGGCCTGCGTGAGTTCGTCGGCAGCGTTCGGCAAGAGCAGGAACAGCGTGTCGATATCGGCGAGCGCCGCTGCAAACGAAGAGAGGCCGCTCAGATCGCCCTGCACTGGCTTGACGTGCGCCGGAAACTTCGCGTCCGCGGGCTTGCGCGTCAGCGCCCTCACCTCGACGCCGCCATCCAGCCGCGCGAGTTGTTCGATGACCTGCGTGCCGATCACGCCCGTGCTTCCTGTAACGAGAATAGTCATGTTGATTCTCCAGTTTTCGAGTTGATCGGGCCGTCAAGAGGCCCGGTGTTGATACGATAGGCGTTCCGCTTTCGAGTCGGAAGCCCTTAAAACAAGACGCCCCGTCTCACGGATGGAACGCCATGAACCTGATCGCTCTCGCCGATTTCAACGCCGTCGCCCAATATGGCGGTTTCGCGGCCGCCGCGCGCAAGCTCGACCGGCCGAAAGCCACGCTTTCGCGACGTGTCGCCGAACTCGAACAGGAGCTCGGCGTGCGGCTGATCGAGCGCGGCTCGGGCACGTTGCGGCTCACGGAGGACGGTCAGGCGCTGCATCAGGGAACGCACGGACTGCTCGCGGATATCGCCGATCTCGGCGAATCGATCGCCTCGCGTGCGCCCGTGCCACGCGGCAAGCTGCGCGTAAGCGGGCCCGTCGTGTTCACACATGCGGTGCTTGCGCGTGTGGCTGCCCGGTTCGCGCTTGCTTATCCCGAAGTCGAACTGGAGCTCGTCGCCGAGGACCGTCTGGTCGATCCCGTGCAAGACGCTTATGACCTCGTGATACGCGTGAATCCGGCGGCCGACGTACTACTCATGGGCCGTCAGATTGCGACCGACCGGCGCGTGCTGGTTGCTGCGCCTTCGCTTATCGACAGCGATGAACTTCCCGCGTCGCTGGCTGCGATCACGCTTTCCACCGCAAACGACACGCCTTGGCAAATTCGTACCGCCAATGGCAAGTCACGCACCATCGAAGCACGGACGGTGCTGCGTATGTCGTCGCTCTTATTGATACGCGAAGCCGTGCTGGATGGTGCGGGCGCCGCGCTTCTGCCTGGGTTGCTCGTTGCGCCGGATGTGGCTGCGGGCAGGCTGGTCGCGTTGGGGGAGGATGCGGGTCCGGCCGTCGCGATCTGGGCGCTGTATAGCTCACGTCGTTTGTTGAGTGCGAAGGTGCGGGCTTTTCTGGATGTGCTCGGAAAGCCGGAGTGCTGAACGTAGGCTGTTTGAGCGTCATGTCCGTCGCGTCGACAGCTGCGAGTGGGCGGGCGATCGAGATTGGCATCGACAACAACCTTCGAGCCTATCTGTCCGATGGTTCGCTCACCATGACGTACGAGTCTGTCGGAAGCAGGCTTGCTTTATGCGTCCTCGTCCGACGGCCGGTGAAGAATGACAGGCTTCATCGCAAAACACCAATGAAACCAACGGAGGAACCATGAGCATCTTTTCAAGCATCCTGAACAAGATTTTCCCGCACGATCATCCGGCCGCGAGCGCATCCGGCGCCGCTACTCCGCCCGCTTCACCGGGCGCAGCGCCGGCGACACCGACGGCATCGGGCACGCCGACGAGCACGCCCGCAGGCACGGCAAGCGCCGAACCCGCGCGCCCGCCGGTCACGCCGATGCCCGAAGTGGATGTCGAAGCGATCCTCACGCAGAAGCAGCAGCAAAGCGGTGCGACCCTGAACTGGCGCACTTCGATTGTCGACTTGCTTAAGTTGCTCGATCTCGACAGCAGCCTGGATGCGCGCAAGTCGCTTGCCGCCGAGTTGCACTACACCGGCAGCACCGACGATTCCGCGTCCATGAACATCTGGCTTCATAAGCAAGTCATGAAGAAGCTGGCGGAAAACGGAGGCAAGGTGCCGGCGGATTTGCAAGACTGACCACGCTGTAAATCGTCGCGGCGTTGCCCTGGCGTCGCGACTCATTTGGTATGACGCATCACGGACCGCACCTCACATCCTTTAGCGCGATCGCCCCATGCGCGCCAACGCCACCATGGCAAACCCCGCACCCAGTGCCACGTAAGTCGATGCCAAGGCGCGCTTGCTCAAACGCGCTTCGTATCCCGGCGTGAAGCGTTTAGGGACGACATGGTAATCCACGACATAAGCAGTGACTGACGTTGCAATCGCGGCAGCAACGACATCACGCGGACGCGCACGCGAAGTGCACAGCGTTTCGAATAGCACGCCCCAAAAAACCGCGCTGCCCAGATGGATGCCAGAACCGACGGCGGTAAATCGAACGCTGGGCGCCTCCTCCTTTGGCGCCTGTTCGGGCCAGATGCAATGCGCGACAGCGTTCATCGCCGAATAAGGACGATGCCCGGATTTCGACGCGCCCGCCGCTGCGACATGCGCCGACGCCACACCCGCGCTTGCGCCGGAGAACATCGCGCGCGACAAGGTTTCGATTAATCTGGAATGCATACTTTCCGTTGAGCTTTGAGAGTCGTTAGCCAAGAGCAAAGGCTATTCCGCGTGCCGTGAGTTCTGATCACGACGGGGTCGCGGCACACCGATTGCGAACGTCCAGATACTTCTCGAGCGATCGGTGCTTCTCGCTGAACGCTGAAGGAAAAAGCTGCATGACGGATTCAATGGCACGGCGGTTGCTGTAGTACTCACAAGCCGACGCCATGCCAGTCCACGCGGCTGCATGAACTCGGTTCCCCATTCAACGACTCAACTCGGCCCTGTCCCCGGCCGTTCAGCCAGCGCGAACCATGCGCTGAGGCTCGCAGCAAGATGACCGCAAGTGACGCAACAACGTCCTCTCGGTCGCCGCGAGATCGACAACTCATCTAAAACCGAATGCGTGCGCTCGTCCGCTGCAGGACGGCGCTCGCTGTTACAAAGGAGTGGCTGATATGTTCGTTCACAATAAGCGTCTGCAATACACCGTCCGCGTAGCTGCGCCGAATCCTGGTCTTGCCAATCTTCTGCTGGAGCAGTTCGGCGGGCCGCAAGGCGAACTGGCGGCGGCATGCCGTTACTTCACGCAAGCTGTATCGGAAGACGATCCGGGCCGCAAGGACCTGCTGTTCGATATCGCCACCGAAGAACTGAGTCATCTGGAAATCATCGGCTCGATCGTGGCCATGCTCAACAAGGGCGCAAAGGGCCAACTCGCCGAAGCCGTGCAGACCGAAGCCGAGCTGTATCGCTCGATGACCGGTCACGGCAACGACTCGCACACGACCGCTCTGCTCTATGGCGGCGGACCGGCGCTTACGAACTCGGCCGGTGTGCCTTGGACCGCGGCTTATATCGATACGATCGGCGAACCGACTGCCGACCTGCGCTCGAATATCGCGGCTGAAGCACGTGCGAAAATCGTCTATGAACGCCTTATCAACGTGACCGACGATCCGGGCATCAAGGAAGCGCTCGGCTTTTTGATGACGCGTGAAATCGCGCATCAGAAGTCCTTCGAAAAGGCGCTGCATTCCATTCAGCCGAATTTCCCGCAAGGCAAGCTGCCCGGTCAGCCGGAATTCACGAGCGTGTACTTCAATATGTCGAAGGGCGATGACGCGCGCGGTTCGTGGAATGAAGGCGGCGACTGGAAGTTCGTCGAAGATCCGCAACCCGCAGTCGATGGCGGCGATGGCACGGCTACCGTCGGCGTGTCGAAAGAAGAAGTGGATGCGTTGCAGGCAATGGCTACGCGTACTGCATCGGACCCATCGAGCGACCCGACCACCGGCGCCGATCTCGGCTCCGGCATGGCAACGGCCGCAACCTCGAACTAAGCTGCATTAAGTAGTAACCGCCGGTTCTGCGGCTAATGCGGTGCGGAACCGGAACGAAAAGAGCCGCTCGATTGCGGCTCTTTTTTCCCTCGTAATTCATTAGGATCACCAAAAATGTCTACTGTTTCATCAAAAGGAACCGTTCGCGTTCATCGTAGCCCGATCGATTGGGTCGCTGGCGCGCTTGTCATCATCGGTGCATTGAATTGGGGGCTGGTTGGACTGCTGCAGCTCGATCTCGTGGCGGCGATCTTCGGCGTGGCCTCGCCGCTATCGCGGATCGTCTATGTGCTGGTTGGCATCGCCGGAATTTACATGCTGGTGCGCGCCTTCATGCCGGCACGCGAGCATGGATTGGCCAAGCTTTAAAGACAAATCGGCCCCGCTGGCTGCGCCATGCGGGGCCGACATTCAAATGCACGAATCCGATTAATTCTGCACGCCCCAGCGGCGCACGGTGACACGCTCGACTGTATCGAACACGAGATGCTCGACAGCAAGACCGATCACGATCACCGCTGCAAGTCCCGCGAACACGCGATCCGTGTAAAGCTCGTTGCGGTTCTGAAAGATGTACCATCCAAGGCCGCCCTTTCCTGAACTCGCGCCGAAGACAAGCTCCGCTGCAATCAAGGTCCGCCACGCGAATGCCCAGCCCACTCGCAAGCCGGCAAGAATCGACGGCAACGCGGCAGGCACGAGAATCAGGACCACATGACGCAAGCCCGTTAGCCCGTAATTGCGGCCTGTCATGCGCAAAGTCGAAGGCACCGCCTGAAAACCCGAATAGGTGTTGAGCGCGAGCGGCCACAAGACCGAATGCACCAGCACGAACAACAAGCTGCCCGTGCCAAGGCCGAACCACAACAACGCCAGCGGTAACAGCGCGATGGACGGCAACGGATTGAACATTGCCGTGAGCATCGACAAGATATCCCGGCCGATGCGCGTCGAGACCGCAAGCGACGTCAAGACGAACGCGAGCGCCGCGCCGAGCAAATAGCCGCGCAACAGCACCGACATTGAAATGGCAACCTTGTCGATGAGCTCGCCCGAGATGATCCCCTGCACGAACGCAACGGCCGTTGCGCTGAACGTCGGCAGTAAAAGATCGTTATCGACGAAGCGCGCGGCGATTTCCCAAATGCCGATGAGCACCAGCGCAATCAGCGTCTTGCGCAGCCACGACGTGTCCGCTATCCGCCGCGCGAGCGGCAGTTTGACTTCGCTTTGATACTGAATGTCCGCGGGCGCGGCAGGCTCCACTTCATATTCCGGGCGTACCGGCGGTGCGGCGAGATGCGGCGTGCTCATTGCGCGGCCTCCTCTTCGAACAGCAAGCGATGAATGCGCGCGACGCTCTGCTGAAACTCCCCGCGACCCAGACTCTCCTGCGTATATTGATGGCTATTCAGTTCGGCGCGCACGCGTCCCGGATGCGGCGTCAGTAACAAGATGCGATTGCCGACGATCAACGCCTCTTCGATCGAATGCGTGACGAACATGAGTGTGAAGCGCTCATCGCTCCACAGACGCAGCAACTCTTCCTGCATGCGGCGGCGCGTAAGTGCATCGAGTGCGGCGAAGGGCTCGTCCATCAGCAGAATGCGCGGCTGCATGGCAAGCGCGCGTGCGATCGCCACACGTTGCTTCATGCCGCCCGAGAGCGTATGGGGATAGGCATCCGCGAAACGCGACAAGCCCACCTTGTCGAGATAATGGAGCGCGCGTTCGCGTGCCTCGGCGCGACTGAGCTTGCGCGCGACGCGCAGCGGAAACGCGACGTTTTGCAGCACCGTCTTCCACGGCGGCAACTGATCGAATTCCTGGAACACGACGATACGATCCGCGCCCGGCCCCTTCACGCGCTCACCGGCAATTTCGATACTGCCCGACACCGGTTCGATAAAGCCCGCGACGGCCTTCAGCAAGGTGGATTTGCCGCAGCCCGAAGGGCCGAGCAGCACGAAGCGGTCGGCGCCGTAGACGTCGAAGCTGACATCGTGCGTGGCCCGCACGAGCCTTTCGGGCGTGCGGTATTCGAGAGAAACGTTCCTGGCCGACAGCAGCTTGTCGCTCGTCCCGGCTTCGGGCTGGGGGTCGCGCGGATAAATGGCTTGGGGATTCGCCGCCATGATCTTATGCCTGAATGCAATCCTCAAGCATAGTCAGGGCGGCACGTTCGCCTAACCAATCTTTGCGAATATGGAAAGCAGTCAGCGCGATATCAACTCGATATCAACTGCCGCCGCGCGTCACGGGATCGTCGAAAAAGTAGTCTTGCCACGATTTGGGATCGTTCTTGATCGCGCCCACGCGATGCATGAACCGCGCGAGCGGAAAGGTATTCTGCGGCTGGACCTTGAACTGCACCGCAGGGTCCTTGATGACCTTGAGGAGCAGATCACGGTCGAGCTTCGCGTTGTTCACGCGCAAATAGATGTCGGCCGCCTTCTCGGGATTGGCGGTGACGAAGCGCGCCGCATCGTTGAGGCCATCGACGAAAGCGCGATACGTCTTCGGGTTCTCATTGCGGAACTTCTCCGTTGCATAAAGCACGGTGGCCGAACTTGGCCCACCCAGCACGTCATACGAGTTGAGCACGATATGCGCTTTCGGATTGCCCGCGAGTTCCTGCTGCTGGAACGGCGGATTGCCAAAGTGCGCGTTGATTTCCGTGCCGCCCGCGATGATGGCCGCCGCCGCGTCCGGATGCGGCACCGCCTGCGTGAGCTTGTCGAGGCGATCGTACTGCTTGTCGCCCCATTGCTTGGCCGACGCGAATTGCAGAATGCGCGACTGCACCGAGACGCCCACGGCCGGCACCGCTATTCGATCTTTATCGCTGAAATCGGCGATGGTCTTCACGCGCGGATCGTTCGATACGAGGTAATACGGCAGATTGCCAAGCGACGCCACGCCCTTCACGTTCTGCTTGCCGTGCGTGCGATCCCAGATCGTGAGCAACGGACCGACGCCTGCCGCCGCGATATCCACGGAGCCGGACAACAACGCGTCGTTGATGCTCGCGCCACCCGAGAGCTTGGCCCAATCGACCTTGATATCGACGCCTTGCTTCTTGCCTTCCTGCTCGATGAACTTCTGATCGCGCGCCACGTTGAGCAGCAGATAAACCACGCCGAATTGCTCGGCCACGCGCAACGTGCCTTCCGCCTGCGCGGTCGCCGAACAGCCCAACGAGACGACGAGCGCGGCGGCGAGCGCGCGCAACGAACGCTTCCCGAAACGAGAATGCATGTGAGAAAACCCCGTGAAATAAGCGCTCAGAACGGCGCGTCGCCTTCAATGGTCGTGCG
The DNA here is from genome assembly GCF_023631025.1 of Caballeronia sp. GACF4. Taxonomy (NCBI): domain Bacteria; kingdom Pseudomonadati; phylum Pseudomonadota; class Betaproteobacteria; order Burkholderiales; family Burkholderiaceae; genus Caballeronia; species Caballeronia sp. GACF4. The sequence continues at coordinate 47,216 of NZ_JALQDW010000020.1, forward strand.
ATACAGCTTGCGGCGTTCGTCGTCGGGCGTGCCGGCGGCCAAGTGCATGACCGAGCGGTTGTCCCAGAACACCATGTCGTGATTGCGCCACTCGTGGCGGTAAAGAAACTCCGGCTTCACGCTATGCGCGAAGATTTCGTCGAGGAGCGCGCGGCTCTCGTCTTCCGGCATGTCGATGATGCGCGTGGTGAAGTGCTCGCTCACGAAAAGCGCGCGACGCCCGTTCTCCGGATGCGTCCGCACAATGGGATGCACCACCGGTTTGACCTGCGCGATTTGCTCGGGCGTCAGGTTCGGGCGCCACGGACTGCGTTTCTGCAACTCGGCGTATTTGGCAAGATAGGTATGCTCCGCGCGGCGTCCTTCGACTGCGCGACGCAGATGCTCGGGCAACGTATCCCACGCGAGATGCTGATTCGAAAACAGCGTATCGCCGCCAACTTTCGGCAACTCCTGCGCATGCAGCAGTGAGCCGAGACTCGGCGTTTCCTTGTACGAGAGGTCCGAGTGCCAGAAGTGCCCGGCATCGCCGAGACCGATCGGCTTGCCGTTTTCGAGCACGTTGGAAACGATCAGCACTTCCGGATGCCCGGCGAGCGCGAACTGCTTGAGCACGTGAATTTGCAGCGGCCCGAAGCGCTTGCTGAACGTGACCTGCTGTTCCGGCGTGATGCGCTGGTCGCGAAACACGAGCACGTGATGATCGAGATGCGCGCGATGAATGCGCGCGAAATCGGCTTGCGAGAGCGGCTTGCTCAGATCTAGCCCGATGACCTCGGCGCCGAGCGGCGCGTCGAAGGCGCGAATTTGAATGGATTCGTCGATGGATCGATCGGCGGCTTGGGGCAAACTTTCGAGGGTCGTTGCGAGGGTCGTCACGATGTTCTTGAACGGCGCAAAGACAGCCAATCTACTTCGTCGCAGCCGTGCCGCCAACGAACGATCCGCGATTTGCTTATTCCCTTTGGCGCTTAACGCCTCAGTCGAACGGCAGTTCCACTTGAATCGGTTCGATGAAGCCGCCGTCCTCTCCGCGCACGCTCAACGCGCTCACGCGCACGCCGAGTAACCGCAGCCGTCGATCCAGCGTAATGCGCTTTACGCATTCGGTAGCGGCGCGGCGAATCTCGACGGGGTCGTCGGTGGAAACGGGAATGGTCAGATCGCGCGTGAGCGTGCGGAAGTCGTCGAAACGCAGCTTGATGCCGACCGTCCGGCCTACGTAACCTTTGCGCTGCAGGTCGTCGGCGACTTTCTTGCACAGCCCCGTGAACGCCTCGGAGAGCTTCGCGCGGTCGTTCTTCGGATGCAGATCGCGCTCGAACGTGGTCTCACGGCTCATCGACTTCGGCTGCGAACTCACGACCACGGGCCGATCGTCCTGTCCCTGCGCGATACGCGCGAGCCATGCGGCGTAAGTGCCGCCAAAATGCGTCTGCAGAAATCCCAGGTCGGCGGCGGCAATGTCACCGACCGTTACGATACCGAGCGCCGCCAGCCTTTCGCTCGCCTTGGGCCCGATGCCATTCACCTTGCGCGCCGCGAGCGGCCAGATGCGTGTGGGGAGATCGTCCATCGTCAGGATGGTCAGGCCGTCGGGCTTGTCGAGCTCCGAGCCGATCTTCGCCAGCAGCTTGTTCGGCGCGATGCAGATCGAGCACGTAAGCCCGGTGGCTTCGTGCACCGCGTCCTTCATGCGCCGGCCGATGCTCGCGGAATCGCCCGGCATGTCCGTCACGTCGATATAAATCTCGTCGATGCCGCGATTCTCTATCTGCGACGTGAACGCCGCGACGGCTGTCTTGAAAAGCCGCGAGTAATGGCGATACGACTCGAAATCCGTGGGCAGAAGAATGGCGTCGGGCGCGAGTTGCGCGGCCTTCATCATGCCCATGGCCGAGAACACGCCGAACTTGCGCGCTTCGTAAGTGGAGGTGGTGACGACACCGCGCCCCGCGTAATCACGCAGTTTTCTGAAGCGGCGCGTGCCGTCGGCCAGCGTCTCGGGAATGGCATTGCGTCCGCCGCCGACCACCACCGGCTGACCGCGCAGTTCGGGATAGCGCAGCAATTCGACGGAGGCGAAGAACGCATCCATGTCCAGATGCGCGATACGGCGAGGCGTGGGCGTGGCGGGCGTGTCCATTGCCTAGAACGGACGCGTGCCGACAAGGCCGGAAGACGACGACGTGCAAAGGACGTGGCTAAACATGCGCGGGCGCGAAGAACGCGGAAAATGCGCATACTGTACATTCATACAGTGATTCGCGCTAGTCTGCCTTATGTCCCTAGCGGCGCTCGGCGCAAATCCGCAGCCCGGTCAGCCAAGAATGCTTAAATTGCGAATCAGGTAGTCATTGAACATCGGCACGGTGAACGCGATATCACCATGGGACGGACTGTAGATCATGCCTTTGTTGATGATCTGCGCGCGGCGAGGACCGAGACTCTGCGGGGTTTCGCCGAGCGCGTCCGCAACGTCGGACGAACGATAAGGGCCACTGCCTAATTTCGCCATGGCAATGACGTATTCGCGTTCCTTGGGCGTTAGGCGATCGAAGCGAACTTTGAAGAACCCTTCGTCCAGACGCTTGAGCGTTGTCGACTCGGCGCGCCTTGCGTCGCTTACGGTAATCGCGTCGCCGACGGCGAGATTCCAGGACTGATGGCCCCACTCCTGCAGAAAGTAGGGATAGCCTCTCGTCTTGAGGAAAATCTCTTTCAGAGCAGCATCGTCGATAACGGCGCCTTCGTCGTTCACTGGTTGACGGATCGCTGCCTTGGCATCGTCCTCAGGCAGAGCACCGACCTCCGGGTAGTGAAATAGCCGCTCCGCATACGATTTGGCTTGTCCCGACAGGGCCGCAACCTGTGGCAAGCCGGCGCCGAAAAACAGCACCGGCAAGCGCGCCTGGTTGATCTTGTGCAATGACACGATGAGAGCGGCTAAGTCTTTTTCGCTTAGGTACTGGACTTCATCGATCAGGAGCGTCCAGGCTTTACCGGCAGCTTTAGCGGCCTCGCCGATACGCACGAACAGTTCTGGAAGATCATTCTCGAGGTCGCCGCTGTCCGCGACTCCTACTTCGGGATCCACCGCGATCGAGACATCGCCATATTCCAACTTGAATGCGGAGGCAAACGACCTCAACGCTCGCAGCGCGTCGTAAGTCTTCGCCTTGGCATTGGCGGCGACGGACAGTTTTCGAAGCACTTGATGCATGCGTGGCAGCAGTTGCTCACCCAACGATTTGTTCTCGGGCGCCTCGATCATGGAAGTGACGTGGCCACGCTGAATAGCGAGCGCTTCGACTGCGTTGAGCAGCACGGTCTTGCCTACGCCGCGTAAGCCCAGGAACATTTGCGAACGGCTGGGCTTACAGAGCACCGCGCGTTCAATGGCGATACGTGCGTCCTCGATGATTGCTTCGCGCCCAGCGAGTTCGGGCGGCTGGCTACCGGCGCCGGGCGCAAATGGGTTCCGAACCGGATCCATGACTATGACTCTATAACAATATATAGCGTAGTATATCTCGACTACCTTATACTTTCCTATATTTCGCTAGATAGAGCACGTGGCGCTAGCGGCCTGCGGTTGGAGGCGCGACCGCCCTCACGACTCGCGTACGTTAATCGTCTACTCCGGAACCCGCTTCTCCGCCAACGCCCGGCGGCAATCCTCCAGAATGGGCCGCACCACGCCCGAATTGAAGTTGAGGTCTTCGCTGTCCAAAATCTCTTCGACCGCTTCGCGCGCCCAGTCGGATTCGAGGATGGCGCAATGTCGCGCGGCAAGATCGCGTGCAATGGCAGAGAGTTTGGCGATAGCAAGCCAGTCGGCTTCGCGCTGATGCCGGTCGAGCCACTTGCGCGCGGCTTCGACATGAAATGACGGCGCGGGCCAGTCGCCGTTGAGATAGTACGCACCGAGGCTGCCGCACGTCAGCCAGCAAAGCAGTTCGACACGGTCGCGGGCACTGAGAGTACGAGGCACTTCGTTCATGGCGGCGTTCACGAGAGACGTTCGACTGAAAGGGCAAACGCGCTGCTGTACATCCATCCTTGTGTGAAACCTGTGTGAAAGAAGATACCACGCGATGGTGCGACGCGGCAGCCCATTCGCGTGCGCTGGCGTACATGTTTCGCAGGCTCAACTCTGTGCTGGCGACTGCATGTGCGAGCCATCATTCAACGCTAATTCGCGCGCCTTATTCTGGTTTCCATCGACGAGCCATACTGAATACCGAACGCAGGCCGTCGCCAACCGTCCGCCTAAGGAGCGCATCATGTTCGAACGTCTTTCCAGATTCTTTTCCGCCACCGACGACCATTCGCACGACGACTACTTTGCCTCGTCGGGCGATCACGCCGAACTCGAACGCCGCATGCGTCAGGTCGAGGAAAGCGACCACGCGTACAGCATGACCTTCTGCGGATCGATCCCCCGTCGCCCCGACGACCCTTACGCGTGACACGCCCTCACTTCGCTTCGTCGCGTCCCGCCTGCCCCAGCATCACGGTCCAGCCGAGGCCGCGCACGTTGCGGATCACCGCTGCGCCGAACTTTTTGCGCACCGAATGGATGATCACGTCGACAGCGTTGCTTTCGACTTCCTTGCCCCAGCCGTAAAGCCGGTCTTCGAGTTGATCGCGCGAAAAGATGGTGCCGGGCCGCTCCATGAGTGCGTGCATCAGCGCGAACTCCTTCGCCGACAGCACGCCGGATGTCTCGCCGCACGTAAGCGTGCGCTGGTCGAGGTTGAGATTGATCGATTCGTCGCCGAGACGCGAGGTGGCATAACCCGCCTTTCTGCGCAGCACCGCGCGGATGCGGGCCAGCAGTTCGGGCGTGTCGAAGGGCTTGAGGAGGTAGTCGTCCGCGCCGAGGTCGAGCCCTTGCACGCGCGTGTCGAGGTCGTCGCGAGCCGTGAGGATCAGCACCGGCGTCGCGTTGCCCGCCGTGCGCGCACCACGCAACACTTCGAGGCCAGACATGCCGGGCAAGCCGAGATCGAGCAGTACTACCGTGTATTCAGCGGCGTCCATGGCCTCGCGGCCCGCCTGGCCGTCGCGCACCCAGTCCACGGCGTAATCGACGTCCTTGAGGGCGCGCATCAGGCTGGTGCCGATCTGTACGTCGTCTTCGATCAGTAGGATTCGCATGTTGAGTCCGCACACCGCATTGACGCGACCAAGCTGACGCGGTCATCACCCACGCGCAGCACGCGATCCCATTGTAATAGGCACAAAACAGCGCGGCCATTCCTTTTAAGCGGTGGCTGTCGCGGCGTTTGCCTCGGTAGCCACGCCGCTTTCCTCGACCGGAAAGCCAATCGAAGCGACGATGCCCGACCGCCCGTCATCGCGATTCCGAAGTGACACATCGCCACCGTAGCGCTGCGCGATCGCCTTCACGATAGACAAGCCGAGCCCGCTACCCTCGATATCAGGGTTAGCCCTGAAGAAGCGGTCGAATACGCGCGGCAATAGTGTTTCCGCAATGCCCGGCCCCGTATCGACGACATCGACCCATACCATGTCGCGCTCGCACCGCATACGCAAGTCGATGGTGCCGCCATCCGGCGTATAGCGCACCGCGTTCGAAACGAGATTCTTCACCGCCATGCCGATATCCGTTTCCACCGCGCGCACGTGGGCCTCGACCATCTCTTCGGCGCCGATATCGAGGCCGCGTTGCAGCGCAATCGGCAGGACATCGGCCACGGCGCTCGTTACGACCGTGGCGATATTCACCCGCGTGAGCGGCGTCGCGCCCATCGGGGCATCGGCGCGCGCCATGCGCAGAAGTTGCGTGATGAGGCTGCCCGCGCGTCCAATGCCGCGTCGCAACTCGCGAAAACGCTCCTGATTGCCCGGCGCGATGTGCGGCGCGAGATTATCGGCCTGCAATTGCAGGGCCGTGAGCGGCGTGCGCAGTTCATGCGCGGCATCGGCGATGAACTTGCGTTCCGACTCGATGGATTGCGCGAGGCGCTCGATCATCGTGTTGATCGAATGGATGAAGGGCGCGATTTCGGCGGGCACGCCGGAGGTGGGCAACGGTTCGAGATTGGCGGTATCGATGCCCTGCACTTTCGCGCCAAGGCGTTTGAGCCTGCGCAGCGAGCGGCTCACGACGAGCGCGACCGCGATCCACACGAGCGGCAACAGCACGACGATGGGCCAGAGCGTCTGCGTCGCGGCCTCACGCGTGAGTTCGCGGCGCACGGCGTTGCGCTGCGCCACTTGAATGGTCATGGTCGGATCCTGACGCGTGAAGACGCGCCATGATTCGTCGTTGACTTGATAGCTGCCGAAGCCCGCGGTTGCGTCGCGCGGAAAGCGCAGAGAAGGATCGGTCGTGCGAAACGGCGTGGCTTCGTCCGGCTTCCACACGACGACCACGACATCGCGATCGTCCTGCGTGCCGCGCGCGGGATTCTGCGGAATGCCTTCGGCGAAACCGTCGCGCATGCGGGTCGCCACTTGTTCGAGGCGCATGTCGAGCAGTGCGTCCATGCCGGTCCGGCAAAGATGATACGAGCTGATGCCCTGCAGCAAGCCCACCGCGCTGACGAGCAGCCCGAGCGCGACGACCAGTTGATTTCTCAGCGATTTGATCATGTGAAGACGCATCGAGATGAAAAGACGCGGACCGGCTGGCGTCTCGATTCTACTAGCGGCTTTCGGCGGCTTCGGACTTTTCGATCTTTCGGCGCGGGGTTCTGGCATCGACGTGCTAAAAAAGAAGCGCCGGTCCGGGTCGGAGCCGACGCTCGAAGCTGAGGAGAACGAGGATGTGAACCAACCTTCTGTCCACGAACCCAGCGTATACCCCGATAGTTAGAGAAAAATGAGGACGAAGAGTCGGGCGAAGCGAGCAGGCTTTTTCAGCAGGCGCTACCATTGCAGTCGACCGCTTCATCATCGACTTCATCGGCGATGCCGCCCCGCCGCACAACGGCTGATGCAGCTTCGCCTTGGCCGTATCGCCTTCTTCGTGTAAGCCCGCCTGTTGCCGCGCGCCGTATCCGCCTCGCGTGGCGGCGCCATTCCTTTCATGGAAACGCATGCCACAAGCCAGACAAACCGTTCGTCCGCTCGTCATTGCCGCCGTGATGGCGTCGATGGCAATGGTCGCGATCGAGGCCACCATCGTCTCCACCGCGATGCCGCAAATCGCCACGCAACTCGGCGGTCTCGATCTCTACAGCTGGGTTTTCTCGTCGTTTCTGCTCACGCAGACCGCGCTTACCGTGGTGTTCGGCAAGCTCGCCGACCTTTATGGACGCAAGCCCGCGGTGCTCGTGGGCATCGCCATCTTCTTGATCGGCTCGGTGCTCGCGGGCTTTGCCTGGTCGATGCCCGCAATGATCGTGTTCCGCTTGCTGCAAGGCGTGGGCGCGGGCGCCATTTTGCCGGTGGTGCTGACTATCGTCGGCGACCTTTACCCGGCGCATGAACGCGGCAAGGTGCAGGGCTATTTGGCAAGCGTGTGGGCGGTATCGGCCGTGCTCGGACCCATGGTCGGTGGTCTGCTCATCCGGCAGTTCTCGTGGGCGTGGATCTTCTGGATCAACGTGCCGATCGGCTTTCTCGCCGCGCTGCTGTTCGTCATGTTCCTGCACGAAGAGAAACGCCACGGCCGCCCGTCGATCGACTTCGCTGGCGCGTTCTTTTTCACCGCCGCCGTCGCCGCGCTGATGATGGCTCTGACCGATGCCGGCCACGCCAGCAACACGCGTGTGGCCGTGGAAGTGGTGGTGCTGATTGCGAGCGCGTGCCTCTTCGTTTGGCAGGAACGCCGCGCCGCCGACCCGATGATCAACTTCGGCCTCTGGGCACATCGCCCGATTGCAGCGGGCAACGCGGCGACCCTGCTCGCCGGCATGGCGATGATGGGCCTCACCACTTTCCTGCCGATGTACGTGCAGGGCGTGATGCATCGCTCACCGGTCGAAGCCGGCTTCACACTCACCATGATGATGGTAGGCTGGCCAAGCGGCGCCACGTTCACCTCGCGGACGTTCGCGCGCATCGGCCTGAGGCGGCTTCTGATCGGCGGCGCGTTCTTCATTCCGCTTGGCTCGCTGCCGTTCGTGTTCCTCAACCCGGACATGAGCCCGGTGTGGGCGGGAATCGGCTCGGCGGTCGTCGGCTTCGGCATGGGCGTGACGAGCGTCTCGTGCCTCATCCTGATTCAGGAGATCGTGAAGCCGCACGAACGCGGCAGCGCGACGGCATCCAATCTCTTTGCGCGCAATCTCGGCAACACGCTCGGCGCGGCGGTGTTCGGCGCGGTGCAGAACTACGGTCTAACGCATGTGACCGGCATGCCCGCCGTCCACGCGGATCAGTTGAAGCGTTTGTTGACGAGCGTGCCGGGCGACTTTGCAAGCAATAACGAGATCCGCCTTGCACTGCACCATGCGCTGCATCTGACTTTCACCGCGATGTTCTTCGTCGCGCTCGGCGCGGTCGTCTCCATGCTCTTCATGCCCGCCGTGAAGATCAGCCCACGGCGCGAGACCGTGCTCAGTCCTGTGCACGAGTGAGCGGACTGTCCTCCTTATCCTTGGGCGATGTACCCGCGTTATCGCCGTTGTCCGCGGGTGCGTCGTCCGATGCGATCGTCTGCACGGTGACGCATTGCCGCGAAGCCGTACCGAATCCCCTGGCGAGCGCATAAGAAGCGGCAAGCGACGCCGCGATGAGAAAGATGATGCCGAGTTTGCGAGTCATGTGAGTGCTCCATGAAGGGTTATCGAAATCACTTCACGGGCCTTCTCTCACTGCCTGACGGTCGCGCGGCCTCCTGAAATGTGCCTGCAGTCTAAGCGCGCACGCCCGTGCTGAAATCCCCTCTAAAGCGCGGATAATATTGGGTGGACGAAATCCCGACAAGAAGCGGAAGCAGCACACGAAGGGTTAAACTGCTGGCGCGCACGCGGCGTTTTCATGTGTCGAAAACACCGCTGCATGACGAACGCGGATTTTCGAACACATCGCGGTCGTTGCGTTTGCAACTTCTCAACCTGAGCGCCGCCCATCAGAACCATGACTACCTTGCGCACTGCCAGGCCAGCGGAACCGGCGTCCGACAAGCCGAATGACTCGACTATCGAAGACGAGCGCTATCACACGCTTGTCGATGCCATCGAAGATTGCGCGATCTTCATGCTCGACCTCAATGGCTGCATTACCACCTGGAACACGGGCGCGCGCAAGATCAAGGGCTACGAGGCGCACGAGATTATCGGTCAGCATCTGTCGCGTTTCTATACGGCGGATTCCGTGGCGCGGGGCTGGCCCGAATACGAGCTGAAGGAGGCGTATGCCACCGGCCGTTTCGAGGACGAAGGCTGGCGTGTTCGCAAGGACGGCACGCGTTTCTGGGCCAATGTCGTCATCACGGCGGCGCGCGACACGCGTGGCGAGATCATCGGCTATGCAAAGTACACACGCGATCTCACCGCGAAGCGCGCGGAGGAAACCAAGCTGCGGCTTTCCGAAGAACGCTTCCGCCTGCTCGTCGAAAGCGTGAGCGACTACGCCATTTGCATGTTGAGCCCGGAAGGCGAGATCGAAAGCTGGAACATGGGCGCGATGCGTATCAAGGGATATCTGCCGGCGGAGATTCTCGGCAAGCACTTCTCCCTCTTCTATTCGCCCGAGGACATCGCCGCGAACGTGCCCGCGTTGCAATTGCAGACCACCATTCGCATGGGGCGCATCGAGACCGAGGGCTGGCGCGTGCGCAAGGACGGGTCGCTTTTCTGGGCGAACGTGGTGATCACGGCGGTGTATGACGAGCACCGGACGCTGCGTGGCTTCTCCCAGGTCACGCGCGACATGAGCGAAAGAAAGCGACTGGAGCAACTCGAAGTATCGTCGCGACGCATCAGCGAGTTTCTCGCCACGCTCGCGCACGAGTTGCGCAATCCGCTCGCGCCCGTGCGCAATGCCGTCGGCGTCATGCAGATGGAAGCGGATATCTCGCCGAGACTCGCTTCGTGCCGCGACATCATCGACAGACAGACTTCGCATCTCGGCCGACTGGTCGACGATCTGCTGGACATGGGCCGTATCACCACCGGCAAGATCGAACTGCGCATGGCGCGCGTGGGCGTGACCGAAATCGTCGAACGCAGCATGGAACTCGTGCGCCCTTTCACCGACGACCGCGCGCAGAGCATCACCACCGAATTGCCGCACGAGCCTATCTTCGTCTTGGGCGATGGCACGCGGCTCGTTCAGGTCGTGCAGAATCTGCTCAACAACGCATCGAAGTTTTCGCCGCACGGCAGCAGCATCCACATCTGCGTGGAACGCGAGCGCAACGCCTTGCTGCTGAAAGTGTCCGACCGCGGCCGTGGCATTTCGCAGAAGGGTTTGACGGCTATCTTCGATCTCTTCGTACAGGAAGATCATTACCTGAACCCAGGCGAAGCCGGGCTCGGCATTGGTCTCACGTTGTGCCGTTCGATCGTCGAAATGCACGGCGGCACCATCTCCGCCGCGAGCGACGGCACCGGTCGCGGCAGCACGTTCACCGTGCGATTACCCTACGCGCCCGCCGACGATGTGCCCATTGCCGGTTTGCTGGCAGCGCCGGCCGCATCGGGGACATTGCGTATCGTCGTGATCGATGACAACGTCGATTCCGCCGACAGCCTCGCCATGCTGCTGCAGATGAAGGGGCACGAGGTGCGCATTGCTTATCACGGCACGGAAGGTATCGACGTCATCCGGCATTTTCCGCCCGCGCTGATCCTGCTCGATCTGGCTTTGCCGGATATCGACGGCTTCGCGGTGCTGCGCTCGCTACGCTCGCAACGGCTCGTCGGACGCGCGATGATCGTCGCGATGACGGGCTTCGGTCAGGAAGGCGACAAGGAACGTTCGGCGCAGGCGGGCTTCGACGGGCATCTGGTGAAGCCCGTGGACCTGCAATTGCTCGACGAGGTGGTGGCGAAGGCGAGTAAGCGCTGACGGGTTCATGCTTTGCCGTGCTTTGCCGCTTTGCCGTGCGAGGCCCGTGCCATGCCGCTTCGTCGCTGCGTTCTGCCACCGCGCGTGGTTAGCCGACCTCGCGCAACGGGAAGATCAACTTCGCCGCAATGAGCCCAAGAGCGCCGCCCAGCAACGTCTCCCACGCGCGCGCGGCGAGCAGCGGTATCGAGTGAATGCCGCTCGCGGCCATCGTCACGATGAGCGTAAAGGCGAAAGCGCCGCACGCAATGTCATAGCGCTCGGGCAGCGCCATGGCGTAGACGATCATCGCGAGGGCGGCCATCGCCCAGATGAAGAGCGGCGCGTGTTCCGCAAGCGGCAGACAAATGAGGCCGACAGGCACGCCCACGAGCGTGCCGTAGATGCGCCGCCGCACGCGCTGTGCCGTGCCGACAGCCGAAGTCGCGACCACGTAGACGCAGGCCGTGATCGCCCACGCCGATTCCGCCATACCGAACGCCGCGTTCAACAACGCCACGACGAGCGCGCCGCTCGCCGCCTGCAGACCCATGGCAAGCGCGGGAGAAACCTGCCGCCGCCAGTAAGCCGGCTCGGACGCGAGCGCGGGCAACACCACCGGATGCTCCGCCGGCCCGCTCAGCACACGCGGCACGATTGCCGCGATCATGCCGATGACGAGCGCGAGCGTAATCGCCCATGAATCGCCCGGTGTCAGGTTCATCGAGTAAGCGACCAGTTGACCGATGTAGAACTGTGAGCCGACGCCCGCGCCGAGTAGGCCGAAACGCTTGAGATAGCCCGCGAGGAACGCGCCCGTGACGAGCACGAACTCCGCGCCGCCGCGCCCCATTTCGTGCAGCCGCGGCCCGAAGAGCGCGAAGCTGAGTGCGCCAAGCGCGGCCGCGATGCACAACACGGCGAGATCGCGGCTCGAATCGGTCCGTGCGCTGCGCGCTTCTGACACGCTTGCCCAAAGCGCGAAGGCGGCGGCCAGCATGCCGACGGAGACGCTGGCAGGCACGTCGCGCGTCACGTCGTGCAAGCCGCCGAGCGCGGCCGCGAGCCCATACGCGGTCATGAGCCGCAATCCCTTGATACGCCGATGCGTGCCCGGGTCCACGCGATCCAGCCAGGCAAGCCCCGCGCGCAAGAAGCCGAGCGGCGGTGCGGCGTCAGTGGTGTCAGTGTGTTGCTCGTCGCTCATGGACATCCGCCACGAAAGGACAAAGGAAAAGCGTGCGCGGACAACGAAGGAGACGACTCGAGGGCCGCGCCTGCAACGCATTCTAGGCGCTGTTTTTTACACGCGCGCGCTTGCGCGCCGGAAGCGGCGTTTCCGGCTTGCGACTGGCCGCATCGGCGATGCAATCCGCGAGTTGTGCCGCCGCGTCTTGCCGTCCCTTGCGCGAACGCTCGACCAGCCCGATCTCGCGATGGAACGTGTCGTCGCCCAGACCGAGCGCGACGACGCCGGCAGGCCACGGGCCGATGCCATCGGACACGGGCAAGAGCGCGACGCCCAAGCCGCGCGCGACCATTTGCGCGATGCCTTGCAACTCGTCCACTTCGATGGCGTCGCGCACCGCGATGCGTTGCTTGCGCAAGAACGTTTCCACTTGCCGTCCGCCGAACGAACGCCGGTCGTAGCGGATGAACGGCGCCGTCTCGATTACTTCGCGCCAGGCGGCGCGCTTCATGGCGGCGGGCGCAAGCAACACGAACGGTTCGGCGACGAGCGTGCGCCAGCGCAATTCGGAAGGTATCGCGAACGGCGGACGAATGATGACGGCCATGTCCGTTTCGCCTGCATCGACCTGTGCGAGCAGCGACAGCGACACGCCCGGCACGAGCCGGATGCGCCACGCGGGCAGCACGCGTCTGAACGCGCCGATGGCATCGGGCAACAGCGCCGCATGCGCCGATGCAATCGCGCCGACCGACAACGCGCCGCCACGCCCGTCGACGCCCTCGGGTTCGGCGAGGCGCGTATAGAGCGCCATGAGTTCATCCGCGAGTTCCAGCGTGCGGCGGCCCGCCTTGTTGAGTGTGGCGGAGCGTCCGGTGCGGTCGAACAAGGCGAAGCCCAAATGCGCTTCGAGACGCTGCATCTGCGCGCTCACCGCCGACTGCGTGAGCCCGATGTGCGCGCCCGCGCCGGCAAAGGTGCCGTGGCGCGCGACCGCAATGAAAGTAGTGAGTTCGCGCAGCATATTCATTCATCGATAATTTTGGGGCTGACTCCCGCAATATATCGTTTTTCAGCACTTTTATTTGTGAATAGAATCTGGGTCAAACGCTGTCGAACCCCACAAAAAGGAGTTGCACCATGAGCACGACTCAGGCCGCCATGCCGCCTTTCCATCTTGCTTTCCCCGTTCACAGCCTTGCGTCCGCGCGCGAGTTTTATGGTGATCTACTCGGTTGCCCCGAAGGCCGCAGTTCACCGGACTGGGTCGATTTCGACTTTTACGGACATCAGATCGTCGCGCATTTGGCGCCCGAGGAAGTGGGGCATCGCACGACGAGCGCTGTAGATGGCGATGCCGTGCCGGTGCGTCACTTCGGCGTCGTGCTGTCGATCCCGCAGTGGGAAGCGTTGGCCGAGAAGCTGCGTGCGGCGAACACGCGTTTTATCATCGAACCGCATGTTCGTTTCAAGGGCGAAGTGGGCGAGCAGGCGACCATGTTTTTCCTCGACCCGTCGGGCAATGCGGTCGAGATCAAGGCGTTTGCCAATATGGCGTCGTTGTTTGCTAAGTAAGATACGGCTTTGATTTGCGTGAGCTGAAGCGCGCAATTTGATGGCCAGTTTTGCATTGTCATAGCGCGTTCATGCGCGCGCTTCTCGATGGCGGATTCTTTTTCGAATTGAATCGCCATGTAAAACGGGACGCCCTTGAGCGTCCCGTTCATGTTTCCAGCGGCTGTTCCGCCGATTATTTCAGACCTTAGTTACCCGAGCCGCTCGCGCTGACCGGTGCGCCTGCGGTGCCGGGCGTGGCCGTGCCGCCAGGCGTGGTCGACGGACCGGGCTTCATCGACGACTGGCTGCTGTGCGTGGCCTTCGAATGAGTCTTGTGCGCGTGCGTCGTGGTCGTTTGGGCGTTGTCGCCTGCTTGCAGGCCCGTATTCGAGCTGGGAGGATTGTCCTGTGCGAATGCGGATGCGCAAACCAGGGCGAGTGCGCCAGCGGCGCATGAAATGGCGATACGCTTCATATCGAAAAACTCCTTTTTGCGGTTGCAAGATGCGATGTCGTGCGGCTTGTGGTGCCTCCTTGCTGCTGCGGTGTTGACACGCAGCGGCAGGTCGCATGTTCTTCATCAGCACACGACATGCCACGGTCTGACGATTGGCAAACAGGAGTGCGATGAGTGAAAGACTGGTGGCCATGGCCTCTCGGCAAAGCCCCACATCCAAAACAATTCGCCCCGCGCGACCAACGTCCACGCAGGGCGATTCGACATCATCCAGACACAACCCATCCTCAATGCCCGACCGGCTCCGTAGCCTTCAAATCGCTCGGCAACGCGGCCTGCGGATGCGCGGCCTGCTTGATGAGCAACGCCACCGCCGAGATCAATCCCGCGACGCCGATCACCGCGAAGATGCCGCCGAAGCTGAAGTGCAATCGCGTCAGTTCAGCCACGAGAAACGATCCCGCGATACCGCCGAAGCGCCCGATGCCCAGCATCCACGCCACGCCGGTGCCGCGTCCCTGAGTCGGATAAAACGATGCCGCGAGCGCGGGCATCGACGATTGCGCCGTGTTCATCAACACGCCAGCAAGGAACACGATCAGCACGAGCAGTCCCACGTTGCCCACCGCCTGCCCGATGAAGTACACGCTCACCGCGGTCAACGCATAGCACGCGGCAATGATGCGGTTCGGGTTGAAGCGATCCATCAACACGCCGCACAAGACAGCGCCCACCCCGCCGAGCGGGAACAACGCGGAGATCAGCGTCGCGCGCTGCGGACTCAGGCCAGATTCCTTGAGGAGAATCGGCATCCAGTTGATCGATGCATAGAAGATCACGAGGCCCATGAAGTATGCGAGCCACAACATGATCGAACCGACGATATACGAGCGCGACAACACCACGCTCACGCCGCCCTGCCCCTGCACCGCGGGCGCCGTCTCCGTCATGAAGAACGATCCTGCGTTGGCCGCCGCCGATGAAATGCGTGCAAGCGTCGCACGAATCTTCTCGGCCGACTTGTTCTTCGCGACCATGTAGCGCACCGATTCCGGCAGGCTGATGAAGAGCAGCACGACGAGCACGAGCGGCGCCACGCCACCGAGCAGCAGCACGCTGCGCCAGCCGAAATGCGGAATCATCCATGCCGCGAGAAAGCCGCCGAATGCCGCGCCCAGCGGAAAGCCGCAGAACATCAGGTTGATGAGCGTCGCGCGGCGCTTGTCCGGGCAGAACTCGCTCATCATGGTGACGGCATTGGGCATGGCGGCGCCGAGGCCGAGGCCCGTAACGAAGCGCAACGCCGTGAGTTGCGTGAGGCTTGCCGAATACGCCGATGCAAAGCACGCCACGCCGAACAGCAGTACCGAGGACAACAGCATCAGCCGTCGTCCGAGCCGGTCCGACAACGGCCCGGAAAGCAGCGCGCCCGCCGCGAGCCCGAACAACGCAGCGCTCAGAACAGGCGCGAGCGCGGGCCGGCTGATCTGCCATTCGGATACGAGCGATGGCGCGATGAATCCGATGGCCGCCGTATCGAAACCATCCAGCAGCACGATGACGAAGCACATCACGAAGATCAGCCACTGGAAGGGCGAAAACGGGTGCTCGTTGATGAACGTCTGCACGTTCACAGCAGGACTTCGGCTCACTTCATTCCCTCGTCGATAATTGGCAATCGTCGTTCGACTAATGTTCGTCAGGCGAACAGCGATTCACATAGCGAACTAATTCATGCGCGAGAGTACTGAAGTCTGCATGCCTTCGCAACGCGGGCTTACCCGTGTATGTCGGTTGCCTTGCGCGGGGCTGTCGGCGTTTCAAGAAACGCGCTGCCCGTTGCGATAAGTCTCGCGCGGCACAGGCAGACCGTCCGCCAGCGCGACGCGCACGAAGTCGGCGCGCAAGCCCGTCACGATGGCCCCACGGTCGGCGAGTCCGGCCGCGTGCGCGGGTGCCCAAGAAACCGTGGCCACCGCGCGCGGCAAGGTCCATCCCGCCTTCTCGACGAGATCGAACACCGCGATGAGCAGGCTCGAAGGCACGTAATCGGACGAGAGGATGTCGAGCAACCCTTCGCGAGCGAGTTCGAGCGCCGACACGTTGCCCGAGTGCGAGCCGCCACGCACGACGTTCGGCGCGCCCATGATCGTGGCGATGCCATGTTCGCGCGCGGCACGGGCTGCATCGAGCGTGGTCGGGAATTCCGCGAGCGCAATGCCGTCGCGCGCGGCTTCTTCCACATGCTCGATGAGCGTGTCGTCGTGGCTTGCAAGCGAGATGCCCAAGCGCTGACAACGCGCGACGATGTCCGCACGATGCGCCGCCGCGTAACGCGCCTGATGCTCGGCCAGTTGCGCGAGCACGTCATTCGCGTGTTCGTCGCTCCACTTGCCGTGACGTTCCTGATACTTGCGCCACTTTTCATGGTCCTGCCACTGGCGCTGACCCGGCGTATGGTCCATCACCGATGCGAGCCTGAAGAGCGGATGCGCGCTCAGTGAATCGAATACCTCGACCACGTCCGTCGTGCCGACTTCGCAACGCAAGTGCAGGAAGTGATCGGCGCGCAAGAGTCCGCGTTCGACGAACTTGCCGATGGAATGCGCGCAACGCACTTGAAGTTCGCGGCCACGCACGCCGTCTTCGGGACGGGAGCCCACACCGAGCGCATCGAACACGGTCGTAATGCCGGCCGAAGCCACTTGCGCGTCATGCACGATGATCGCCGCTTCGTGATTCCACAGCACGCCAGGACGCGGCGCGAGATGCTTTTCGATGTTGTCCGTATGCAGTTCGACGAAGCCCGGCAGCAGATAGTCGCCGTCCCAGTTCAACGCGTCGCGCGTCGCCGTATTTCCCGGCGATACATCCGCGATACAGCCCTCCTCGATGCGCACCGTGCCCGTGAATTCCTCGTTGCGCGTGACGATGCGCGCATTCGTAATCAGCATGTCTGCAATGCTCCGTCTTCGGATGAGTTGACCACTACCGGTGTTGCAAGGCGCACGATGCGGGTTGCCACGCGCTCACGCGTATCTTCGTCGTGAAAGATACCGACGATGGCCGCGCCCCGCTCGCGCGCCTCGACGATGAGATCGGCCACGACGTCGCGGTTCTGTGCATCGAGCGACGCCGTGGGCTCATCGAGCAATAAGACAGGATGCGCCGCGATCAGCCCGCGCGCAATGTTCACACGCTGTTGCTCGCCGCCGGAAAACGTCGCGGGCGCGAGCGACCATAAGCGTCGCGGTACGTTCAGCCTCGCGAGCAGGACGCTCGCGCGCTCACGTGCTTCGTCTTCATCGACACCGCGCGAGACCAGCGGTTCCGCGACGAGATCGAGCGAAGAGACACGCGGGATGGCGCGGAGAAACTGACTCACGTAACCGAGCGTGCTTTTGCGCAAGCGGATGATGTCGTGCGGCTCGGCGTCGGTCAGCACGAGATGTCGTGAAGCGCGGCTTTCGTCGCGAATGGCGATACTGCCGCGCGTCGCGAGATAATTGCCGTACATGCAACGCAGAAACGTGCTTTTGCCGGCGCCTGAAGCGCCCGCGAGCACCACGCATTCGCCGCGTTCCACATCGAGCGATACACCCGCGAGCGCCACGATGCGCACACCGCCCTGCTGATGCAGCGTGAAGGTCTTTTCTATGTCGCGTGCGCGCAGCATTAGCTCCGTGCGCGTGGCGAACGCTTCTTCGTCTGTCATAGTCATCTGTTGCACCTCAAACCGGCAGCACGGACGCCACCAGCGTCTGCGTATAAGGATGTTGCGGATCATCCAATACCTGATCCGTGAGACCGCTCTCCACCACGCGCCCGTCCTTCATCACCATCAACCGATGCGCGAGCAAGCGTGCCACGCCGATATCGTGCGTGACGATTACAGCGGCGAGATGCAGCTGGTTTGTCAAGGTACGCAGCAAGTCGAGCAGACGCGCCTGCACGGATACGTCGAGACCGGCGGTCGGTTCGTCCATGAAGACGAGTCGCGGCCCGGTCACGAGATTGCGCGCGATCTGCAAGCGCTGCTGCATCCCGCCCGAAAAAGCCGAAGGCAATTCGTCGATGCGCGCCGCATCGAGCTCGACACGGCCCATCCAGTCCGAAGCCGTCTCGCGCAAACGGCCATAGTGGCGCGCGCCGATGGCCATCAACGGCTCGCCGATGTTCGCGCCCGCCGACACGTTGCGCCGCAATCCATCGCGTGCATTCTGATGCACGAAGCCCCATTCCGTGCGCGACAAAAGTCGCTTGCGTGGCTCGCTGAGCGTGAGCAGATCCAGCGTTTCTCCTTCACGCGTGGTGTATTCGAGCGCACCTTCGTCGATGCTGCTTCTGAGCGCAAGCGCGTTCAATAGAGTCGACTTGCCCGAACCCGACTCGCCCACGATGCACAACACTTCGCCCGGATAGACCGCGAGGTCCACATCGACGCAACCGCCGCGTCCGTCGTAGCGTTTGGTGAGTCCGCGCGCATTCAAGAGCGTCTTCATTGCGCCGCCTCCTTTGCCTCTTGCTCGTCGCGGCGGCTGTGACAATAGTCGCTATCGGAGCATACGAACATGCGCGCGCCTTCGTCGTCGACGATCATTTCATCGAGAAAGCTCTCACGCGACCCGCACAGCGCGCACGCATGGTCCCACTTCTGCACGCTGAATGGATGATCTTCGAAATCCAAACTCTTCACCTTCGTATAAGGCGGAATGGCGTAGATGCGCCGCTCGCGTCCCGCGCCGAAGAGTTGCAGCGCCGCGTTCATGTGCATCTTCGGATTGTCGAACTTCGGAATGGGCGAAGGCGCCGCGAGATAGCGATCGTTCACCAGCACTGGATAATCGTAGGTCGTCGCAATGCTGCCGTGCTGCACGATATCCTCGTAATATTTCACGTTGATGAGACCGTAGTCCGCGAGCGCATGCAGTTTCCTGCACTCCGTCACGCGCGGCTCCAGCCTGTAAAGCGGTTCGGGCATCGGCACCTGGTACACGAGAATCTGCGCTTCCGTGAGCGGCGTTTCAGGAATGCGGTGACGTGTTTGCACGATAGTGGCGTCCGCGGTGCGCGTGGTCGTTGCCACGCCCGCCGTGCGCGCGAAGAAGCGGCGAATGTTGACCGCGTTGGTGGTTTCGTCGGAGCCCTGATCGATCACCTTGAGCGTATCGTCCGCGCCGATGATCGCCGACGTCACCTGCAAACCGCCCGTGCCCCAGCCATACGGCAGCGGCATTTCACGCGAGGCGAACGGCACCTGATGCCCCGGCACCGCAACGGCCTTGAGCAAGGCGCGACGAATCATGCGCTTGGTCTGCTCGTCCAGATAAGCGAAGTTATAACCTTCGGTCAGCGCGTTATTCATGCCGTCTTCTCCTTGCCGTGCGATGCACGAAGTCGCCGCAGCAATTCCAGTTCCGACTGAAAGTCCACGTAATGCGGCAGTTTCAAGTGCTGCACGAAGCCCGATGCCTCGACGTTGTCGCTATGCGAGAGCACGAACTCGACATCCTGCGTGGGTGAGCCGATGGTCTCGCCCAACTCTTCCGCTCGCAAGGCACGATCGACGAGCGCCATGGCCATGGCCTTGCGCTCCGAATGCCCAAACGCGAGACCATAGCCTTGCGTGAACTTTGGCGGCACTTCGCCGCTGCCCGCGAACTGGTTGATCATCTGGCATTCGGAGATGTCGATATCGCCGATCTCCACGGCAAAACCGAGTTCATCGATATGCATTTCCACGGCCACTTCACCGTGACGAATCTCGCCTGCGAATGGATGGCTGTGCGCGTAGCCGCGCTGCGTGGCGTATCCCATTGCCAGCAGAAAGCCTTCGTCGCCGCGTGCAAGGTTTTGCAGACGCGTTGCACGATCAGCGGGAAACGCAAGCGGTTCGCGCGAGAGGTCGCCCGGCTCCGGTGAATCTTCCTGCGCGCGTTCCTGCTCGATCAGCCCTTCCTTGTTGAGCATCGACAACACGCGCGGCATATCGTTCGTGGCTTCGGCGTGGTCGCTGGAAGTCGTTGCATCGCTAATCACTTCCCCTTCGGCCAGCAAGCTGAAGTCGATCAGACGCTGGGTGTAATCGTAGGTGCCGCCCAGCATCTGCCCGCCCGGAATATCCTTGAACGCAGCGGAGATGCGCCGTTCCACGCACATCGCTGCCGTGTCCACGGGCAAGGTGTAGCCGAAGCGCGGCAACGTCGTGCGATACGCACGCAGCAGAAAAATCGCCTCGACCAGATCGCCTGCCGCCTGTTTGATGGCGAGCGCCGCGAGTTCTTCGTCGTAGACCGAGCCTTCGGTCATCACGCGCGCCACCGCGAGACGCAACTGCTCGCGAATCTGCGCGACGCTCAGCTCGGGCACCTGCAAGTCGCCGCGCCGATGCTTGGCGAGCACATCCCATGAACGTTCGATGGCTCTTTCGCCACCCTTCACCGCGACGTACATCAGTTCACCTCCACTTGCGTCGTGCGCGGCAAGCCGACGAGCGCGCCACCCGCCACGAAATAGCAATCCATGCCGCATGGAAACTGCGCGGTTAGCGCCGCGCGCTGTTGCCAGAAATCGCGCGTGAGTCCCGCAATGGCGACACTGCGCTTGTCTTCGATCCCCGGACCGCGCCACACGAGCGGCTCGCCTTCGGTCAACGAAGGCACGCGAATGAAAAGCGTCGCCGCATCTTCCGGCGTTTCCGGTTCGCCAGACGAGAAGGCATCGAGCGCGGGCAACGCGGCTGCATCGCCGAGATAGGCGAACGCGGCTTCGCTGTGATTCGGCGTGAGCGGCGCGCTTGCATGAAAGCGCAAGGCATCGCCGAATGCGGCGTTCCCGCCTTCGATGAATACAGGCGTCGAATAATCGGCGAGCGCGAGCAGCGACGCGAAAGCTGCAAGCGGCACGCGGTGTGCAAGCGCATCGCGCATGGCGTGATTGTTCGGCAACGCGGCATCGATCGCGACGATGCTGCCCGGACGCGACAACGCTTCCAGCAAAGCGCGAAAGACGCGTTGGGCATCGTGCACCGGGTCGTTGAAGCCGGGCACGAGAGCGGCCATGTCTATCTGCATCATTCCCCTCTCACCATCGTAAAGAATTCGACCTTGGTCGTAGCCGCTTCCGCTTCCTTGCGGCGCCGTTCGTCGGCGAGACGCGCGGCCAACGGTGCGATCACTTCCGTCTGCAAGCGCTGCGCATGCGCGGGCGTCTGCAGCAGCGCGTCGATCAGCGCTGCAAGCTTCGCGCGCTCCTTATCGCGGCCCATATGCACCGCGACACCGACCGGCGCGCTGCCGTCGTCCATATGCAAACGCAGCGTGGCGCGCGTGACGGTAGTCTCGCCGAGATTGAAGGCATCTCCCGAGCCGCCGATGCGCGCCCGCACCATTGCCAGGCCGATATCCGGCGCGCGCAACCAGTCGAAGCGCGGCACACTCATGCCTTCGAGCGCCGCCTGCAAACTCTCGCGCGGCGTGCGCGCCAGCACCGCCATCCATTCGCGGCGGTCGAACGAACGAGCCTCGTCGCGCGGCTCCTCTCTCTGACTCATGACTTTCCCTGATGATTTGTACGTTGCGGGCATCTTAAGCTACGCGGCTTTCGTCTGGTCGTCTAGACGTCTGGATAAGTGGGCTTTCATATTTCCATCACCATTTGCGCACTACAATGCCCAACAGCGATATTCAAACCGACGGGAATGACACCTACATGACATCGAACGAAAACGCGGCGCCGGGACACGCCGTCGAACGCGGCGCGGGGGTCGCGGTCTGGCGGCAGATCGAGCAAATACTCTCGGCGGAGATCGCCTCGAAGAGCTTCGGCGAGGAAGGCCGCCTGCCGAGCGAAGCGGAACTGGCGCGGCGCTTCGACGTGAATCGTCATACCGTGCGCCGCGCCATGCTGCGTCTCGCCGCAACGGGTCTCGTGAGCGTCGAACAGGGACGCGGCACCTTCGTGCAGCCTGGAGCGATCGACTATCAAATCGGCAGGCGCACGCGCTTCACGGAAAACATTCGTCGTCAGAAGCAGACGTCCACGGGCGTCGTGCTCTCTGCCGAACGCGTAAAGGCCGACCCTACCGTCGCGAAGGCGCTCGCTCTGCGTGCGGGCACGCTCGTCTATCAGCTCGAAACGCGTCATGACTCCGACGCCGTGCCGCTGACCTACGCACGCAACTGGTATCCCGCCGCGCGTTTTCCCGAGCTTCCCACGGTGATCGAAGCGACAGGCGGCATCACTGCGGCGCTCGCGGAGTTCGGCGTCAAGGACTATATGCGCAAGTGGAGCCGTATCGGCAGCGTGTTGCCTTCGTCGGATGTCGCGCGGCGCTTGCAGATCAACCGGCAGCAGCCGGTGCTGTGGGTCGAGAATGTGGATGTCGATGAACGCGGCGTGCCCGTCAAGTACGGCGTGACTCACTTCGCGGCAGATCGCGTGCAGTTGATGGTCGAGCACGATCTATGAGCGCTGCATGGAGTGACGAAGCGCGCATCGCACTGTATTACGCGCCGCCCGCCGCATCCGCATGGTGGCGTGCTGGTTGCGAATGGCTCGGGCGCGACGCGGAAAGCGGACTCTCGATGGAAACGGCAGCGCACGACATCACACGCGCGCCGCGCCGCTATGGTTGGCATGCGACCATCGTGCCGCCGTTCCATTGCGCGAGCGGCGTGCAACCTGCCGATGTGCTTGCGGCCGCGCGTGCCTGGGCGTCGTCGGTCACGCGCTTCGAGATGCCGGTGCGCGTAGCGGAAATGGGCCGCTTCGTGGCGTTGCGCGCATCGGAGGAAAGCGACGACGAACGCTTGCGCGCAATGGCCGCAAGCGCGCTGCAAGCGCTTGCAGCAGTGCGCGCAATGCCATCGGCAGGGGACATCGAGCGGCGCATTGTCGATGGCATGAGCGAGCGGCAAATCGCACTCGTGCGTGAATGGGGCTATCCCTATGTCTTCGATGAATACCGCTTCCACATGACCCTCTGCGATTCGCTCGATGACACCCACGCGCGCGGTTCGGTCGTATCGGCATGGACGCGCAAGATCGACACGCTCGGCGCGCTGCCTGTGCATGGCGCGGCGCTTTTCGTGGAAAGCGTACCGGGCGCGCCGTTCACCTTGTGGCAGCGGCTGCCGTTCAACAACGTACGGGAAGGGGCATGAGCCAGAACGACACACTCGATAGCGCACGACTCATCTATGTCATGGGCCCGTCGGGCGCGGGCAAGGACTCGCTGCTCGGCTTTGCGCGCGCACGCGTCGGCGCACGCGTGATGTTCGCGCATCGGTACATCACGCGTGCAGTCGGCGACGGCGAAAACCACATTGCGTTGACGCATGAAGAATTCAAGGCGCGTCTTTCGTATGGACTTTTCTCGATGCATTGGGAAAGTCACGGCCTGTGCTATGGCATTGGCATCGAAGTGGATGCATGGCTCGAACGCGGCAGACCGGTGGTCGTGAACGGTTCGCGTCAACACGCGGATGCCGCCCTCGCCCGCTATCCGCATGCATGCTTTGTTTATATCGATGCCGCGCCCGCCGTGCTGGCCGCGCGGCTAGCAAGGCGCGGACGTGAAGACGCCCGGCAGATCGAAGCGCGTCTTGCGCGCCGTCCTTCCCTCGAACTGCCCAGGCATGCGCGCGTGGTGAACATCGACAACTCTGGGCTTCTGGCCGACGCGGGCACGCAATTTCTCCGCGCCATAGACGAGACCGGCTCATAATCGCCGGAACGTTTCTTGCGAACGCCCACGACATTCCTTCGATAAAAGATATACCTATGAAATCCGGACGATCGAAAGACACGTTGTCAGGCGTCACCGCCGAATCGCAGTTTCGCACCTATGCCTCACCGCTCGTTGAAGAAGCGCTGCAGCACGCGCATGAACTGGAACAGAGCGATGATGCCGAAACACTGCACAAGCTCAGGATAGCGCTACGGCGTCTGCGCAGTCTCTTTTGGGCGTATCGGCCGATCCTCGACGATGCCTTCGACGACAAGCAGCGCGCCCTCTTGCGTTATCTCGCGCAGGCAGCCGGCAGCACGCGCGATTGGGACATCCTGATCGAATTGACGAGCGAGCATGAAGACACGGATCTCGCGCAGGCATTGCGCGGCCATCGCGATGCAGCATTGAGGACCAGTAAAGCGACACTCAATAACGCGGATATCAAGGGCGTCTTGCGCGAAGCCGTGGCGGAAGCCAACCGCGAACTCAACACTGCAAAAAAGCGCGTGGCTATCGAGCAATTCGCTTCTGACAGAGTTCGTAATGCGCGAAGACAATTGAAGAAACGCATCAAGCGCGTGCGGCAAGTGAAGCGCCCGGAATATGCCGCGCTGCACGAAGTGCGCAAAGCGGGTAAGAAAGTGCGCTACCTGATGGAGTTCTTCATGCCCCTGCTTGCCGAGAAGGAACGCGGTGGACTAAAGCAGCTGAAGCGTCTGCAAAAGCATCTGGGCGCATTGAACGATGTCGTTGCGAGCCGCGATCTCCTCGACAAGAGCGACGCCTTGCCCAATGCCGCCGCCGCGAAGCCAGCCTTGCGTACTTTGAAGAAGCAACAAAAGCGCCGCATGAAGCAGGCGCTCAAGTCGCTTCGATAACGCCTTCTAGATCACGCGCTCGCGCACCCATCCCGACGCCAGATCGATCAGCGATACGATCACCACGACGATCAGCATGACCGCTGCGGTCTGCGCATAGTTGAACGAGCGGATGGCCTCGTAAAGCACTACGCCGATACCACCCGCGCCAACCATGCCGACGACCATCGCCGAGCGCACGTTCGACTCGAATCGATACAGCGCGAACGAAATCCACAGCGGCAGCACTTGAGGCAACACGCCATACACGATCTCGTCGAGACTACTCGCTCCCGTGGCGCGCACGCCCTCGGCGGGACGCGCATCCACCGCTTCGACCGCTTCGGCGAAGAGCTTCGCCAGCACGCCCGTGGTATGCACCCACAGCGCGAGCACGCCTGCAAACGGCCCCAGCCCGACCGCGACGATGAACAGCATCGCGAAGACCATCTCGTTGATCGCGCGGCACGCGTCCATGAGCCGCCGCACTGGTTGCGCGATCCATACCGGCGCGATGTTCTGCGCCGACAGCAAGCCGCAAGGCACCGCGCAAATGAGCGCGAGCGCCGTGCCCCAGACAGCGACGGCAAGCGTCACGATCATCTCGTGCGCGTACGTGCGCCATTCCGTGAAGTCGGGCGGAAAGAAGTCGCGCGCGAACTGACTCATGTTGCCGGATGCGCCGAGCAGATCGAGCGGACGCATGTCCGCGCTTTGCCACGACGCGCCGAGCACGGCGATAAGCACGATCCAGCCGAGCATCGACACCCAGCTACGCTTGCCGCGCGGCGCTTGCATAGGCGCTTCCTCGGGCCTGCTCACGCCCGCGGCAAAGGTCGAGATATCGAGCGGCTTCATCACTTCGCCGCCGAGCCATCGAGAGCGGACAACTGCTGATCGAGCGATGCGATTTGCGCTTTCTTGTCGGCGTCATCCAGATGAGCGTTGTTCTGCACCTGTTCCTTCTTCTGAAAGAGCGCCATCTGACGAATGGGCACGAGCTGCGCATTGGACGATGCCGCGAAGCCCGAATAGCCGGAGATAGCCGTCATCACGGACTGTTCACGCGGGTCCTTCTCGCCGTAATGAACGAAGAAGTTCAGCAGCTTGTCCTTCGTTATCTGCGGCAGATCGCGACGCCACACGAGCGGGTCCGACGCGATGAGCGGCGACTTCCACAGCACACGCACCTTCGGATAAAGGTCGGGATGCTGCGTCTTGATGGTGTCGAGCATGTCGGTGTTGTTGGTCGCGACATCGATCTTGTCGTTGACGACCGCGAGCATGTTGGCTTCATGGCTCGAAGGCAACACGCTCTTGAACGAGGTCTTCGCCGAAAGCCCGTTCTTCGCGAAGAGGTAATACGAAGGCACTAGCGTGCCAGAAGTGGAGTTCGGATCGCCGAAGCCCAAATTGATATCGTGGCTGTTCTTCAGCACCTGATCGACGCTCTTCCACTTGCTGTTGGCGTTCGTGATAAGCACGGAGTAGTAGCCCGCCTCGCCGCTCTTGTACTTGACCTTCGCAAAGACTTCGCCGTTGGAGCGGTCCACCGCTTCGATGGCGGACGCATTGCCGAAGAAGCCGATCTGCACCTTGTTAAAGCGCATTGCTTCAATAATGCCCGCATAGTCCGTGGCGAAATACGCCTTCACATCGAGACCGGTCTGTTTGTTCAAATCGTCGATGAGCGGTTGCCAGCGTTGCTTGAGCGCCGACGAAGAATCCGTCGAGATGATGCCGAAGCTGAGCGTATCGGCAAAGGCCACCGAGCTCATGAAGCATGACGCGAGTGCCGCGCCGGCCAGGAAGGTACGGGCTGATTTCATGGAGATGCGGTCCGTAGTTTGATTGCGATTCAGGATGTGGCGACAGAGGCAAAAGTCGCGGGGGGAGGTTCACGCTCGTCGTGATCGGCCAGCAATTCGGCGGCGGCCGCGCCGTACAGTTCGCGCAACAGCATGGGCGTGAGCTTCGCGGATGCGCCGTCGTAGACCACGCGGCCATCGCGCAAGGCAACCGTGCGCGTGCAGTACTTCATCGCTATGTCGATCTGATGCAGCGACACGATCACCGTGAGTTTGTGATCGCGATTTAGCGACTGCATGAGCTCCATCACGCGCCGCGCAGATTCGGGATCGAGCGAGGCAATTGGTTCATCCGCGAGCACGATGCGCGCACGCTGCACGAGTGCACGCGCGAGCGCCGCACGTTGCTGCTGTCCGCCCGACAGGTTGCTCGCGCGTTCGAGCGCATGTTCGCCAATACCCATCGCGGTAAGCGAGTCCATCGCCAGCGCGCGTTCGTCGCGCGGAAAACGCCCTGAGAGACGCCGCCATAGCGACACACGCGTAAGCGCGCCGATGAGCACGTTGGTGATTACCGAAAGACGTCCCACCAGATTGAACTGCTGAAACACGAAGGCGACATCGCGACGAATGGCGCGCACTTCACGCACGATCTTGCCGTTCTGCTGAATCGGCCTGCCGAGCAGCGTCACATGCGAGGGCGCCGCATCCGATGCGATAAAGCCCGCGATATGGCGCAAGAGCGTCGATTTGCCCGAGCCCGACGCACCGATGAGCGCGACCATTTCGCCCTCTTCCACGCGCAGATCGACGGCATCAAGCGCCTTGCGGCCATTCCGAAACGTCTTGGTGAGACGCTCGATACGAATTGCGTCCATGGCTTTCCTCGTCTGCCGCTGTAACGTTGGGCAAATTCTAGAAAGGCAACATGACGAGAAAGTGACGCTGATGAGACGTCTAGATGAATACATCACCTGGCGCGTGCGGCCGGGCGTTTATTCTTCGAGAAACCACGTGCCTTGGCACTCGGTGCGAATGAAATCCGCAAGCAGTTTGACGCGTGCGACATCGCGCGTTTCGGCAAGCGTCACGAGCCAGTAAGAGCGACTCAGCGCAATTTGATCCGCAAAAAGCCGCACCAGATTCGGTTCCCTGCGCGCCATGAAACACGGCAGCACGCCGAGACCCACGCCGCCCGCGACGGCGGCCGTCTGACTGATCACGTTGGAGATGCGAATGGTCGGCGTGAGCGTGCTCGATACCTGCGGCAGATAGTTCAGTTCAGCGGACCACATCTGATCTTCGACATAGCCGACCCACGGATGCGTGAGCAGATCACGACGCGTGACGATTGCCGCATGTGTCGCGAGATATTCGCGCGCGGCATAGACGCCCAACGCATAGTCCGTGAGCTTGTGCGCATAGACGCGCCCTTGCGCCGGCCGCGTCATGCTGACAGCGAGATCGGCTTCGCGCTTCGAAAGACTGAACATGCGCGGATTCGCGATCAATTCGATCTCGAGTTGCGGATGCATGGCCGAGAGCTTGGAAATACGCGGCGCGAGAAAGTAAGTACCGAAGCCTTCCGGCGTGCCGATGCGCACGCTTCCCGTCAGACCAATGGACGCATCTTCGAGACGATGCCGCATGTGCAATGCAAGGCTCTCCATGCCTTCCGCATCGCTTAGTACGCGTTCGCCTTCGGGGGTCAGCACAAACCCTAAGGAACTGCGGTCGAACAGTCGCACACCGAGTGCGGTTTCAAGCGCGGCCACACGCCGGCTCAGGGTCGAATGATCCACGCCCATTTGCTGCGCGGCCACGGTGAGCCTGCCCGCGCGCGAAATGGCGAGAAATGCCTGAATGTCGTCCCAGTCGAAACCACGCATGAGGATTTCTGCACAGAGCGATTGCCGATTTGCCCATTCTATTGCAAGAAACACGCTGCTATCTTTTCTTCAACTCTGCGAATGCGGAGCAGACGATGCGGCTCGATCGTCACGACACTAAAGCCTGAATGGAGACAAACAGCATGTCGCTCATTGCGAAACTCACGGCGCGCGCGCAGGAAGGCAAGCCGGTGAAGGTCGGCCTGATCGGTGCGGGCAAATTCGGTTCGATGTATCTCTCGCAAGCGCCGCGCACGCCCGGCATTCATCTCACCGGCGTGGCCGATCTCTCGCCCGAGCGCGCGCGTGCCGCGCTCAAACGTGTGGGCTGGGATGAGGCGCGTTATTCGGCGGCATCGTGGAACGAAGCCATCGGCAACGGCTCGACCTATATCACCGACGACGCCGATGCCATGATCGCAAGCGACCATGTCGATATCGTGATCGACGCAACGGGCAGTCCCGCCGCGGGCATTCATCACGCGCTGCTGTGCTGCAAGCATCGCAAGCACATCGTCATGGTGAACGTGGAAGCCGATGTGCTCGCAGGCCCGCTGCTCGCACGCCGCGCACAAGAGGCGGGCATCATCTATTCGATGGCTTCCGGCGATCAGCCCGCGCTCATCGCGGAACTCGTGGACTGGGCACGCACCATCGGCTTCGATGTGATCTGCGCGGGCAAGGGCACGAAGTATCTGCCGATCTACCATCAGTCGACGCCCGATACCGTGTGGGGCCATTACGGCTTCACCGAGGAACAGGTCGGCTCCGGCGACTTCAACGCGCAGATGTTCAACTCGTTTCTCGACGGCACCAAGTCCGCGCTCGAGATGGCCGCTGTTTCCAACGGATGCGATCTGCGTCCGCCCGCCGACGGCCTCGCGTTCCCCGCGTGCGGCGTGGACGATCTGCCAAGCGTGCTGCGTCCCGCATCGGAAGGCGGAATCCTGCCGCATCGCGGTAGCGTGGAAGTAGTGTCGTCGCTGGAACGCGATGGGCGCCCCGTGTTCCGCGATCTGCGCTGGGGCGTCTACGTCGTCATCGAAGCCCCCACGGACTACGTGCGCGACTGCTTCTCGCAGTACGGTCTCAAGACCGACAGCACGGGTCGCTTCGCCGCCATGTACAAGCCGTATCACCTGATCGGCCTGGAACTGGGCCAGTCGATCGCGAGCATCGCCGTGCGTGGCGAAGCAACCGGCGCGACAACTGGCTTTCATGGCGATGTCGCCGCCACCGCGAAGCGCGATCTGCGCGCGGGCGAGCGGCTCGACGGCGAAGGCGGCCACACCGTGTACGGCAAACTGATGCCCGCTGCGGACTCGTTGCTGCTGGGTGCGTTGCCTATCGGCCTTGCGCACAACATGGTGCTGCAACGCGCCGTGCCTGCGGGACAACCCGTGCGCTGGAGCGATGTGGCATTCGACGCAAGCAAGGAAGCCGTGCGGGTACGACGCGAGATGGAAGAATTCTTTCGCGCCGAGATGAAGCTTGAACTACCGGCGCAAAAGCTCGCGAGCTAGTTCATCGATGAAGACATTTTGATCCGCGGCACGCCCGGTCCATCTCATGGTCCGGGCGTTCGCCATCTCTAAACGCCCGGCAAAGGGCGACGGAGGAGACATGAGCCAAATCAGCGAAACTCTCGGCGTTACGCAAGCAGGCAGTGCGGACGTCTACCGCAAGATCACGTGGCGCATCATGCCGTTCATCGTGCTCTGCTATCTCTGCAACTATCTGGACCGCGTCAACGTGGGCTTCGCGAAGCTGCAGATGCTTTCCGATCTCGGCTTTTCGGATGCGGTGTATGGCCTCGGTGCCGGTATCTTCTTTATCGGCTACTTCATCTTCGAGGTGCCCAGCAATCTCATCCTGCATCGCGTGGGCGCGCGGCGCTGGATTGCGCGCATCATGATCACGTGGGCGATCGTTTCGGCGCTCACGCTCGTGGTCAAGACGCCGTTCCAGTTCTATCTCGTGCGCTTCTTTCTCGGCATCGCGGAAGCGGGTTTCTCACCGGGCATCATGCTATATCTGACGTACTGGTTCCCGGCGAGAAAACGCGGCTTCGCCTATGGTGTGTACTACATCGCCATTCCGCTTGCCGGCATCGTGGGGGGTCCGTTGTCGGGCTGGATACTGACCGCGTTCAAGCATTCGGCCGTGATGTCGGCGTGGCAATGGCTGTTCCTCATCGAAGCAATTCCAGCGTTTATCGTGGGTTTCGCCGTGCTCTTCATGATGGTCGACAAGCCATGCAAGGCACGCTGGCTCACCGACGACGAGAAGCGTCTCGTGACGCAAGCAGTCGAGCGCGAGGAAGGCGACAAGACCGCGCACCACGACGCCCGCGCGTTCCTTTCCGACCGCAACATCTGGAAGCTTGCCGGCGTGTACTTCTGCCAGATCATCGGCCTCTATGGCATCAGCTTCTGGCTGCCGTCGATCATCAAGGACACAGGGCTCAAGAACGTCGAAGTGATCGGCTGGCTCTCGGCGATTCCGTATATCGTCGCGATTCCCGCGATCATTCTCACGGGCATCAGCGCCGACAAGTTCCGCTCCCGGCGCATGCACTTCTCCATTGCGCTCGTGATCGGTGCAATAGGCTTTGCGGCAAGCGGATACGTGGGACAGCAACCCGTGCTTGCGGTCATTGCGTTGAGTGTGGCGGCCGCTGGAATCTTGTCCGCGCTGTCGCTTTTCTGGGGCATTCCGGCTGCGTTTCTTGCGGGAACCTCGGCGGCGGCGGGCATTGCGGGAATCAATTGCGTAGGCAATCTCGCGGGTTTCGTTTCGCCGTATATGGTCGGGTGGCTCAATGTCACGACGCATAACAACAGCATCGGACTTTATGCGGTTGCGGTGTTCATGGTGATCGGCGCATTCGCGGTGCGTTCGATTTCCGGGAAGCTAGCGGATCATTGAAATCGAGCGACGAACGAGCCGCCTGCCGTTTTCAACGAACATGGCAGGCGGCCGTGCTTTTTGCAACGCTGCAAGGGCCGACGCGCGTCGATAAAATGGGTGCATGACCGACTCGTCTTCACAATCCTCGAGCACGCCGTCGCGCGCACCCGAACACGACTTGCCGCTGCACACGCCCAGCACCGCATCGCTCGGCGTGGCGGCCGCCATCGCCATGATTGCGTGGCTCGCGCTGGCCGCACAGACGGATATCACCATCGCGCGCATGGTCGGACGCGGCTTTACCGTGATCGACGGCATTGCGCGTACCACCAGTTATCTCACCAACCTCACGGTGTTCTTGACGGCGTTATGCTTCACCTGCGTGGCCATACGCGCGAACGCGCCCATTGCGCGCTTCTTTCGTCAACCGACGGTGGTAACGGCGGTGGTCGTGTATATCGTGTTCGTGGGCATTGCCTATAACGCGTTGTTGCGATGGCTATGGACGCCATCGGGTTATCGTGCGCTCGTCAATGAATCGCTGCATACGGTCGTGCCCGCGCTCGCCGCGCTTTACTGGGTGCTCTTCGTGCCGCGCTTTCATCTGTCATTGCGGCGCTGCGCCTTATGGCTCGTCTATCCGCTCTGCTATCTCTTCATTACGTTATGGCGCGGCAGTGCATCCGACTTCTATCCCTACTGGTTCATCAACGTGGCGGAACTCGGTTACGAGCGCGTGTTCTTCAACTCGGCCATGCTAGTCGCCAGCTTTCTGATTCTGATGAGCGTATTCATCGTCATCAATCACAGACGCCAGGACTTGCGCATTTCCGACCCCGACATGGAATCGGACGACACGGGCCCATCGCGTTAGTCACGATTCACGAACAGATCGGCGACGAATGCGGCAGTCAACGCCAGCGCGCCGCATGCGAAGATCAGCGCGTAGTTGTTATGCGTATGCGAGAAAAGAAATGAGTAGCCATAGCCGCCGACCGCCTGAAAGAGCGCGAACGCCGAAGTCGCGCGACTCCATGAGGCGCGCTGCTCCGCGTGATCGTGCGGCAGCAATTCATGCACGCGGCCCAGTGCAAGCGGCACGATACCGGGCGTGAAGAGCCCGAGAATCACGGTCGCAAGGCCGATCACATAGGGATGGCCCGACATCGCGAGCAGCGCGGCTGCAGCCGCCTGCACGATCAACGCGTAGCGGTACGCGCGGCCAAAGCCGATCCGGTCGCCCAAATTTCCGCAGATGAGCGGCCCGAAGATAGCCGCCACGCCATACAGCACCCAATAGCTCGCACCGACGCCGGCGCCGCGTCCGATCCCTCGCGCGATGTAGTCGACGAGCAGAATCATCGCGGGCACGAGACCCAGTGCGTTCGCCGCGTATTGCGCGTAAAGCAGGCGCAGACGCGTGCCGTCATGACGCGCGCCATGCGCCTCCTTGGTCACGGCAGGCACGGGAGGATTCGTCGATGGCCAGCCGAACCAAGCGACAGCCGTCAACACAAGCGAGAACACGCCGAGTCCGATCCACGTCGCCTGCAAGCCGTAATGCAGCAGCCGCGGAATGAGCGTGCCCGATGCCGCGATGCCGAAGCCCAGCCCGAAGAAGATCATGCCGCTTGCAAAGCCGCGCCGTGCGGGCGCGATATGCGGAAGGATCGTGGTTGCGACGAGCACCATGATCGCGCCGCCCGAAAGTCCCGAAAGAAAGCGCCAGCCGAAGAACCAGGCAATCGACAACGGAAACGCGCATGCGAAAAACGCGGCCGTGGCAATGGCCATCAAGAGGCGCAACGCGAGCCGGTTGCCGAGCGTCGATGCCATGGCCCTGCCGAACAACGCGCCCGCGAGATAGCCCGCGAAATTGGCTGCACCCAACGTCACCGCTTGCGACGACGTGAACCAATGCGCTTCGATAAGCGGTGGAATGAGCGGCGTATAAGCGAAGCGCGCGAGACCTATCGCGACGAGACTCGCGCAGAAGCCCGCGAGCATGGCGTAGATGGAACGCATGTCGAGTGAATCCGATTGACCGGCGCGTAAGGCCGACGCTTGATCCTGCATGATGTTGACTCCCGGAGCGAATGGCGTGACGTGTGTTCTAACGCGTGGCGAACTTCGCACGCATTGGCGGAAGTTTCAGCAGCATGAGCGTGGGAGCGACAGCCGCCACGAGCAGCTTCGGCTGAGGATCGATACGCGCCAGCACGCGCACGCCGAGAAGCACGGCGAGCAGACTCGTGGCGGCATCGGTTGCGGACATCATGCGTTCGATCTCGCCGCTTTTGAACGCGGCGGAAAGACAGCGCTCGAAGAAGCCGCGTAACAACTCGACTTCCTTCGCGATGAGTTCGTGAAACGCCTCGTCCTCGAGCGGCGCCGCGAGCGCGGCATTGACCAGCATGCAGCCGCGCCGGTGTTCGTCCGATACCGAGCGCTCGACGATCTCGCGAAAGAAGCCCGCAACGGCGTGCGCAGGCGTGCAAGTGGCTTCGAGACGCTCGATACGCTCGCGCAACGTATGTTCGAGATAGTGATCGAGCGCGCGCAAAAAGAGCGCGCGCTTGTCGCCGAACGCGTTGTAAAGGCTCGGTTGCGTGAGACCCGTCAGTTGCACGAGGTCACGTGTGGACGTACCTTCATAGCCGTGCGTCCAGAACGCTTCGGCTATGGTGTTCAGCACATCGTCTTCGTCGAAATTGCGCGGTCGCGCCATGATGCAGGCTCCATCCCATGGTTGCGTCACGTTTTATATCGGACGCCACAGAACAAATTATATATCGATGGATACAAAACCTGCTTGAACCGTCGTCCAACGAAAAAGCCGGCGAAGCGCCGGCTTTTTCGTATGCGGAAAAACAACCGTGCTATCAGGCGTCTTTCGTGTCGAACATCAGCAGCTCGACGCCCGCCTGCGCGAAATTCGCCAAGTCGCCGGCGGTCTTCTGGCCTTCAGGCGACCCGAGCGCGGACTCGATCGCTTCGAGCGATTCGAATTCGAGCAGCGCGACGAGGTAATACGGCGACTCGCCTTGCGCGGTAGCAACCGGCCCCGTGCTGATCTGGTAACTCTTTAGCCCCGGCAACGTCTTCGCAAGCGGCGCGTGCGTAGAGGCGTAGTAGTCGTCGAATGCCTTCGTATCGGACGGATTCTTGTAAAGCGCAACGAGCTGGGCCATCGTCTTGTCTCCTGAGTGTTTGTCTTGAACAACAATGCGTTACTGCTTCTCCAACTGTAGATAGATACGTTGCACGTTCTGCGGCTGCGCTATGCCATAGAGCTTGTAGCCGTGAAAGGCGGGCAAGTCGACGGTATGCATGGCCTCGGTCAGTCCCATGCCGCTCCGATATGCGCGTCTGACCGCGCTGTCGAGTTCGCGCAGATAAAGGCCTGTCTGCATGATGTCGTCGTTGCTCAACGGCGGTCCGAACGCCGGAACGATAGTCTTCGATTCGAGTCCGCGCAGATTCTCCAGCGCCGCGAGCCAGCCATGAATGTCCTCGTTGCGCAGTTCGGGGATGCGCCCGTTCGAGATCAGACTACCCGCGAACAACACGCCGCTTTGCGTATCGAGCACGGCCAGATCGCCTGGCGTGCTTGCCGGTCCGAAGTGCAGCAATTGCAGCTTGCGATCGCCATTCACGACTTCCGTGGTGCCTTCCACCGTTCGGTCGGGAACCGTGACGCGCGAGCCTGCCATCTCGTCTTCACCGAGGGTCTTTCGCAGGTTCGCGAGACAGATTGGGCAACGTTCCCGGATCAACTGAGCCGTGCGGTAATGCGCGAGAATCGGCACGCCCTGATCGCGGAACGCCGCCGCGCCAAAAACGAACTCCGGTCCTTGATGCGTGATGATCACGAGCGTGACGGGTAGCGGCGTGACTTTGCGAATGGCTTCGATCATCGCGCGTCCGTAGCGGTACGAAGCTCCCGTATCGATTACCGTCACGCCGCTCGGTCCCACGATAAAGCCGTTGTTCGCGACCATGCCGTGATTCGCGGGCGCGACAGCATCGCCGTCACCGATAAACGCATACACGCCCGGCGCCACTGCGACGGGCGCGGGCATGCCGCTCATCGCCGCATGAACGACAGCGCAAAATGCGAGGAACAACGCACCGATGAGCGCACGCAAGCCGCGCCCCATCATTTCATGGCCGAGGTTTGCGTGCCCGATTGCGTCGTGATCGCAACCTCGCCGTCGAACCGCTTGTTCTTAGTGTCTTCAATAGCGACCTTCAATTCACCGTTTTCCGTCGGCAGAAAATAGAAGCGGAAGTTGGGGTTCTCGCTGATCGAGAAATTCACGTTGGCGGTCATCACGGGCTTGCCGCCATAAGTCACGGCAACCTTGCGCACGAAGTACGCGGTCGCATAGTTGCGCGTGACCTGGTCCATCGCCATGCCGGTGCGATTAGGATGGCGCACCATCAATTGCGCGAGTTCGGGCTTGCCCGCAATAGGGGCGCCTTCCGCCTGCAAACGTACCTGACCCGCCGCGCGTTCGGCCGCGTCTTCGTCCTTGCCCGCAGGCGCGGAGCAACCACCCGATGCCTTGATGAAACGCACCGCGCTATACAGATGTCCGTCGTTCGTTTCGGCGATGGCACGCATGAACGTGTAATCCTCTACCCGCACCCGTGTCTCGATGCTGGCAAGTCCGGAGTCTGGCGTGAACTCGAAAGAACCGGCGTAGGGCTCGGGATTCTCGTCGATGAAGAGATAAATCTTCTTGATGTAATGCGTGCTCGTCTGCGGAAACTGCGCGCTGATCGCAATGGGTACGACGGCGGCATCGGCGGCGCGTTTGGGTGCATCGAATTTGATGACGGCATCGCCTTTCGTGTCGATCGGCCGCCCTTTGAACGCGCCTTCCTTGAAGTCGAGCCAGCGCGCCACCTTGTCTGGATCGTCGTCGGGTTGCGCCGCATGCGAAGCGTAAGGCGCAAGCAATGCGAGCGCCGCGACAAACCCTGAGCCTGCGCGTGCGCCAAGCCTGATCGTCTTCATGGTGTCCTCCTTTGCTGCAACGCGGCGTGCGCCGCTACTGCTCCCACTCCAGTTCAGCATAGACAGCGGTGACGTTGCGCGCGTGATAGGCATCGTAGAGCCGCCACTTGTCGCGCTCGCCGAGACCGATGGTATCCACGGCCTGCTGAATCGTTTCGCCACGCTTGATGGCCGCACGCACATCGCGCGCCAGATTCGCGAGGTACTGTTGCTCGTCGTCGAGCGAGCGCGGATACGGCGCTTCCAGGTCGCCATGACCGGGTACAACTTGCCGCGGATTCATCTGCTTAATGCGGGCGATATTGTCAAGCCAACCGGTCACGCTGCCATCCACCACGGGAATGCAATGCACGAAAAGCAGGTCGCCTAGCCACAGCGTGCCGCTCTTCTCATCGTATACCGTCATGTCGTTGTTGGTGTGCGCTGTTTTCCAAGTTTGCAGCGTGAGCGTGCGCCCGCCGAGATCGAGCGTGGACGTGCCGTCTATCGTCATCGTCGGTGCAATGATTTCGCTGCCGGTCGCTTCATCGCCCAGTTCGCGTTTCAGCGCACGCAGGTAGTTCTCCGCGCGCAATGCCTCCGCCTGCGCAAGCTTGGCGCTGCCCACGTATTGCGGATGGTCGTCCTTGAAGGCCGCATTCCCGAAGATATGATCCGGGTGCATGTGCGTATTGATCACGTAGCAGACGGGCAAGGGCGTCACCCTGCGCACCGCCGCGCGCAATGCGCGCCCTTCTGCGAGCGTGCCGCCGGTATCGACCACAGCGACACAGCGCTCGCCGACGATGAAGCCGACGTTCGCAATATCGCCGCCGTTCGCAGGCGTGGCAAGCTCGTCGTGTCCGCGATGCACGTAGTTCCCCGGCGCGAGTTCCTTCACCGTAAACGAGGCCTCTGCAAACGCATGTGCCGATGCCGCGCACAGCACCAGGAACGCGGCGAAGCGTAAAGCAGCGCTCATCGGACCTTGTCCGCATCGGCGAGACGTTTTGTTCGGCGCAGGCCGAACTGTTCGTACTCGCGCTCGAGGAAAGGCTCGGCGTGTTCGAGAAGAAAGCGCCGAAACGCAAGGCACGTCGGCGAGAGTTGCTTCGAGCGCGAATGCACGAGTTGCCATGTACGTTCGACGGGCGTGCCATTCACGTCGAGCACGGCGATCTCACCCGTGCGCAATTCGAGCCCCAAGGTATGCAACGAAATGAGGCTCACTCCCATGCCCGCCATCACGGCCTGCTTAATGGTCTCGTTGCTGCCGAGCGTGACGCTGCGCGATGGCGTGAAGAGGTTCTGCCTAAACACATGCTCGGCGACGGCACGTGTGCCGGAACCAGGTTCGCGCAGGAGGAAAGTATCGTTGGCAAGCTCCTGCAGATCGAAGCGTCGCGCAGTTCTCAGCGGATGCGAAAGCGGCGCGATGATCACATGCGGATGGTAAGCAAGCGGCTCTGCAGTCGTGCCGAGTTCGGGCGGCGGGCGGCCCATGATGGCAAGGTCGGTCGCGTTGTCCTGCAGGAGCCTCAACAAGGTCTCGCGATTACCGACCGAAAAACGCACATCGACCTTGGGAAACTGCTGCGAATACAGCGCGAGCAACTTGGGCGCGAAGTAAGTCGCGGAACTCACGATACTCACCGCAATCGATCCACTGTCGGCTTGCGTGAGTGACATCATCGCGTCTTCGGCGTCCTTGATCTCACCGAGAATTCTGCTTGCATGATGCGAGAGGCGTTCGCCCGCTTCCGTCAGCGAAAGACGCCGCGCCACGCGTTCGAAGAGCGGCAAGCCGACCGCCTCTTCCAGTTGCCTGATCTGCATGGATACCGCGGGCTGCGTCAGATGCAGTTCCTCCGCCGCACGTGCGAAGCTCGGACAGCGCGTCGCTATCACGAAGATCTGCAACTGGCGCAAGGTGAGAGAGCGGATGAAGTTCACAGCGGCGTATCCGTGAGGCGTTCCTGAACCATTTAGCGGCTTGCCTCGGCGCTCGTGCAATCCACCTCAACGACTGGCCCGTGGCGCGTTGCCGACCTTTCCTCCCGGCGTGGCCATGTTCTTGAGCGCGCCCGAATAAGCGACCGTTTCCTTCTGCAGCGGATGCGCGAAGTCGTTCCCCGCGCCCGGCACTTCGGTGCGAATCAAGACGACGTGTCCGGGAACATCATCGGCAACGACGAAGGTGTAGCGCTTGTTCGTGTATTGCTGCAGACGTTCCGCATTGGGATCGTTGAGGAAGGGCTGAATGACGATCTGCTTCGCTTTCACATTCCTGGCCAGCCCGAGCGCCTCGCCGGAAACAGGCGTAATTGCCGGGTTTGCCGCAAGCGCCAGTCTCACGCGTTGCTGAAAGTAGCGACGCTGCCCGCCCGTTAACTCCTGCATCTCCGTGATGTCATGCTCCAGAAAATAGATGATCACCGGATTGCACGGCAGCCCCCCTGGCACGTCCACGTTGCCCGTGCGATCGGACACGCGCGCATCGTTCTTCGTGTTGCCCTTGCTTACCACGAGCACGCGGACCGTGTCCTTGACCTTCGTTGGCGGCCCGGAAAAATCCACCGCATAGTCGAGCTCGGTTTGCTGATCCACGCCATCCAGATGCGGCTCCATGAACAGCAAGCGTTCGGCTGGCGCAATCTCGGTGGCAGGCGCGGAAGCAGGCGGTGTATCCGCCGCGAACGAGGCCGGCGGCATCAGAGAGATGAAGCCGCCAAGCGCGCAGGCGAGGGCAATACCTCGAATGTCGAACCTCATTGCGTGGAGGCCGGCTGCAGCGGCTGCAGCGGCAGCAACGGAACCTGATAGCTCGTCAGTATCTGATCAATCTTCGGCTGGTTCGACGCAATCCAGTTATCCACCTTGTCGCGCCATGCTTTTTCGCCGTAACGCACGCCCATCGAAATTTCATAATCGAAGCGAATGCCGGGTTGCGGTGCGAACGGCACGAGGCGCGCCTTGTTATCCGAGAGCTTCACGAAATAGCCTGCAATCGGGCCCCAGACGAAAGCGGCATCGACATTGCCTTGCGACAGATCATGCTCGATCATCTCGCCGGGAAAGGCATCGGGATCGCCGCTTTGCCCCTGATACGACACCGCCTGTTCGATCAGATTGTGTTGCAACAGCCAGTCAGTCGCGGGACTCTTCACGAAGATGCCGAGCTTCATCTTCTTCAACTGATCCGGCGGCAGATTCATGAGATCGGCCGGCGACTTGATGCTGGCGTACTCCGGCCGGTTCGGAAACACCATGGCATAGGTCGAGTGCAGATAAGGGCGCGTGGTCGCGGTGAGTTCATAACCTTTGGGCACGCCGATAATCAGATCGCACTTGAACTGATCCGTGCTCGGTGCCTTGTCGCGCAGCGTATTGCGCACGAATCCCATGCGTTGCGGATAAAACGTGTATTCGAGCTTGTAGCCGAAGTCGCTTGCCATCTGGCTTGCGATCTTGTTCTCGAAGCCTTCGCCCTTCTGATTCGACAAAGGCATGTTGTTCGGATCCGCGCACACGCGCAGCACGCCGTCCGCGCCGTCGTTGTTAGGCAAGTTCGGCGGCGGTGTACCCGCGCCCTGCGCGAAGACCGTTTGCGCCGTGAACGCGAGCAACGCCGCGCATACCGTGTTCGATACGGCCGGGAATCGGAACGAAGCGGCGCGGCTTCCATTACGATCTGACATCGATACCTCCGGGTTCAAATGCAACTTCATGCAACATCGGACAAGCAACGAACGCAATCACTTCGCATCGAGCGCTTGTAAATCGCCCGGATTGATCTTGCCGTCTGAGCGTCCCTTCAGATACGCAAAGAGATTCTCCCAGTTTTTCTGCATCATCTGGCTCGCGCTGAAATCGGGCATACCCTTATCCACGCGTCCGCCAAACACGGTGCGATGAAACTCGTTCTTGTCCAGCGTCTTGAAAGCATCGACGAGCGACGGGCCGACGAGACCCTCCTGCTTCGCCCCGTGACAACGTTCGCACGCGAGCGCGCGCCAGGTACGCCATCCTTGCAGCGTATCGGCATCGACCTTGTTGCCATCGACGACCTTGTACGCCACGGGCTTCATTTGTCCCGGACTCGTCTGGGCAAACGAAGCGCTGGACGCCGCGAGCGCAATCGACAGCAGCAAGAGTGATCGGCCTTTCATTCGCTTGTCTCCTTGAATATCTCGTATGTGGGTTGTTCACGCGCGGCGGACTCCCTGACCGCCGCGCGTCATTACGCTTCGAATCGAACTAGTTGCAGGCTAACGAAACGGCTGATACGTAATCAGCCCGCGTTGCCCGGAATGGCAAACACGAAGAGCGTGCCGCCGAGTGCGGTGTACTTTGCAAGCTCGCGATAGCCGCCAACCGCACCCAGGCCTTCCGCCGACTTTTCGAGTCCCGCTGCCATGCCGATGCCGGCCCAGCCGCCGATGCCCGAATACACGCCGATGAACTGCTTGCCTTGGTATTGATAGGTGAACACGTTGCCGATGATCCCGGACGGCGTCTTGAACTTCCACAGCTCCTTGCCGTCCTTGATACGCACGGCCTTGATGTAGCCTTCGAG
Source organism: Caballeronia sp. GACF4 (assembly GCF_023631025.1). NCBI lineage: Bacteria > Pseudomonadati > Pseudomonadota > Betaproteobacteria > Burkholderiales > Burkholderiaceae > Caballeronia > Caballeronia sp. GACF4. The sequence goes on from NZ_JALQDW010000020.1 coordinate 88,165, forward strand.
CGTGCCGTAGAACGCCACGCCGCCTGCGGTTGCGAGCGCGCCGGACCACACCGAGAACTTCTCCGTCTTGGACCATGCGATCTTGCCCTTCGACGCATCCCACGCGATGAAGTTACCCATCGCGCCGTTCTCGTTCGGACCGGGGAACATCGAGAGCGTGGCGCCGACGAACGGCTGACCCGACACGTAGTCGACCTGGAACGGCTCGTAGTCCATGCAGACGTGGTTCGTCGGCACGAGGAACAGGCTCGAATTCGGATCGAATGCGGCGGGTTGCTGGTCTTTCGAGCCCAACGCCGCCGGGCAGATGCCCTTGACGTTGTGATCGGGACCGGCTGCCTGCGTGGAGTAGCTGGCGTTACGAATCGGCAGGCCGCTCTTCAGATCGACGCTATTGGCCCAGTTCACCGCCGGGTCGTACTTCTGCGCCACGAGCAGTTCGCCGCTTTCGCGATTGAGCGTATAGCCGAAACCGTTACGGTCGAAGTGAACGATCGCCGGGGTCTTCTTGCCGTTGATGTTCAGGTCCGACAGGATCATTTCGTTGACGCCGTCATAGTCCCACTCGTCGTGAGGCGTCATCTGATAGACCCACTTCGCCTTGCCGGTATTCAGGTCGCGCGCGAAGATCGACATCGACCATTTGTTGTCGCCGGGTCGTTGCGTCGGGTTCCACGTGCCGGGGTTGCCTGTACCGTAGTAGACAAGGTTGAGCTTCGGGTCCCATGCATACCAGCCCCATGTGGTCCCGCCGCCATACTTCCACTGATCGCCCTGCCAGCTCTTGAGCGACGAGTCCGCACCGATGGGCGCCATCTTGCCGTCGGTCCAGGTCATCGTTTGCTGCGGGTCCATCAGCATTTCATTGTCGGGCCCGGTGCTGTAGGCCTTCCAGACTTCCTTGCCGTCCTTGATGTTGTAGGCAATGAGCCGGCCGCGAACACCGAACTCGCCGCCGGAGATGCCCGTCAACACCTTGTCGCCGAAGACGTGCGGCGCGTTGGTGTTGGTTTCGCCTTTCTTCGCATCGCCGTTTTGCGCGGTCCATACGACGTCGCCGGTCTTGGCGTCGAGCGCGACGAGCTTCGTGTCGGCTTGCTGCAGGAAGATCTTGCCGTCGCCATATGCGAGACCACGGTTGACCGTATCGCAGCACATCACCGAGATGACCTGATTGTCTTGCTTCGGCTGGTATTGCCAGATGAACGTCTGGTCCTTCAGACTGATGGCGATAACCTTGTTGGGAAACGGCGAATGGATATACATCGTGTCGCCGATGACGAGCGGCGAGCCTTCATGGCCTCGCAGCACACCGGTGGACATGGTCCAGGCAACCTGTAGCTTGCCGACGTTGTTCTCGTTGATTTGCTTGAGCGTGCTATAGCGGTGATTGGAATAATCGCCCGCTTGCGCCGCCCAGTTCGAAGGATTCTTGATTGCGGTGTCGAGTTGCGAATCAGCCTGCGCCACGTACGAATTGAGGCCTGCCGTTGCGACCACCGCCAGTCCAAGAACCAGGGTGCGTAAGTTCATGTCTCCTCCAGAATGATGATGCCTCCGACCCGGGAATGACCACGCTACCGTTTGCATCGTGCGCGCCTTCTGAATGCAGGTAACGAGATTCGCTTGTGCCCCGGTACATTGCCGGGATCTTGCGTGACCGGGCATTTGCATATTCCATGCCGGTTTGCGAACGCTTGTTTTGTGGCGTGCGAATGGCGGCGTGCGACACATACTGTGTCAAATACGCGAAAGGCTTCATGTGATGGAACAGCAACGCTTGCTCAGGTGTCACATGACGCGTCGCAGCATTGCGCAGCGCCGCTTCACGATCAACGCACGGGGCGCATACTCGGTGTTTTCCATAAGGAGGCAACGTCATGGCTCAAGCAGAGAAGGTCTACTCGGATGAAGAGGTGCGGGAACGGCTTACGGGTCCGCTCGCGCATTGGTATCTCGAGGACGGATGGCTCAGGCGCAAGTTCAAGACCGAGAGCTGGAAGGGCACGCTCATGGTCGTCAATACGGTCGGGCATCTTGCCGAAGCGGCCTGGCATCATCCCGACCTGACCGTCTCTTATGCGTTCGTCGTGGTCAAGCTCAAGACGCATTCGGCGAAGGGCATTACCGACAAGGACTTCGCGCTCGCCACGCGTATCGAAGACGTGGTGCAGTGGCAGCCAGGCAAGGAAGACGGTCCGCTCGACGGCACGCCATCCGACGATCAACGCTTCCGCTATATCAAGTACGACTAGCCCGGCCACGCGGCGCGTGCAGTCTTGGTATAACTTTTGCCTAACAGGGAAGCCCAAAACCCCCTGAAGGAACACGAGCCGCGATGCCAACCTCACCCCGACGCTTATCGCCTTTACCGGCGATCACGGTCGAAGCACCCGCGCGCCTGCATCTCGGCTTCCTCGATCCGAACGGCTCCTCAGGCCGCGCCTTCGGCAGCCTCGGGCTCGCGATAGAAGGACACGGCACGCGTCTCACCGCGCGCATCGCTCATGGCACGCGGCAGCAGACGGCGCAGATAGAAGGCCATGTCACGGAAGCGCAGAAAGAGCGTATCGCTCATTACCTTCAGCAATTGCAGGCGGCGCTCAATGAACCGCGTGCCGTCGATATAGACGTACACGAAGCACCGCGCTCGCATACGGGCCTCGGCTCGGGCACGCAGCTCGCCCTGACGCTCGGCACCGCCTTCGCACGAGCAACCGGTCACAACGGCATAAACACCACGGACATCGCGCGCATACTCAAACGGGGCGCGCGCTCCGGCATCGGCATTCATGGCTTCGATCACGGCGGCCTCATTCTCGACGGCGGCCGCGACGTGCGCCACGCATCCGCGAATACGTTGCCGCCGCTGATCTCGCGCCAGGCCTTCCCCGATGACTGGCGCGTGCTTCTTATCGACGACACCTCGCGCGAAGGTCTGCACGGTGACGAAGAAAGGCGCGGACTTGCCGCACTCGATCCCTTCCCTGAAACACTCGCCGCGCATCTCAGTCATCTCGCGCTGATGCGCATCCTGCCCGCCGCCGCCGAAAGCGACTTCGATACCTTCGCCGACGCCATCAGCGACTTGCAGCAGACCATCGGCGAATACTTCGCGCCCGTGCAAGGCGGCGTGTTCGCGAGCCCCGCCGTGGCGCGCGCGCTCGAAGCCGTCGCCGCCGAGCAGAAGGCCGGCATCGGGCAGACGTCATGGGGACCGGTCGGCTTCGCGTTCGTCGCAAGCGCGCAGGACGCCGAACGCGCACTCGCCACCGCGCAACGCGTGACGCCTCGCGCACCCCTCACCTTTTCCATCGCTACCGGCCGCAATCGCGGCGCGACATGGCGTGCCGCCGACCGCCGCGAGCAAGGCGCGGATGCTGCCTGAACCTGCGTTCATCAATTCCAAATCGACCACGAGTCCATCGCCATGTCCGAAGCTTTCGAAAGACCTTATGTGCTCCACATGTTCACGAGCACGCCGCAGATGAGTCCGTTCGATGTCAACATGGCGGCCGATGCCGGCTATCAGATCGTCGTGCCTTACTGCAATGTCGATGAAGATATCGTCGTGCAACTCACGCAGGATGCGATCTTTTCACGCGGACCGAAGGGCGTATCGCGCACGGGCATCTTCATAGGCGGACGCGATGTCATGCTCGCCGCCGACATGCTCGAAAAGGCGCGTCAGGCGATGGTCCCGCCCTTCGAGGTCTCTGTCTTTACCGACCCATCGGGCGCCTACACCACGGCCGCCGCGCTCGTCGCGCTCGCGGAAAAACATCTGAAGGCCGTGCATGGCGTCGATCTCGGCGGCAAGCGCGTCTTGATACTCGGCGGCACGGGCGCGGTGGGACGCGTCGCGGCCGCGATGGCCGCATCGCTCGGTGCGGATGTCGTCGTCGCGAGCCATTCGAGCCAGTCACGCGCGACCCAGGTGAGCGACGAAATCAACCGGCGCTTCGACATTGCCACTTCCGGTGTTGCGACCGGCACGCCCGAGCAATTGCATCGCGAACTGGCGCGTGCGGAAGTCGTCTTCGCCACCGCAGTTGCAGGCGTGCAGGTGATGAGCGCCGCCGATCTCGCGCATGCCAAGAACCTGCTGATCGCGGCGGACGTCAACGCGGTGCCGCCCGAAGGCATCGCGGGCGTCAACGTGATGGACAACGGCAAGCCGCTCGCGGGCGCGGCACGCGCGGACGCCATCGGCATCGGCGCGCTCGCCATTGGCAATGTGAAGTATCAGGCGGAGCATCGGCTCTTCTTGCGCATGCGTACCGGCGGCAAGCCCGTGTATCTCGGCTATCCTGAAGCATTCCACGAAGCGCGCGCGGTCGTCGCGGGGCTCGGCTCATGATCCATTCCGTTGCAGCGCGTGCGCCACGCGTCGCCGTGGCGGGGCTTTCAGCCCGGCTGCTCGCACAATCCGCCGCGCGTGCCGGGCTCAACGTCGTGGCGCTCGATATCTTCGGCGACCGCGACACGCGCGAGAACTCGGGCATGTGGTTCGATATCGGAGGGGATGGCTTGTCGATAGACCGCACCCGTCTTTTCGATGCGCTCGAATGCGCCGCGCGTCTGCCGCGCATGCTGGGGCTCATCGTGACGAGCGGGCTCGAACCGCTCGCGAGTGAACTGAGCCGCATGCCGCATATGCCGCGCTTCATCGGCAATGGCGTGGAAGCCGCCGCGGTGCGCGACCCGCGCCGCTTCTTCGCGCTGCTCGACGACGCGCAGATCGCGCATCCGGCAGTGCGCTTCGACAGGCCCGCCGATGCGCGCGGCTGGCTCATGAAGCGTGCGGACGGCTGCGGCGGCACGCATATCGAATGGGCGGAACACGCTGACAACGCTCCCGCCGATGCCTATTTTCAGCGTCTCGCGCAAGGCCGTTCGATGTCCGCGCTCTTCGTCGCGGCGCGTCGCGAAGCGGCGATCATTGGCTTCGCGGAACAGTTGAGTATCGAAACGGGGCGTCTGCCTTTCGTGCACGCGGGTTCGCTCGGGCCGATCGCATTGCCGCCAGGGACAACCGAGCGCATCGTTGCCGCCATCGAAACCATCGTGTGGAAGACCGGCTTGACGGGACTCAACAGCATCGACTTTTTGCTCGATGACGACACGTTTCAAGTCCTCGAAGTGAACACACGCCCCTCCTCGACGATGGCGCTCTACGAAGCCGCATGGCCCGATGAATGGCCGCGCGGATTGATCGGCGCGCATCTCGACGCATGCCTGCACGGCGCGTTGCCGCGTTCGACGCTTGCATCGTCGCGAACGCCGGCGTCGATAGCGGGCCAGCGCGTGGTCTTTGCGCCCGCGTCGTTCACCGTGTCGCGCCTCTTCAGCGATGCGTGTTTCGAAGACCCCGCGTGTCACGACGTGCCGCTCACCGGCCCGCGCATCGAAGCGGGCATGCCGGTCTGCACGGTCACCGCGGCCGCGCCCACGCTCGACGCCTTGCGCAATGCACTGACAAATGAAAGCGCGCGGCTTCTGCAACGCATCGACTCATACTGCCCATGACTTCATCGAATCAACTCAGCGTCAACGCATCGAGCGCGAGGCTCGTGGATCGCATGATCGACGACGCCGCGCGCTTGCGGGTGGAAGTCATGCGCACGCCGGCTGGCACCGTTATCGTCGATGCTGGCGTGAACGCCGCAGGCAGCGCCGAAGCGGGCCTCTTGATCGCGCGTATCTGCATGGGCGGGCTCGGGCGTGTCGAGTTGCGCAGCGCTTTCGATGCCGCGCCTTCCTGGCCGAGCTATATCGAAGTGCAGACCTCGAACCCCGTGCTCGCGTGTCTCGGCAGTCAGTACGCGGGCTGGAGTCTTTCGGCGACGAAGGAACAAACGGGCGGCAAGAAATTCTTCTCGCTCGGTTCGGGGCCAGCGCGCGCGCTTGCAGGCAAGGAGCCGCTCTTCGACGAACTCGCGTATCGCGACCATCACGAACGCGGCGCGCTCGTCATGGAAGTGGACCGCTTGCCACCGCAGATCGTCATCGACAAAGTACTCGCGGATTGCGGGCTCGCGGCGGACAAGCTCGTCATCGCGGTCACGCCGACGCAGTCTGTGGCGGGCACGGTGCAAGTCGTTGCACGCGTGGTGGAAGTGGCGCTCCATAAGACGCATGTGCTGGGCGTGGACCTGAGCGAGATCGTGGAAGGCAGCGGCACCGCGCCCTTGCCGCCGCCCTCGCCCGACGCCATTCAGGCGATGGGCCGCACCAACGACGCCATTCTCTACGGAGGCCGCGTGCATCTCACCGTCAGGAGCGATGCCGTGGCGAAGCGCCTTGCCGCCGAGTTGCCTTCGGCGAATGCGCGCGATTACGGGCGTCCCTTCGCGGAAATCTTCACGTCGTTCAACTACGACTTTTATCAGATCGATGGCGCGCTCTTCGCGCCCGCCGAAGCGTGGGTATCGAGCCTAGATAGCGGCGCGACCTATCGCGGCGGCAAGCTCGATCAGGCGCTGCTCGATGCGCAATGGCGCGGCCAGAAGGATGCGGCATGACGATGGTATCGCGCGTCGCCATCATGACCGACGAAACCGGCTGGCACACGGGCCGGCTGAAGAAGGCGTTCCGCGCGCGCGGCGTGGAGGCGCGTTGCGTCGATCTCGCGGATTGCCGTATCGACACCACCTGGCCACCGTTCGGCCTCGCGATTCCCGGCTTCGGCCACGCCCTGCCCGATGCGGTATTCGTGCGCGGCATCGCGGGCGGAACCTTCGAGCAGGTCACGTTGCGGCTCGGCATTCTGCATGCGCTGCGCGAATGCGGCGTGCCGGTCTATAACGACGCCCGCGCGATCGAGCGCAGCGTGGACAAGTCGATGACGAGCTTTCTGCTCAACCGCTACGGCGTGCCGACCCCGGCCACATGGGCCGGCGAATCCACGGCGCATGCGCAACGCGTGTTGATGCGCGAGGCGGCTGCGGGCAGGCAGGTCGTCATCAAGCCGCTGTTCGGCTCGCAAGGCAAGGGCTTGAAACGGCTCGGCGCGCGCTCGCGCGGGCAGGCGTGCGCGCCGTTGCCATCGCTCAAGCCTTTTAGTCAGGTCGCATATCTTCAGCGTTATGTCGATAGCGGCGAGCCCGGTTTCGACTGGCGCGTGCTCGTGATCGGCACACAGGCCGTGGCCGCGATGAAGCGCGTGGGCGGCGAGGACTGGATTCATAACTTCGCGCGCGGTGCACGCTGCGAGCCCGCCGAACTCACGCCCGCGCTCGCGGAAACGGCGGTGCGCGCAACCGCCGCGCTCGGCCTGGATTACGCGGGCGTCGATCTCATCGCGCCGGAAGGCGGCCGGCCGCTCGTGCTCGAAGTGAACGGCGTGGCGGCGTGGCGCGGGCTGCAATCGGTGACATCGCTCGATATCGCCGCGCTGCTCGTCGACGATCTGCTCGACCGCAAGCTCGCGGCATCGAAAGGAAACCTCGCGCGGGCGAGCGGCGATGCCTGAGCTTCATCACATCAAAGCGGCTTTTCTGCGCGCATGCCGGCTCGATGTGGAAACGCGCAAACCGGGCAACGTGAGCACGGCGAGCGCCGGACACGGAATGATCGCGAGCCAGTTCGTCGAAAGCGCTCAAGCGGCTGCAATCGGCTTGTTCGAGCCGAATGCAAGCGTCGGCACGCGCATTCTCGAAGCGGTGCGCCGCAGTTTCGACGTTGCAGGCTGCAATACGAACCTCGGCATCGTGCTCTTGTGCGCGCCGCTGTGCGTGGCTTTCGAAGAAGCCGCTCCACGCGATATCGCCGCTTGGCGCACTGCAACGCAAAGCGCGCTGCATGCGCTCGACATGGAAGACGCGCGCCTCGCTTACCGCGCGATTGCGCTGGCCAATCCGGGCGGCCTCGGCGACGCGCCGGAACAAACCGTCCACGCCGCGCCAACTATCGACCTGCGCGCGGCGATGACGCTTGCCGCCGACCGCGACAGCATCGCGCGGCAATACGCCAATGGCTTCGCCGATATCTTCGATACCGTCCGACTGATCGATGCATCGACGGCACAGGAAGCCATGCTCGACGCATTCCTCATCTTCCTGCGTTCATGGCCCGATTCGCACATAGTGCGCAAGCTCGGCGCGGCGATGGCGCAAAGTGTCACGCGCGATGCAGCTTTACATCACGACCGATGGCGCGCCGAAGGAAGTTTTCACGACTGCCCCGAATTCGACTCGTGGGACGCCGAACTGAAGGCGCGCGGCATCAACCCCGGCACGAGCGCGGACCTCGCGGTTGCAACCTTGTTCGTGGCGCTCGCGATGGGCGCGTTTGCCGAATGATTTGCACGAAGCGCGCCGGGTGCGGACAAAAATTGGCACGGAACATGTTAGGAACTTCGCGTTTATGCAGTCCGCTTTGCGCGGTGCGAACGCCTTGAGACGGGTTTGAGGATCGTGCTTCGGGAGCGAGTCAGACGTCCCTAGAAACAAATCCATTGGAGGAAGAGCATGGCCAAGATCAACCGCGTTCTGGTAGGAGAGTCGCTCGTCGGCGATGGCAACGAAGTCGCTCACATCGACTTGATCATCGGACCGCGAGGTTCCGCTGCCGAGACCGCGTTCTGCAACGCGCTGACCAACAACAAGGACGGCTTCACATCGCTACTCGCCGTGGTCGCACCGAATCTGCTGACCAAGCCGAACACCATTCTCTTCAACAAGGTCACGATCAAGGGCGCGAAGCAAGCCGTGCAGATGTTCGGCCCGGCGCAGCATGCGGTGGCGCTCGCGGTCGCCGACAGCGTGGAGGACGGCACCATTCCCGCCGACGAAGCCGACGACCTTTTCATCTGCGTCGGGGTTTTCATCCACTGGGAAGCGGATGACGACAAGAAGATTCAGGAGTACAACTACAAGGCAACCAAGGAAGCTCTCCAGCGTGCGGTGGCAGGCGAGCCCAAGGCTTCGGAAGTCGTTTCGAAGAAGGGATCGGCGGCGCATCCGTTCGCAGCGAACTGATCGTCTGTCGTGGCCGGCGCGGGGCTTACATCCGCGCCGGCTGCTTTCGAGTCAAACATGAATCACGGATGAATACGAGGCTTATCGCATGACCCCACGTTGCTGCGCGTTGACGGTGCTCACTTGCCTCTCGCTCGCTTCGCCGCTTTCGTTCGGCGCGACGGCCGCGGCCAAGGACGGCGCTTCCGCTTCGCGACATGATTATCCGACCGAGGGACGCGTCGAATACGTGCTCGGCTGCATGGACGACAACGGCCACGACTTCGCCAACGTCTACAAGTGCTCCTGCGCCATCGACAAGATCTCCCAGAGCCTCACCTACGACGATTTCGTCGAGCAGATGACGTTCTCCAAGTACGCCTCGCTCGGTGGCGAAGGCGGCGGCGAGTTTCGCGTGGATCGCGCCAAGGCACAGACGAAGAAGTACCGCGAGCTTCAGAAGGACGCATTCAAGGCTTGCGGAATCGTGCAGAAGGCGGCGGCTCGATAAGCCGGTTCAGCCGTTTCATGCAGATGCTCCGGTGTCGCCAGTGACGCACCGGCAAGACTCGACGCTCATTCCGGCATATAGCCGCGTCCGATCCACGCGAGACTCACGCCGCCACGCGGCGATGCCGTCGCCGCGCTCCGCCGCCTTTCGATGACGACGCCCACCGCTTCGACATCCTCGAACTTGGCCGGCTTTTCGAGCGATACCCTCACCCAATGCGCGCCGAAGTCCACGATCACGCGCTGCGCGATCTGTTCGGCGAGCGCTTCGAGCAACTGCACATGGTGCGCTGCCAGGAGCCCGAGGATCGCCTCCCGCACCGCAGCATAATTGACGGTATCTTCGATACGATCCGTGACGCACGCGCGCAGCGAGGGCACGCCGATCGCGAGATTCATGCGCACCGGCTGCGGGTCGTGCAGTTCGCTCTTGTCGATGCCGATCACCGTCTGGCCCGTGAGTCCCTCGATATAGACGATATCCATGTGAGCCCCACGGGATGCATCGGCGTCCGCCTGACTGGCGTCGCGAATCGGTTCGAATCTGCCCATATCGTCGTCTCCGGAACGGCATCGAAAAATCCGTAAGCTCCAAGCAAGAAGCGGGCAAGAAACGCTTAAACCAATGCGACTACTTATTGAACCAATGCGTCAGAGCATGTAAAGTTTTTGAGAACCGTGCTGGCCGACTGAGGGTGATCGGGCACTACGGCCACGAGGCGCGCGCATGCGGTTATCGGCAAATACAAGTACCAATAGAGTAGCGAGACCCGCAGCGCCAGCGGAAAACACAACAGATTCGACTTTCGACGGCTGTGCCGTACGCGTAAACACGTACGAGCGCAGCCGGAACGGACGTCACGGAGACACGGCCCCATGTCGTTGCTAGCAGACGTAGATACGCATGTCAGGGAAGTGCTGAATATCGTGAACAATCCGCTGGCGTCACGCCGCACCAGCGCTTCGGTCGCGCAATCGTGGACGCGCTGCCTGACGGAGTTCAGGCTCGACCCCGGCCATTTCGTCATGCCACCCGTGCTCACGCAGCGCGAACTCACCGAGCGCCGCGAGGCCGCGAGCGATCTCATCGCGTGCTCGAAGCTGGAGATGACGACGCTTTATCAGCAACTGGCCGATCCCGAACTCGCTGTCGTACTCGTCGATGCGGACGGCGTGATCGTTCATCAGGTGTCCTCGGTGCCGTTCGGCGAGGCCGTCGCCGCCGATGGCCTGCGCGTGGGCGCCGTGTGGAGCGAGCGCGAAGCGGGCACCAACGGCATGGGTACGTGCCTGATCGAACGCGACTGCATTGCCGTGTGCCAGCACGAGCATTTCTATCCGCGCTATACGTCGCTCACGTGTTCGGCCGCGCCGATCTTCGACGATCGCGGCACGGTGGTCGGCGTGCTCGATGTCACGAGCCGCTCGAAGCTCTTGCAACAGCATTCGCTGGTGCTCGTCGGCATGTCGCGGCAGATGATCGAAAATCGTTTGATCGATGCGCGCTACCGTCACGCGAACATGATTCATTTTCATAGCCGGCCGGAATTCGTCGGCACGCTGCACGCGGGCAAGCTCGCTGTCAGCGACGACGGCGTGGTGCTCGCCGCGAGCCGCAGCGCGCTCTTTCAGCTCGATCTGCGTTCGCCCGCGGAGTTGTACGGCAAGCGCATCGAGGAAGCGTTCAACGCATCGCTCGAAGACATGATCGCGCGCAGCATTCGCGGCTCGTTTCATCCGGTGACCGTGTACAGCGCGAAGGCCAACACGCGCTTTTTCCTGACCGCGCAGACGCCGCGCGAAGGCATGCGCGACACGAGCCGCATTCTCCTGAACGATCCCGTCACGCGCGATTCTTCCGCGCCGGGATCGCGCGTAAGAGCGCCCAAACGCGATGCCCAGGATGTCCGCGACGTTCGTGATGGTGCGAGCTTCGGCGCGGGCCGCCTCGACAAACTCTCGCATCTGGAATTCGGCGATCCGCGCATGGCTTCGCAGATTCAGCTTGCGGCGCGCGTGATCCAGCGCAAGATTCCGATCATCTTGCGCGGCCAGACCGGCACCGGCAAGGAAGTGTTCGCCAATGCGCTGCACAGCATCAGCCCGAACGGGTCGGGTGCGTTCGTCGCGGTGAACTGTGCATCGTTGCCGGAGAATCTCATCGAGAGCGAGTTGTTCGGGTATCGCGCGGGCGCTTTCACCGGCGCGCAGCGCGAAGGCCGGCGCGGCAAGATCGTGCAGGCCAATGGCGGCACGCTGTTTCTGGATGAAATCGGCGACATGCCGCTCGCTCTGCAAGCGCGTCTCTTGCGCGTGCTGGAAGAGCACGAGGTGACGCCGCTCGGTGCTGAAACCACCGTGAAGGTGGACTTTCAGCTCATCAGCGCGAGCCATAGAAACTTGATCGAACTCGTGCAGACCGGCCTCTTTCGCGAGGACTTGTACTATCGGCTGAACGGGATCGAGATCAATCTGCCGCCGTTGCGCGAACGGGCCGATGCGCTCGCGCTCATCTGCCATATCCTCGAAACGGAAACGTCCGAGCCGCCTTCATTGAGCGTCGAAGCGCGGCAGGCGCTGCTGAGTTATGCGTGGCCCGGCAACATCCGGCAGTTGCGGCATGTGCTGCAAATGGCGATTGCGTTGTGCGACGGTCCCGAGATTCGCTGCGCGCATCTGCCGCCGGAAATCGTCAACGGCGTGTCGGCGCAGACCGCGACGCAAAGCGCGCCGCGCACGCCGAATGTTGCCGCTACGTTCGCGCATCTCACCGAAGACGCCGATACGTCCACGCTCAACGCCATTCAGTTGCGTGAGCGCGAGACCGTGCTGCAATTGCTCGACGAACATCGCTGGAACGTGAGCAACGTGGCGAAGGTGCTCGGCATCAGCCGCAACACGTTGTACCGGAAGATGCATCGTCTGCATATCAGGTTGTCGCACGACTCGCCCAACGCAGCGGATCAAGCCGACGCATGACGGAACGGTCCAGCGAACCCACGCCCGCGCGCCGGCTCGACGAATTCAAAGCCGACGCGCGCTTTGCGTGGTGCGTCACGGGCTCCGGCCATATGCTCGAGGAATCCATCGAGCTTGCGCTGCGCTTGCCGGGCGTCGACATGTTCTTGTCGTCCGCGGGCGAGGAAGTGCTGCCGCTCTACGGCTGGACCCTCGCGAAACTGCGCGAACGCTTTCGCGTGTTTCGCGATAACAGCGCGAGCAGCGTGCCCGTCGGCATGCTATATCAGGGCGACTATCACACCGTCGTGATCGCGCCCGCAACGAGCAACACCGTCGCCAAGTGCGCGTTCGGCATCTCCGATACGCTCCCGACCAATCTCTTCGCGCAGGCCGGTAAGCAGTGTGTGCCGGGCATCGTGTATGCATGCGATACGGAACCGAGCGTCATCACGCATGCGCCGCGTCAATGGGTCGAACTGCGGCCGCGCGCCATCGAATTCGACAACGTCGAACGGCTTGCGCGCTTCGAACTCACGACGGTCGCGCGCACGCTCGACGACTTGCGCCGCGCTCTCGATCAACGGTTATCCGAACTGAAGCTCGCATGGAACACATCGTCTTCCTGACCGGACGGCTCGCCGAGCGCAGTCTTCATCAGGTGCTGGAAGGCATCGCACCGACTTCGAATCAGGACTCGCCATTTTCGTGGGAAGTGCGCGAAATCGGCTTGCAGGTCGCGGGGCTGATGACGGCCGACATGATCCGCCGGCGCGTGGTGCCACCGCTCACCGAAGGCACGCACCGCGTGATCGTGCCCGGCCGATGCCGTGGCGACCTCGACATGCTCTCCGCGCATTTCGGCGTGAAGGTCGAGCGCGGTCCCGAGGAAGTCAAGGACTTGCCGCAGTTCTTCGGCCGCGAGGCGCGAAAGGTGGATCTCTCGCGTTACGAGACGGAAATTTTCGCGGAGATCGTCGATGCGCCGCGTCTCGATCTCGCTGGCATCGCGGCACGCGCGCTTGACTATCAGGCTCAGGGCGCGAATGTAATCGATATCGGTTGCCTGCCCGCGACGCCGTTTCCGCATCTGGAAGATGCGGTAACGATGCTCAAGGAACGCGGTTTTCGCGTAAGTGTCGATTCCATGCTCACCGATGAACTCGTGCGCGGCGGACACGCGGGCGCCGATTACGTGATGAGTCTAAATGTGGATACGTTGTGGGTCGCCGACGAAGTGGCATCGACGCCGATACTCGTGCCGCGCGAACCGCTCGACGTGGCATCGCTCGATGCGGCCATCGACATCATGCAGCAACGCGGCCGTTCGTTTCTCGCCGATCCGATTCTCGATCCGATCCCGTTCGGGCTCGCGGCATCCATTGCGCGCTATGTAGGCCTGCGAGAACGCTACGCCGATGTGCCGATCATGATGGGCGTCGGCAACGTGACCGAGTTGACCGAGGCGGACACGAGCGGCATCAACGCCGTGCTGTTCGGCATGGCGGCGGAGTTGCGCGTCGCGGCCGTGCTGACCACTTCCGTGAGTCTGCATGCCCGCCGCGCCGTGCGTGAAGCCGATGTCGCGCGGCGCGTGATGCATGCGGCGCGTGAGACACAGACCTTGCCGAAGGGCATATCGAGCGACTTGTCGGCGCTGCATTCGAAGCGGCCGTTTCCTTATAACGCCGAGGAGATCGGCGCGCTCGCGGCGGCGGTGCGCGACCCCAACTTTCGCGTGCAGGTTTCCGCCGATGGCATTCACGTCTACAACCGCGACGGGCATCGCCTTGCAATCGATCCGTTCGCGCTTTATCCCGATCTCAAACTCGAAGCCGATGGCGGACACGCGTTCTACATGGGCGTGCAACTCGCGCGGGCCGAGATCGCGTGGCAACTCGGCAAGCGCTTCGATCAGGATCAGCCGCTCGATTGGGGGTGCGAGGTAGATCGGCCCGAAGAGGACTTGAGCGCGTGGCATGCGCCCGGGCCCACCAGAAAACGCTGAGTCACGACGCTTTCCATTTGATCGAGCAGCCGAGCGCGGGGAGTTGCAGAGCCTGTGTGGTGCCATGGACCGCGATGTCGCGCATGGCTTCGAAGAGATCGCGGCGCGCATCGGGCAACGGTTCCTTGCGCGATGCATCGATTCTGCCGCGATAGCGCAGCTTCAGCTCATGGTCGAAACCGAAGCATTCCGGCGTGCAGACGGCGCCGTATGCATGCGCGACTTGCTGCGTTTCATCGAAGAGATACGGGAACGGCAGGCGTTGATCTTCGGCGAGGCGCACCATGGCGTCGAAATCGTCGTCGGTGTAGACGCTTGCATCGTTCGAGTTGATGCCGACGACGTTCACGCCTGTTTCACGTAGCTGGATGGCGTCGCGGATGAGGCCTGGCAACGCAGCTTTCACATACGGGCAGTGATTGCACATGAACACGATGACGAGGCCGCGCTCGCCCTTGAGACTGTCGAGCGTGCGGGTCGTGCCGTCGGTGGCGATGAGCGCGAAAGTCGCGGCATCCGCGCCCGGTTCGCCCGGCGGAGATTCGGTCGGCATGAGGTTGCTCCCAATTGGCTGTTCGGCATATCGACGAGGCGTTTCAAACCGTCTAGCATGTTGAAACGCTAACTTAGTTATCCGGAGCACAACATGATGCACACCGTCAGCATTGAATATGCTAAAGCTAACTTTTCGCAACTTATTGAGCTGGCGCTAAAGGGGGAAAGGGTTGAAATACAAGACGACTCGGGCCCGTCCTTTACGCTCAGCTGCATTCGTCGAGTCAAGGGCAGGAGGATTGGCATCGCGAAGGGACTCATCTCGCAAGAAGAGGTCGATGCGATAACCGAAGCGTTGCTTGCGCCGCTGCCCGACGACATACTCGCCGCTTTCGAGGGCCGGTAATGCGACTGTTGCTCGATACGCACATCTATGTCTGGTCCGTGACCGAAGACCGACGGCTTCCAAAGAAGGCACGCAGTCTGATCGAAGATGCAACTGAAATCTACGTCAGTTCCGCAAGCATCTGGGAACTGGCTATCAAAGCCGCTCGCGGCAAGCGTGAACCGCGTGTGCAGCAAATCCTCAACGGAGTGGATGACCTTGCTTATGCCGAACTTACCGTGAGTCATATGCATGCGCTTGCAGTACGTGACCTACCGCTTTTTCACTACGATCCCTTTGATCGTCTGCTGGTCGCGCAAGCCGCGAGCGAGCTTCTGCGATTGATTACCTCCGATCGACTTCTCTCGCCGTACCACGACTGCGTCACCGTCGTTTGATCGGTCTCTGCTTTGGTTGAGAGCCAAAGCAGAGACTATTCACGCAACTGACCAGCCCCTCAGTGATACCGCCTCGCCATAGCCTCCAACGCCATCGGCTTGATCCTCGCCGCTTGCCCCGCGCACCCGAACGCCTCGAACCGTTCGATACATAAGTCCCTCGCCGCCGCCGTCGCCGCCTTCAAAGCGTGACGCGGATCGAACTCCGAGCGCGCCGATGCCATCGCGCGACGCATCGCGCCCGTCATCGCAAGGCGAATGTCCGTGTCGATATTGACCTTGCGCACGCCATTCGCAATCCCGCGCCGTATCTCCTCGACCGGCACGCCGAACGTCGAACCAATCTCGCCGCCGTGCTCGCGTATCACCGTCAGCCACTCCTGCGGCACCGAAGACGAGCCATGCATCACGAGATGCGTATCCGGAATGCGCGCGTGTATCTCGGCGATGCGGTCTATCGCGAGAATATCGCCCGTCGGCTGACGGCTGAACTTGTAAGCGCCGTGCGACGTGCCAATGGCAATCGCCAGCGCATCGATGCCCGTCGCTTCGACAAAGGCGCGCGCTTCATCGGGATCGGTGAGCAAGCGGTCGTGACTGAGCGCGCCCTTTGCGCCCACGCCGTCCTCTTCGCCCGCAAGGCCCGTTTCGAGCGAACCCAGGCAGCCCAGTTCCCCTTCCACCGATACCCCGACCGAATGCGCCGCATCCACCACGCGGCGGCTGACTTCGACGTTGTAGTCGTAGTCCGCAGGCGTCTTCTGGTCCGGCATGAGCGAGCCGTCCATCATCACGGACGTGAAGCCGGAACGGATCGCCTGCTGACACACCGAAGGGCTCGCGCCGTGATCCTGGTGCAGCACCACCGGAAGCTCCGGATGCGCCTCGATGGCCGCCAGCACCAGATGCCGCAGATACGTCTCGCCCGCATACTTGCGCGCGCCCGCCGACGCCTGCAGGATCACCGGGCTTTGCGTCGCCTCGGCGGCCTGCATGATCGCGTGCACCTGCTCCATGTTGTTGACGTTGAACGCAGGCACGCCGTAATCGTGCTCGGCCGCGTGGTCGAGCAATTGTCTCAATGCGATAAAAGCCATCGTCATGTCTCCGTTGGCGGGAATAGAAATCAGGCAGCGACGCGCTTCGCTTCATCGACTAGCGCTTCCGTCGTCACACCGAAATGCGCGAACAGTTCGCTCGCAGGTGCGGACTCGCCGAACCGGTCGATGCCGATCACACCGCCCTGCAAACCGACGTACTGCCGCCAGAATCCGGTCACGCCCGCTTCTATTGCCACGCGCGGCACGCCCTCGGGCAGCACGCGCTCGCGCCACACCTGACACTGCCGGTCGAACACGGTGGTGGACGGCATCGACACCACACGCGCCAAGATGCCTTGCGCCTTCAGCGGCTCGACCGCCGCGAGCGCCAGCGACACCTCCGAACCGGTCGCCATCAACACGACGCGGCGCGCATCGCGTTCGCTCGTCGGTGGCCAGTCAACGAGCACATAACCGCCGCGCTCTATACCATCGATCTGCGCTTCATCGCGCGGCACGAAAGGCAGGTTCTGCCGCGACAGCAAGAGACACGAAGGCCGGTCGCGCTCGACCGCGCTGATCCACGCTTGCGCCGTCTCGACCGTATCGCACGGGCGCCAGACATCGAGACCGGGAATCATGCGCAACGTGGCGGCGTGCTCGATAGGCTGATGCGTCGGGCCGTCCTCGCCAAGGCCGATCGAATCGTGCGTAAAGACGAACACCGCGCGCGTCTTCATCAACGCGGCCATGCGCAAGGCGTTACGCGCGTAGTCGGAGAACGTGAGGAACGTGCCGCCGAACGGCAGATAGCCTTTATGCAGCGCCACGCCGTTCAGCACCGCGCTCATGCCGAATTCGCGCACCCCGAAATGGATATAGTTGCCCGCAATGCCATCTTCACCGTTCGATACGACGTCTTTCGCGTCCTTCCATCGCGTGAGATTGGAGCCCGTGAGATCCGCCGATCCGCCGAGCAGTTCAGGCAGCGCGCGCGCGAGTCCTTCGATGGCCATCTGCGATGCCTTGCGCGTCGCGACCGTCTGTCCGGCGCGGTCGGCATCGCGCACGAGTGCGTGCGCGGAATCGCGCCAATTCGCGGGCAACGCGCCGCGCGCACGGCGTTCGAACTCCGCCGCTTCATCCGGATACACGCGGCGATAAGCCTGCAGACGCGCGTTCCAATTCTCTTGCGCCGCCGCGCCCGCTTCGCGCGCATTCCAGCGTTCGCGTATCGAAGCGGGAATTTCGAATGGCGCATGCGGCCAGTCGAGCGCGCGCCGCGTCGCTTCGGCTTCTTGCGTGCCGAGCGGCGCGCCGTGGACATCGTGCGTGCCGGACATCGCCGGGGAGCCCTTGCCGATCACCGTCTTGCAACAGATGAGCGTCGGCTTCGTCGATACGCGCGCCTGTTGCAGCGCATGCGAGACCGCATCGGCGTCGTGGCCATCGACTGCGCGCAGCACGTTCCATCCGTAAGCGGCGAAGCGTTGCGGGGTGTCGTCGGTGAACCAGCCCTGCACATGACCGTCGATGGAGATGCCGTTGTCGTCGTACAGCACGACGAGCTTGTTCAGACCCAATGTGCCCGCAAGCGATGCCGCTTCGTGCGAAATGCCTTCCATTAGACAGCCATCGCCCGCGAAAACATACGTGCGATGATCGACGATCTCATGCCCCGGCCGATTGAACTCGCGCGCAAGCAAAGCCTCGGCGAGCGCCATGCCGACCGCATTCGCGAGTCCTTGCCCGAGTGGTCCCGTCGTGGTTTCGACACCGGGCGTCACGCCCACTTCCGGATGTCCCGGCGTCTTGCTGCCCATCTGCCGGAAGCGTTTCAGTTCTTCTATCGGCAAGTCGTAGCCGGTGAGATGCAAGAGCGCATAAAGCAGCATGGAACCATGACCGTTCGATAAAACGAAGCGGTCGCGATCCGGCCAGTCGGGGTCCGCGGGATTGTGCTTCAGATGACGGCCCCACAGCGCGACGGCAATCTCCGCCATGCCCATCGGCATGCCGGGATGTCCCGAGTTCGCTTGCTGGACCGCATCGACCGCGAGCATGCGCAGCGCGTTGGCCATCTGTCGAATGTCGGGTGTGTGACGCGCTTTGGGCAAAGCTTCAGCGACGGCGCTCATGAGCGGCCTCCTTCGATGCAATGGTGGGAAATCTTTTAAGCGCGCGCGCGTCGGTCGCGCAGCTGCAAAATCATCGGCGTGAAGATGAGTTGCATGGCGAGTCCCATCTTGCCTCCCGGCACGACGATCACGTTGGGCCGCGACATGAAAGAGTCGTGCAGCATGGTCAGCAGATAAGGGAAGTCGATGCCCTTGGGCCGCGCGAAGCGAATCACGACGAAGCTTTCGTCGGCCTGCGGAATCTCGCGTGCCGTGAACGGATTCGATGTATCCACGGTCGGCACGCGCTGGAAGTTCACGTGCGTATGCGAAAACTGCGGACAAATGTAGTTCACGTAATCGGGCATGCGGCGCAGGATCGTGTCGACCACGGCTTCGTGCGAATAGCCACGCAGGTTCTGATCGCGATGCAGCTTCTGAATCCATTCGAGATTGATGATGGGCACCACGCCCACGAGAAGATCGGCGTGACGCGCGACATCCACCTTGTCGGTCACCACGCCGCCATGCAGCCCTTCGTAGAACATCAGATCGGTATCCGCCGTGACGTCTTCCCAGGGCGTGAAGGTGCCCGCGTCCTGTTTGAAACGCGCGGCTTCGGCGTCGTCGTGGATGTAGCGGCGAAACTTGCCGCCGCCCGTTTCACCATAGGTCGCGAACAACTGCTGCAGTTCTTCGAGCAGGTTGGCTTCGGGTCCGAAATGACTGAAGTTCTGCAGACCGTCGCGCTCGCTTTGCTTCAAGGCTTCGCGCATGCCGAGGCGATCGTAACGATGAAACGCATCGCCCTCGACGATCTGCGCGTTGATGCGCTCGCGTCTGAAGATATGCGTGAAGCTCTTCATGACGGTGGTCGTGCCGGCGCCGCTCGAACCGGTCACGGCGACGATCGGATGTTTGGTTGACATGCGCTTGCCTCCCTGTTGACCGAAGCGCACATCGAAGCGCCTGCTCCGGTCTTATGTATAGCCGAGCCATCCATGTGTTCTGTGCGCTTGCAACCGGTTTTACGCGGGCGTCTCCGGCAGGAACAGCGAGCGCTCGTTGAAAAGTGGTGACGAAAACGGCTTGTCTTCGCCCCGGTCGTGCTCGCCGTGGTAGCGATGAATGCGCGCGACTTCATTGCGCGATCCCAGAATGACCGGCACGCGTTGATGCAGCGCGCGCGGCGTGAGATCGAGAATGCGCTCGCGACCCGTGGTCGATAGTCCACCCGCCTGTTCGATCAGAAAACTCATCGGGTTCGCTTCATAGAGCAGACGCAACCGGCCTTCCATTGCAGGCGTCTTGAAGTCGCGCGGATACATGAACACGCCGCCGCGCATGAGAATGCGATGCACCTCCGCGACCATCGACGCAATCCAGCGCATGTTGAAGTCCTGGCCGCGACAGCCCGTTCTGCCGTCCTTGCATTCCTGCACGTAACGGCGCACCGGCGGCTCCCAGAAGCGTTCGTTCGACGCGTTGATCGCGAACTCGCATGAATCCTCGGGAATGCGGATCTCGGAATGCGTGAGCACGAAGTTGCCGACATCGCGTTCGAGCGTGAAACCGTGCGTGCCATTGCCGACGGAGATCACGAGCATGGTCGCCGGACCGTAGATCGCGTAGCCTGCCGCAACCTGCTCGCGACCGGGTTGCAGGAACGCGGCTTCATCGGTGATGACGTTGTCGGCGCTGTTCTTTCTCAACACGGAGAAGATGGAACCGACCACGCCATTGATATCGATGTTCGACGAGCCATCGAGCGGATCGAAGGCCAGCAGATATTCGCCGCGCGGATACGTTTCGGGAATTGCATAGACACCGTCCATTTCCTCCGACACCATACCCGCGAGCAGACCGTCCCATTCGCAATGCTGCAGGAAGATGTCGTTGGTCACGAGGTCGAGCTTCTTCTGCTCTTCGCCATGCAGGTTGATGCTCGACGCCGATCCGTGCTGCCCGCCGAGCGCCCCGCGTGTGAGCGCTGCCGCGATCGTCTTGATGGATGCAGCGACGTCGATCAGCAAGGCCGAGAGCCCGCTTGCGGCATCGGGGCCAGGCTTGCGGTCGAGCGTGTCGATCAGAAACTTCGATAAGGTCGTGCGTCCGTCCTGCATCGCGCTCTCCTTCTAGGGTTGGGATTCGGCAAACACGCGGCTCGCGCGGATATCGCTCGCGTCGAGCTGCATCAATGCGTTAGCGTCGGCGGGACCGCTGCCGCGTTCGGCCGCGGCAAACAAGCGATTCGCCTGACGCAGACGCGCGCGGTCGAGCGCATTGCGTACCGAACGCGCGTTGGCGAAATTCGGCAGCGCGATCCGGCGCGAAAGATAGTCTTCGAAGGCGCGGCGCGCGTCGCCGCCGAAGCGGTAATGCATCGACGAAAGCATGTGCTCGGCGATCTGCAAGAGCTCGTCGGGCGCATAGTCGGGAAACGCAATGTGATGCGCAATGCGCGAACGAAAGCCGGGATTGCTTTGAAAGAACGTCTCCATGCGTCCTTCGTAACCCGCGAGAATCACGACGAGATCGTCACGCTGGTTCTCCATGGTCTGCAGCAGAATCTCGATCGCTTCCTGCCCGTAATCGCGCTCGTTCTCCGGGCGATAAAGGTAATACGCTTCATCGATGAACAGCACGCCACCCATCGCGCGCTTGAGCACTTCACGCGTCTTCGGCGCGGTATGTCCTATGTATTGACCGACCAGATCGTCGCGCGTCACCGAAACCAGGTGATTGCGGCGGATATAACCGAGTCTGTGCAAGACCTGCGCCATGCGCATGGCAACGGTCGTCTTCCCCGTGCCGGGGTTACCCGAGAAGCACATATGCAGCGTGGGCGCACCGGACGCGATGCCTAACGTTTCGCGCGCACGCTCCACCAGCAGATGCGCCGCGATCTCGCGGATGCGCGTCTTCACGGGCGCGAGGCCAATGAGGTCGCGATCCAGCTCCGCCAGCACTTCGCCGATGCGCGATTCGCGATACAGCGCCATGAGGTCGGCGCCGGGCCGCGGCTGCGCTTCTAGGCTCAACCGTTCTTCGAGCGTGGCTTCTGCGCTCATGGTGACTGCCTCCTCGCTCAATAGCGATCGCCCGCGGGTCTGTCGGTGGCATACGTGCGGATCGAGTAGCGCTGCACGCGGCCATGCACGTCCTGACGTTCGAGCCGGAAGCCCTTCTCGTCGGATGGCCGGTTGACGATGAACGAAAGCCGCATGGTCTCGAAGCCGCGCACCGAATCGAACGCATTGACCTTGATGTACTGCTGCGGATACGTCTTCCTGCAGGCGTTGACTTCCATCATCACGCCTGCTGCATCGTGCAGGTCGAACATGGGCAGGCCCCACATCTCCCAGTACGTATTGCGCGGATGCGGGTCGTCGGTGTACTCCACCGAACAAGCCCAGCCCTGATCGAGCGCGTAGTTGATCTGCGAGGAGATTTCTTCATCGGTCAGCGGAGGAAGAAACGAGAACGTTCCCTGAGTCAGTTTCATGGTCTGATTCCCTTGAAGATGAGATGCGTCAGGCAGGCGTCGCCGACACCGCGTAGTCGGGCGTATCGGTGGATGCATAGTTGAAGGTCACGTCGCGCCACGTATCGAGCGCGGCCTTGAGCGGCGTGCACCAGCGCGCGGCGGCTTCGAGAATGTCCATGCCCTCGTTGACGATGTCGCGCCCTTCATTGCGCGCCTTGACCATCGCTTCGAGCGCCACGCGATTCGCCACGGCGCCCGCCTGTATGCCTTGCGGATGCCCGATGGTCCCGCCGCCGAACTGCAGAATGGCGTCGTCGCCGAAGAGGTCGAGCAACTGATGCATCTGTCCCGCATGAATGCCGCCCGACGCCACCGGCATGACCTTGCGCAAACCCGCCCACGGTTGATCGAAGAAGATGCCGCGCGACAAGTCCACTTCGTTACGCGACTCGCGCAGCACGTTGTAATAGCCCTGCACGGAGAGCGGATCGCCTTCGAGCTTGCCGACCGCCGTGCCCGCATGCGCATGATCGACGCCCGCCATGCGCAACCATTTCGCGATCACGCGAAACGAGATGCCGTGATTGCGTTGCCGCGTATAAGTGCCATGCCCCGCGCGATGCAGATGCAGAATCATGTCGTTTCTGCGCGCCCATTTCGACATCGACTGAATGGCGGTCCAGCCGATCACGAGATCGATCATCACGATGCACGAGCCGAGTTCCTTGGCGAACTCCGCGCGTTCGTACATGTCTTCCATCGTGCCCGCGGTGACGTTGAGATAGTGGCCCTTCACTTCGCCGGTCTCGGCTTGTGCGCGCGCCACGGCTTCCATTGCGAAGAGGTAGCGGTCGCGCCAGTGCATGAAGGCTTGCGAGTTGATGTTCTCGTCGTCTTTCAGAAAGTCCAGGCCGCCCTTCAGACCTTCATAGACCACGCGTCCATAGTTCTTGCCCGAGAGGCCGAGCTTGGGCTTGACGGTCGCGCCGAGCAACGGGCGTCCGTATTTGTCGAGCCGTTCACGCTCGACGACGATGCCCGTCGGCGGCCCTTGAAACGTCTTCAAATACGCAACCGGAATGCGCATGTCTTCGAGCCGCAGCGCCTTCAAAGGCTTGAAGCCAAAGACGTTGCCGATGATCGATGCCGTGAGATTCGCCACGGACCCCTCCTCGAACAGATCGAGGTCGTAAGCGATATACGCGAAGTATTGCGGATCGTCGGCGCGTGCATTGGGCACGGGTTCCACGCGATACGCCTTTGCGCGGTACATGTCGCATGCGGTGAGACGGTCGGTCCAGACCACCGTCCACGTCGCCGTCGACGATTCGCCCGCAACGGCTGCCGCGGCTTCTTCAGGATCGACACCCGCTTGCGGTGTGATGCGAAAGAGCGCGATGACATCCGTATCCTTCGGCACGTAATCGGGCTGCCAGTAACCCATCTCGCGATACTTCATGACGCCGGCCGCATAACGCGAGCGCGGATCGGACGGATTGCGCGCTGCCTCTACAGCAGCCTTGTTGAAGTCGTTCATTACGTTTCCTCGACAGTGGAGATGAGAGGACGTTCGCTCGATGGCGCCCGCCGCGCTGTTGTGTTCGCCTGCTGTGAATGCAGAGTAGGCTCGCGGCTTTCAGAAAGGAATTCACGATTAACTTGCACGAGGCTAAGCAATCCCTTATCTACTGTCCCGTTCGCGAAGCCTCGCCACGCCGATGGAACACTTTGCTGCGTTTTTGTCACAGTGCCGGCTTGCAATGCCTTTTGCCGCCCGGCCGTGCTATTTGCCGGCGTCACGGCACGCATGGCATGACGCTTGCGTAAACCATTCGCGCCGGCGTCTCCCGGCTGTGTGACGAATGCATCCGTCAAACGTGCAAGCGAGGCAACCACCGTCATTATTGGAGGATCGACTATGCAATGGACCACGCCCAGCTTCACCGATATGCGTTTTGGTTTTGAAATCACGATGTATATCGCCACCCGCTAGAGGCGGATGAACCCGCACGGCGCTGCATCGCTCGAAGTTCAAAGAACGATGCGGCTCGCCCGTGCGGTTACGCACAACCGAACGACACGCGCCGCCATGATCTACGAGACCATCGTCACGACAGCGAATAGCGATGGCCGGCCGCACATCGCGCCCATGGGCGTGCGTTTCGAAGACGGCCTCGCGATCCTTGCGCCTTTCAGGCCGTCCACCACACTCGACAATGTCATCGCCACACGCAGCGCCGTCATCAACGTCACGACGGACGTGCGCGTGTTTGCTGGCTGTGTCACCGGCATCGCGCGCGACTGGCCCACGGTTCCAGCCAATGCGGTGCCGAGCGTGCGGCTTGCCGATACGCTCGCGCATACCGAACTGCGACTCGCCGATATGAGCGAGGACGAGACGCGTCCCGTACTGCGCATGGAATGCGTCTATCGCGAAACGCATGCGCCGTTCGCGGGTTTCAATCGCGCTCAAGCGGCAGTCGTCGAAGGCGCGGTGCTCGTGAGCCGGCTTTTCATGTTGCCGCCGGAGAAGGTGGATAGCGAGATCGCTTATCTGCGCATTGCCATCGACAAGACCGCGGGCGATGCGGAACGCACGGCATGGAACTGGCTCTTGCAGGCTATCGACGAATATCGCGCCAGGGCGCTCAGCACGTCGGCCCTTGGTTCCTGATTACTCTCTGAAGCACCCCCTTGGAGTCTGACCATGACCGCATTGCTCGCGAGCGTCCGCTCGGCCGATGAAGCATTCGATGCCGCGCAAGCAGGCGCGGAACTGATCGATTTGAAGGAACCGGGCGCGGGCGCGCTGGGCGGTGTGAATGTCGATGAAATCGCGCGCATCGTTGGCGCGTTGCGCGCGCGTTACGCGGTGCGGCCAATTAGCGCCACTATCGGCGACTTGCCCAACGACGCACTCGATGAGATCACCACGCGTGTGCTCGACGTCGCCGCGGCGGGCGTCGATTACGTGAAGGTCGGCGTGAACGCCGGGCCCGGTGCGGTCGAATGTTTGCGTCATCTGGCGGGCTTGCCAGCGGCCGTGGTGCCCGTGCTGCTCTCCGACGAAGGCGTGGACCGTTCGCTTGCGGCGCTTGCCGTGCAACTCGGCTTCGTGGGTATCGTCTTCGATACCGCTCACAAGGACGGACGCACGCTGTTCGATTGTGTCGATGTCACCGTGCTCGCGGAGTGCATGGCCATCATGCGCAGACGCGGCGGCATGACCGCGCTCGCGGGTTCGCTCGGATGGAGCGATCTCGAACGCATCCGTTCGTTGAGGCCCGATATCGCGGGCTTTCGCGGCGCGTTATGCGATGAGAACACCGGACGCGCGGGACGGCTCGATCCGCTGCGCGTGACGCGATGGGTCAATGCGCTGCACGGCGAACGCGCGCTCACGCTTTGACGCATGCATTCCCGGCGCCTGGAATAAAAGCGCCGGGCATTCGAGGCATCAGACAGCGAGATTCAAGAGCCTGTCGCGCATGACGTTCACATCGCCCTTGCTGAAAATCTCCACGACGTAGTTGGCATCGCGCACATAGGCCGGAAAGCGCTTGTCCACGATGCCTTCGTTTGCGAGCGTCTCCAAGGGCGCGTTCGCTTCGACATCGCATGACTTCACGATCATCAGCCGCTCCGCATTGAGTCTCGCGGAAAGCCATGCGGCGAGACTGTCGGAAGTCGTGTCCCAGTTGGTCATCGAGTCGGGCGTGGAGCGCATGAGATCGGTTGGCACCCACACCGCCACGCGGCCATCGCGCAATGCGCGCCGGATGCGTTCCTCGTTCGACGCCAGCACGAGCTCAGGCGCCACGCCTTGCATGAGAATGGCGTACTGCGCCATGGCGAGCAGACACATGTTGTGTGCCGCCAGGTCATCGAAATGCCATTCGCTTTGATACTGCCGCACGGCATCGGCAAAATCGCCGCCGCCCGGAACAATCACGACCCGCCCGCCACCCACTTCCCATAGCTGCGTCAGCCACTCGCGCAGCGCAGGGTCGTGACTCAGGCTACCCCCGATCTTCACCACCCACATGGCCGTTATCCTCGTTCGAGATTGACCGCTTTCATGCTGCCGCCGGGCCACGCACCCGGTTCGTCGCCGCTCTTCTTTGTCGCCTGTCCATCACGTCGATGCCATGACGCTGCCCGCCGTCGCACGCTCCGTCGCCGATGCCGCGAGCAAGCCCACGGCCACGCTCGGCGCGCACGTCGAAACCCATTCGGCACGCTCGGTGTCGTTGTCATCCACACCAGCCAGCCGCGCAAAATCGATATAACCGCGCGCCTCCTGACGCGCCAGTGCCGTGGCGAGAAAGCGCCCACAGCCCGCACCGACGATCGGTGCACGAGCCAGCGCCTCATGCTGCGCACTTACGCGCGCAAGGTTCGTTTCGAGCGTGCGCAACTGTTCGTGGCGCCACGCGTGCGCGAAGCGGCGCCATTCGGCATCGCTCGCGTCGGCTGCATCGCGGCCGATCATCCGCGCAATGCGCGTGCGGCTCGCGGCCTCGGTCTTCGGACCGTTGTCGGCGCTTGCATGCTGATCGTGTTGCGGCCACAGTTCGCCGGTCAGGCGATACACATCGGCGGAAGTCGCGAACCATTCGTTCATCACGCCGGTGGTCTCGCCACGAAATGCGATACGTTGCGCAACGCCGCACAAGGGCGTGCGCACGACACCCTGATAAACGAGCTCGCCGCTCACGAGCCGCTCGGCGTCGTTCGAGCCGCGCGCAACCACGCGTCCCGCCACGATGGGAATGATGTCCGTGGTCGTGCTGCCGATATCGACGAGCACCGCATTCGGCACGCACGACGCGACCCATTGCGCGGTCGCAAGCCAGTTCGCCGATGCCACCTTGCGCCAGCCATCCGCGCAGGCAGAGCGCGCGAGCCAGCCTGCTTCGCCCGCGTAGAACAGCGTGCGCGGGCCGAGCCGCTGCGCAAGGGTGCGCGTGAGCGTGCGCACGCCCTCGGCGCGGTCGCTGAAGAGATCGACCATTTCGCCTGTCATCGTGACCGCGTGACGCGCCGAAGCATGCGCGGCATCGGGCCAGCGTTCGAACACGTGATCGATGGCGCGTTCGAGATGCGTCATGCCCTGCCACAACGGACACGCCCATTGCGCGACATCGGCGAGTCCGCTCTCGCGAGTCGTCATCGACACCTTGACGTGCGCGCCACCCACGTCCCAGCCGAAAACCGGCGCTTGCCGATGCGTCATCAGGACGCTCCCTGACAGGCGCGCAACGGACCCGAATCGCGTTCATCCGCAAAGCCCGCGACGTGATGCGCCGCGAGTAGTTCCGCCGCGAGATTGCGCGAGAACGCGTGGCTCAAGCCTGCATAAGCAACCGTCAAACGCGGGTTCACTTCGATGACCACGGGCCCGCGCGCCGTGTTCCACACAACGTCGATGCCCGCGAAGCCACGCAGCCCCGGAAACGCTTCCGCCACACGCAGCACGAGCCGTTCGAGCGCGCGCCCTTGCGGCCCATGCCGATCGATACGGTCTACATCGACGCCATCGAACTGGACGATGTGCTTACCGGCCGCATGCGAAAGCCCGATGTTCTGGCGGTTGATCGAGACCACGCGCGCGCCTTCGTCGTCGCAAATCAGCGAGACGCTGAGCGGTTCACCATCGACCCACGCCTGAAGCACGGGATTGCGGCCCGCTTCCGCGCGCGCTTGGTATTCGGCGCGGGCGGCGTCGAGTTCGTCGTAGACGTAGGTATCGAGGCCGCCTGCGCCGTCATCTGGCTTGACGACCCAGCGGCGTGCGTCGTCAGGCGATGCATCGTCGGGATCGAGTGCGGGCGTGACCGCGATGCCGCGCGCCGCGAGACAAGCGGCCGTCGCGCTCTTGCTCGATGCCGCGCGAATCGTTTCCTTCGCGCAGCCAAGCCAGCGCGCGGCGCCCACGGCATCGAAAAGACGCAGCAGCAAACCATCGCATTCCGGCGCGATGATGCACGCGTAGTCGTTGGCGCGCGCCATGCGGGCGACGAAGCGCGTGACGGATTCGCCCGGCTCG
Source organism: Caballeronia sp. GACF4 (assembly GCF_023631025.1). Taxonomy (NCBI): domain Bacteria; kingdom Pseudomonadati; phylum Pseudomonadota; class Betaproteobacteria; order Burkholderiales; family Burkholderiaceae; genus Caballeronia; species Caballeronia sp. GACF4. The sequence goes on from NZ_JALQDW010000020.1 coordinate 116,572, forward strand.
GCCTTGCAGTGCGCGTAGGCGGCATCGACATGCTCGAAGCGCGAACTCGCGATGGTCACGTCGATGCCCGGCAACGCGCGCAGATCGGCTGCGATGGCGTCGCGCATCACGCGGCCCTCGACGATCAGCGCGCTCAGGTCCGCAAGACTGCCCGCGCCCGCGACATCGGGATCGATGCCGCCGCCAGTGAGATACTCGAACACAAAGATCTTGGTCAAAGGAAAGCCATCCATGCAGGTGATACCCGTTCTCGATCTGCTCGACGGCCACGCGGTGCGCGCGGTGCGCGGCGAACGCTCAGGCTATCGGCCCATCCGGTCCTCGTTGTGCACGACGAGCGCACCCGTCGATGTCGCCACCGCGCTGATCCACGCGACCGGCTCACGCACGCTCTACATCGCGGACCTCGGCGCGATCCTCGAGCGCGGCGATCACGCGCCTGTGCTAGCCGCCATTTGCGATGCTTTGGGCGACGGCGTTTCCATCTGGCTCGATGCAGGCTATACCGGCTTCATGCCGATGCAGGCCTTGTTCGAGCGCATCGCTTCATTCAGGCGCTCGTCCTCCCGTTCTCGTGTCGTCCCTGTATTCGGCACCGAAAGCCTGCTCGATCCGAACGCCCTCGAAGAAGCCCTTGCCGCAAACCATGACCCGATCCTCTCGCTCGACTATCACGCAGGCCGCGCGCTCGGGTCGACGCCATCGGGCAGCGACTGGTGGCCGTCGCGCGTCATCGTCATGACGCTCGATCAGGTCGGCGCGTGCGCGGGACCGGACTTGACCACGTTCGCCGCAGTGAAGGCGCTCGCGGGTTCGCGCGAACTCATCGGCGCGGGCGGCATTCGTCATCGTGATGATCTCGTGGTTGCGGAGCACAGCGGCGCCGCGGCCTGGCTCGTTGCTTCGGCGCTTCATGATGCGGCCTTGCTATTTGGCCAGCACCGTTCGTCGGAAGGTTGACTCAATATCCATGCCAAGCGCGGCACGCGCCGTTATGTCTCATCAAACACGACGCCAGAGCTTTGTAAGCGTGCGGGATGCCGCTGTTGCATCCGGGCGTGCATGGGTGACAGTGTGTTTCATTGCGGAACAATGCCGTTGCAGATGTGGGTAATGCAGTATCGGCAGCGCGACCTGTCGACCACGCAGGAGCACCGCGTGAAATCGGCATGGACCTTGCTCTTTTGCAGCCCCATGCACGCATCTCCCACAACATCGAACGCGGCTTCGCAGTCGTCGCCCGAGGAAAGAGGGCAACGGAACTGGACCTGCCCGTTCTGCCCATTGCTATGCGACGACATCTCGCTGAAGCTCACCGGCGATCAACAACTCGCGGCGACAAACACCGATTGCCCTCGGCTTGCCTCGTCCCTTGCAGCGCTCGACGCGCCCGGCGTGCCCTGCCCGCCGACGGTAGACGGGCAAGCCACCGATCTCGCGTCGGCGCTCCAGCGTGCCGCGCAAATCCTGTCCGTGGCGAAACGGCCGCTCTTTGGCGGACTGGCAACCGACGTAGCCGGCGCACGCGCGCTCTATGAACTCGCCGCCCAGAGCGGCGCGATACTCGATCACTTGCACGGCGATGCCCTCGCCGCCGCGAACCTCGCGTTGCAGGACCGTGGCGCGTTCTTCACGACGCTCTCGGAAGTGCGTTCGCGTGCCGACCTCATCGTGGTTGTCGCGTGCGAACCGGCGCGGCGCTATCCGCGTTTCTACGAGCGCATCGCGGCCAAAGATCGCGGCGTGGATATCGTGTTCGTCGGGTGCGGCGTCGATCCCGCAGCGGGCGCGCGTGTCGAAGCGCGACTGGAAAACGCCGAACCGTTCGACATGCTCGCCATATGGTCCGCGCTGGTGGAAGGCCGAAAGCCCGCAGCGCTGAACGACGACACGGGCGCCGCCAGCGAACTCGCCGCGCTTACCGAACGCATTCTGGCCGCGAAATACACGGCCATCATCCATGAGCCGGCGGCGCTGCCGGGCCCGCACGCGGCGTTGGCCATCGAAGCGTTGAGCCGTATTGTCAAGGCGCTCAACAAGACGACGCGTGCCGGCGCGCTTGCGCTTGGCGGCGACGATGGCGCACTCACGGTGAATCAGGCCGTCACATGGCTCTCGGGTTTTCCGCTGCGCACGCGCGTGGCCTACGGCTTGCCGCTCGATCACGATTCATGGCGCTATCGCACCGAGACGCTTGCGAGCCGCGGCGAGATCGATGCGCTGTTATGGGTGTCGAGCTTCGCGCCCGAAGCGCTACCTGCATCGCTTGACGATGATGTGCCTGCCATCGTCCTCGGCCATCGTGCGACGGTTGTCGGCACGCGTCGCGCGCCTACCGTGTTCATCCCCGTGGCCACGCCGGGCATCGACAGTGGCGGGCACTTGTTTCGCGTGGACGGTTCCGTGATCGCGCCGCTTGTTGCCGCGCGCGATGCCGCTTATCCCACCGTTGCGGCAATCGTACGCGAACTGACGCAAGCCGGGAGGCCGTCATGAGCCTCACGCGTCTGCGCGGCGGCGTGGTCTTCGACCCCGTCAACAAAGTCGATGGGCACAAGCGCGACATCTATATCCGCGATGGCCGCATCGTCGCGGATGCAGCGGGCGAATCCATCGCGCCCGAACGCGACTTCGACGCGGGCGGCATGGTGGTGATGGCGGGCGGCATCGATCTGCATTCGCATATCGGCGGCGGCAAGACGAATCTGTCGCGGCTGCTATTGCCCGAGGATCATCGCAACGATCCGCTCGCAACGCGACGCAACGACGACGAAGGCCGTTATCTGCGCCTGCCTTCATGCGGCACATGCACGCCCGGCACGCTCGCCACCGGCTACCGTTATGCGGAAATGGGCTACACGGCCGCGTTCGAACCCGCGATGATCGCCTCCAACGCGCGCCACGCGCATCTGGAAATGGGCGATACACCGATCATCGATCACGGCGCCTACGTGATGATGGGCAACGACGAACTGTTCCTGCAGATGCTCGCCGCGCGGGAAGAGTTCGAACGTCTGCGCGATTACGTGGGCTGGACCGTCAACGCGAGCAAGGCGCTCGGCGTGAAGGTGGTGAATCCGGGCGGCATCTCGGCGTTCAAGTTCAATCAGCGCTCGCTCGATGTCGATGAAAAGCACGTGCATTACGGCATCACGCCACGCGAAGTGCTGCGCACGCTCACGCGCGCTCTGACCGAGTTGCGGGTGCCGCATCCCTTGCATGTGCATGCGAGCAATCTCGGCGTGCCGGGCAATCTCGAATCGACCATCAAGACGATGGATGCCGCCGAAGGCCTGCCAATCCATCTCACGCATATCCAGTTTCATAGCTACGGCACGGAAGGTCCGCGCAAGTTTTCATCGGGCGCGCGCGCGATTGCCGAAGCGGTCAACGCACGGTCCAACGTGACCATCGACGTCGGGCAGATCATGTTCGGCCAGACCGTCACCGCTTCCGGCGACACGATGATGCAGTTCAAGAACGCGCCGCTCGCGCATCCGCGCAAGTGGGTGCTGGGCGATATCGAATGCGATGCGGGCTGCGGCGTCGTGCCGTTTCGTTATCGCGAAGAGAGCTTCGTGAATGCGCTGCAATGGATCATCGGCCTTGAAATCTTCTTGCTCGTCAACGATCCGTGGCAAGTGTCGATGACCACCGATCATCCGAATGGCGCGCCTTTTACGAGCTATCCGCATCTGATTCGCTTGTTAATGGACAAGTCGTTTCGCGACGAACAACTTGCCAAGCTTCACGCCGATGCCAAAACCGCCAGCGCGCTTGGAAACATCGAGCGCGAGTTCTCGCTCTACGATATCGCGATCATCACGCGCGCCGGCCCCGCGCGTCTGCTCGGGCTCACGGACCGCGGACATCTCGGCGAAGGCGCGGCGGCGGATATCGCGGTGTATCGTGAAGACGCGGACCGCGAACGCATGTTCACGTCACCCGCCTTCGTGTTCAAGGACGGCGAACTGATCGCGCGGGACGGCACATTGCTCGCCACGCCCACGGGCGGCATTCATTACGTGCAGCCCGAATACGACCGCGCCATCGAAAAGCGCGTGCGCGAATTCGCCGAAGCGAATCTCGCGAGCAAGTTCGAGAAGCTAGCCATCGGCGACGACGAAATCTGCGCGTGCTGCAATGGCGGACGGCTCTTGCCGGTCGCGTGCTTCGACGCAAGCGGGGGTCGATGAATGACCGCGCTTCGCATCAACGACACACAGATAGACGACACCTTCGCCGAAGCCTTTCCGATGAAGGCGACGCGTCTTGTCATCACCGCGCACACGCCGACGTGGGCGCGCCACGCGGCGAATTCGTTGACCGGCTTTGCGACCTCCGTGATCGATTGCGGCTGCGAGGCGGGCATCGAACGTGACATGAACGGCGATGAAACGCCCGACGGCAGGCCCGGCGTCGCGGTGTTGATGTTCGCGATATCGTCGAAGGAACTCGCCAAGCAGATTGCACGGCGCGTCGGTCAGTGCGTGCTCACCTGTCCTACGACGGCGGTTTATGGCGGCATCGATCCCGCGACGAGCCGCGCGCCGCTCTCCGACAACGCGCCACTCGGGGCAGGCTTGCGCTTTTTCGGCGACGGCTATCAGATCTCGAAGATGCTCGACGGCACGCGTTACTGGCGCGTGCCCGTCATGGATGGCGAATTCGTTTGCGAGGAATTCACGGCGACGGTGAAGGCTGTCGGCGGCGGCAATCTGCTGTTGCTCGCGCGCGACCTGAATAGCGCGCTTGCCGCGGCCGAGGCAGCGGTCGCGGCGATGCATCGCTTGCCCAACATCATCACGCCGTTTCCGGGCGGCGTGGTGCGCTCGGGTTCGAAGATCGGCTCGAAGTACGCGGGCGCGTCGGCATCGACCAACGATGCGTTTTGCCCGACGCTCGTCGGCTTGTCGAAGAAGAGCGAGTTGACGAGCGACGTGGCTTGCGTGCTGGAGATAGTCATCGACGGATTGACCGATGCGGACGTGGGCGCCGCGATGACGGCGGGCATGGCAGCCGCAACATCGATCGGCCGCGCGGGCGGCGTGCTGCGCATTTCAGCAGGCAACTATGGCGGCAAGCTCGGACCGTATCACTTCAAGCTGCATGAATTGGCGGCGGGCATCGACGGGAGCCGCGCATGAACGCCATTACATTGCGCGTAAAAGGTGCACCGGGCTTTCGCGTGGATGCATCGACATTACTACCGTCGGCGCTTGCTTCCTTATCCACCGATGAATTGACGCATCTGGAATTGCAGGGCGCGGGTGAACGTTGCGCGCTTGGCGAACTGTTCGACATCGCTAGAGCCGATGCAGATACGCCGTCCCTGCTCGTCGAAGGCGATGCGCGTTGGCTCGATCGCATCGGCGCGAAGCTCGCCGAAGGCAGGATCGAAGTGCATGGCGATGCCGGCGATCACGCGGGCATGGGCATGACAGGCGGTGCGTTGCACGTTCATGGCAACGCGGGCGCATTCACTGCATGCGAGATGCAAGGCGGTCGCCTCGAAGTGCGCGGCAATACAGGCGATTTCGCGGCAGGCGCTTTAGCCGGCGACATGGACGGCATGAGCGGCGGCACGCTCGTGATTCACGGCAACGCGGGCGCGCGTCTTGCAGACCGTATGCGACGAGGCACCGTGCTCGTCGCCGGCAATGCAGGCGACTTCGCGGCGTCGCGCATGGTAGCGGGCAGCGTATGCATTGCAGGCAAGACCGGCGCGCATGTAGCCTACGGCATGCGGCGCGGCACGCTCGTGCTATTTCACGAGCCGCGCATTGCGCCGACGTTCACCGAAGGCGGTCACGGCTTCGATGTCTTCTGGGCGCTCTTCACGCGCATGCTGGCCCGCGAGATGGCGCCTTTTGCGACACTCGACTCGCGCGCGTTGCCTCGACGCTACGCGGGCGATCTCGCTGTCGACGGACGCGGGGAATTGCTGATCGCCAAGCGTTAAGCAGACGATAAGAATGGACCCGGTGGGCCTGTTACGAAGAGACCGAACCCCTTCCAACGGAGAGACGACATGAGCGCAGCGAAAACGCCCGCTGCCATACGCCCCGGCGCGAAGGCGTCGGACGAGCATTTCGCCCGTCCGCTGATCGCGCTGCACTGGCTGATCGCCATCGCCATCACCGCGATGCTGTGCATCGGCTTCTATATGGTCGGCCTGCCGCGCGGGCTGGCCTTCAAGTCGTCGCTCATCAACTTCCACAAGTCGCTGGGCCTGACCGTTTTCCTGCTGGTGCTGCTTCGAATCGTAGTGCGACTGGTCTACGGCCGGCCGCCTCTACCGCCGATGCAGACGTGGCAACGCGCCGCCGCGAGCATCACGCAGGCTCTTTTATACGTTGGCATGGTGGCAATGCCGCTCACCGGATACCTCGGTTCGTCGTTCAACAAGTTCGGCACGCGCTTCTGGGGTGTGCTTCTGCCACAATGGGGCTGGGACGACAAGGCGTTGCGCGGCCTGTTCTTCGGCATCCACGGCTATCTGGCGTGGATCATGGCCGCGCTGGTCGTGTTGCATTTTCTTGGTGCGTTGAAGCATCAGTTGATCGACCGCGATGGTCTCTTGAGAAGGATGTGGCCATGACGGCACTGGTTTTGAGCGAGGCGTTATGAAGATCCGCGTGCTGGGTTCATCGGCGGGTGGCGGATTTCCGCAATGGAACTGTAATTGCCGCAATTGCGACGGCGTGCGGCGCGGGACCATTGCTGCCCGGGCACGCACGCAGTCGTCGATTGCGGTCAGCGACAACGGCGAAGACTGGCTGCTCGTGAACGCATCGCCGGATATTCTCGCGCAGATCGCGGCGAATCCTGAACTGCAGCCCGCGCGGCGCGTGCGTGACACCGGAATCGCCGCGGTGATCACCATGGACGCGCAGATCGATCACGTCACCGGACTCTTGATGTTGCGCGAGCGCGGCGCACCGCTGCCGCTCTATACGACCGACGCAGTGTGGCAAGACCTTTCCACCGGCTTTCCCATCACGTCGATTCTTTCGCATTACTGCGGCGTGGAGCAGCGGCGTATCGCGCTCGATGGCACTTCGCTCACGGTGCCCGAACTGCCGCGTATTGTCGTCGATGCGCTGCCGCTGTCGAGCAAGGCGCCGCCTTATTCGCCGCATCGCGAGGCGCCCGAGCGCGGCGACAACATCGGCCTCATGTTCACGAATACGGCCACGGGCAAGCGTGCTTTCTATGCGCCGGGTTTAGGGACACTCGAACCGCATGTGCTCGATGCCATGCGCGAAGCCGACCTGTTGCTCGTCGATGGCACCGTCTGGACCGACGACGAGATGATCCGCCTCGGCCTCACGAAGAAAACCGGCGCCGACATGGGCCACCTCGCGCAAAGCGGCGCCGGCGGCATGATCGAGGTGCTGGATTCGATCGACCGCGAAAAGACGCGCAAGGTGCGCAAAGTGCTCATTCACATCAACAACACCAATCCGATCCTCATCGAGGATGGACCCGAGCGGCGCATACTGTCCGAGCACGGCATAGAAGTCGCGCATGACGGCATGACGTTCGAGCTTTGAATTCCGGAGAAACTGGATGTCCGATTTTCCCGCCACGCCGATGCTCAATCCCACGACCGGCCCGATCTTCACCGCGTTGAAGAAAGCCGGCCCCGCCTGGACGCGCGAACAGTTCGAAGAGCAACTGCGCGCGAAAGGCACGGCGTATCACATCCACCATCCCTTCAACGTGAAAATGAATAGCGGCGGCTGTTCGCCGGAACAGATTCGCGGCTGGGTGGCGAACCGCTTCTACTATCAGATCAACATCCCGCTGAAAGATGCGGCCGTCATGGCGAATTGTCCCGATCGCGAGACGCGCCGCCGCTGGGTGCTGCGCATTCTGGATCACGACGGTTACGAAGATCAGCCTGGCGGCATCGAGGCGTGGGCGCGTCTGGGCGATGCCGTCGGCCTCTCGCGCGACGATCTCTGGTCGCTCAAGTTCGTGACGCCGGGTGTGCGCTTCGCCGTCGATGCCTACGTGAATTTCGCGCGTCGTGCGCCGTGGCAAGAGTCGGTGTGTTCGTCGCTCACGGAGATGTTCGCGCCGCAGATTCACAAGGACCGGCTTGCGACGTGGCCCGAGCACTACAAGTGGATCGAGCCGGACGGGCTTGCGTATTTTCGTTCACGCGTGTCGCTTGCGCAGCGCGATGTCGAACACGGGCTCGAAGTCACGCTCGCGCATTTCAACACGCGCGAGCAGCAACAACGCGCGCTCGACATCCTGCAGTTCAAGCTCGACATCCTCTGGACCATGCTGGATTCGATCGAAAAGGCCTTCCCGCAATGAGCGACGCCAATCCTCCTCAACGAATCACGGAAGCGATCGAAGCGCCGGACGACGCGTTGCGCCCGCAACTCAAGCGCCTGTTTCGTCTGCAATGGGAACCGGCGCAGGACGCGCATGTGCTGCTTTATCCGGAAGGCATGGTGAAGCTCAATCAGAGCGCGGCGCAGATTCTTTTGCGCTGCGACGGCACGCGCGATATCCCGAAGCTCGTCGCCGATCTCGAAGAAGCGTTCGGCGCGAGCAATCTCGGTGACGACGTGCGGGCTTTCATTGCCGGAGCGCGCGCGCGCGGCTGGCTTGCGTAAGTGCTGGAGTGAAGCATGACTGACTTGTCCGAACCGATTGCCGAGCCGGACCCCGAAGCAGCGGTCATTCCGCCGCCGTTGTGGTTGCTTGCGGAACTGACGTATCGATGCCCGTTGCATTGCGTCTTTTGCTACAACCCGGTGAACTACGCGGATCACACGCGCGAACTCAACACCGATCAATGGCTCGACGTGTTGCGTCAGGCGCGTGCGCTGGGTGCGGCGCAACTGGGCTTTTCCGGCGGCGAGCCGCTCTTGCGCGACGACCTCGAAACACTGGTCGGCGAAGCGCGCAAGCTCGGCTTTTATACGAACCTCATCACGTCGGGCATCGGTCTCACCGACAAGCGTCTTACCGCGCTCAAGGACGCGGGGCTCGATCACATTCAACTCTCGTTTCAGGACTCGTCGCAGGAACTCAACGACTTCCTTTCCAGCACGAAGACGTTCGATCTCAAGAAGCGCGTGGCCGGCATGATCAAGGCGCACGACTTTCCGATGGTGCTCAATTGCGTGCTGCATCGCTATAACCTGCCGCATATCGGACGCATTATCGACATGGCGCTCGACATGGGCGCGGAGTATCTCGAACTCGCGAACACGCAGTATTACGGCTGGGCGCACGCGAACCGCGCGCAGCTCATGCCGACGGCCGAGCAACTGCAGGAAGCGGAAGCGGTGGTCGAGCGTTATCGCAAAGAGATTGGCGACCGGTGCAAGATCTACTTCGTCGTGCCCGATTACTACGAGCGTCGTCCGAAGCGCTGCATGAACGGCTGGGGCTCGGTGTTTCTCGGCATTGCGCCCGATGGCGCCGCCTTGCCTTGTCATACCGCGCGCTCGTTGCCTGGCCTTACGTTCCCCAACGTCACGGAGACGCCGCTCAAGGACATCTGGTACGAGAGCGATGCGTTCAATCGATTTCGCGGCTTCGGCTGGATGAAAGAACCCTGCCGCAGTTGCGACGAGAAAGCGATCGATCTCGGCGGCTGCCGCTGTCAGGCGTATCTGCTGACGCAAGATCCCGCGAACGCGGACCCGGTCTGCGACAAGTCCCCGCATCACGAGCGCGTGATCGAAGTGGTGCGGGCCGCCACGATGCGTCAGGAGCCGGAAGAAAAACCGATCATGTTTCGCAACGATGCGAATTCGCGGCGCATTGCCGCCGAATCGCGCGAGAACAATTCGAACAAGAACGGAGAGAGACAACCATGACTGCCGACATCGCCGTGCTGCTGGTGGACGATCATGCCGTAGTGCGCGAAGGCTACAAGCGCTTGCTCGAATTGAGTCCCGACGTGAGCGTCGCGGGCGAGGCGGGCAACGCGGCGGAGGCGTATCAGAAATTCTGCGCCTTGCAGCCGGATGTCGTGGTGATGGACCTCGCGCTGCCCGGCGCGAGTGGAATAGAAGCCATGCGCCGCATGCTCGCGCGCGAGCCACATGCGCATGTCCTGATCTTCAGCGTGCACGAGGAAGCCATCTTCGTGCGCCGCGCGCTCGATGCGGGCGCGCGTGGCTACGTCACGAAAGCGAGCGCACCCGATGTCCTGGTCGAAGCGGTACGCTCCGTCGCGCGGCGCGTGTGTTACCTAAGCCCTGACATATCACAGGCGCTGGCGTTGCGCGCAACCATTCAGGAAGGACCGCCCGGACGTCAGCTTTCGGCACGCGAATTCGAGGTGCTGCGGCTCTTGGTCCAAGGCTATACATTGCCGAGTATCGCGGAAAAACTCGGCTTGAGTCAGAAGACAGTGGCGAACCATCAATCCGTGATCCGGCAGAAATTCGGCGCCGATAACGGCGTGCAACTCGCGCAAATAGCAAACCGGCTAGGCCTTCATTTCGCCGATTTCACCGACGCGCCGTTCGCTCCTTCGTTCAGTTCGCTAGGCAACGGCAGTCCCGCCTGAGCCGGAACGCGCGCGCAAAACAGGAAGCCCGCACCGGGTTGACTGGCGATATGAAATTCGCCGCCGAGCGCTTCCACGCGTTCGCGCATGCCGATGAGACCCAACCCCATGCGCGGCTTCGCGAGATCGACGCCCGGTCCATTGTCGGTCATCGTCACCACGATCTCGCCTGCCGGCGCACGCGCCAGATAAATCTCGACGCGTGAATCGCGCGCGAATTTCGACACGTTGGTCAGGCCTTCCTGCACGAGACGGTAGAGCGTGATGTTGAGCGCATCGTTGAGATTGTCGAAGTCGCCATCGACGGCTAGCGTAAACACCGCATCGGGCAAGCGCTCGCGCCAGCCGTCCACGCAATGTTCGAGTGCGGTCGGCAAGCCGAATTCATCGAGACCGATCGGACGCAGCTTGCGGATCATTCCGCCGATTTCGCGGTACACATGCGTCGCGCTTTGCATGAGCGCAAGCGAAAGACGATGCACTTCAGGCTCGCGTTCGAGCGATAAATCGCGGATACGCCCTGCATCGAGCGAAATGGCGTTGAGGTACTGACCCAGTTCGTCATGCAGTTCGCGCGCGAGATGCCGGCGCTCGATTTCTTGCGCGGCAATGGCCTGACTCGCGAGCCTGCGGTTTTCCGCGAGCAGATGCTCCGCCTCTTCCTCCAGCGCCCGGCGCCGCCGAACTTCACGCTGCGCCTGACGGTAGCGCCGCCACGCGAACCACGCGAAGCCGATTGCGAGCACGACGAGCGTGGCGGGCAATTCATCGAGCTGGAAACGCTCGGCGCTGCGCGTCCATCGGTAGGTGAACTCGTTGAAGTCGAAGGCCGCGAACAGCATGCCGGCCAGCACCGTGATAAGGACGACGCAGGCGAGATCGCTCCATACGGTCGAGCGCATGGAACGCGCGGGCGGGCGTTCGGAGAGCGAGGGAAGAGATTCGTTTGGTATCACGGAATGCATTCTACGCACGGCTTCATCCTCGGGCGCGACACCGTTTGTGCGATTGGGAACGCTTCCCTGCTGAATCGGGAAAAGCTCCCGGTGCGCGCGCGGGTTCTCATGCGACGCTTTCAATGAAAGGAACTTACCTCAAGCCGACATTGCAATAACGAGAGGAGACGACGATGAGAAGCATGCCGCGCGAGCGCAAGTCAGCGCATCGGTTCAAACCCCGAGCCGGATTGCGGCTCGTGTTCGGCGGTGCGTTTGCCAGCATCACTGTCGGCGCATGGGCGCAGGCGGCAAGCGCTCCAGAGGTGCCTCCCGCCGTTGTGGCACCGGTCGTCGAAGCGAGTCCGCCGCCGAATACCGACTTGCCCACGGTAGTCGTGGTGGGCACGACACCGCTCATCGGCGTCGGCACGCCGCTCGAAAAGGTGCCCGCGAACGTGCAGACCATCAAGGGCAGCCAGATCGACGCGCAGCATTCCCAGACCATCACTGATTATTTGCAGAAGAACGTCGGCAGCGTCGATATCAACGACGCGCAAGGCAACCCATCGCAGACGGACATTCTCTATCGCGGCTTCACGGCTTCGCCGCTGCTCGGCACGCCGCAGGGCCTTTCGGTGTTCCTGGATGGCGTACGCATCAACGAGCCGTTCGGCGATGTCGTGAACTGGGACCTGATTCCGCAGGCCGCCATCAGCACGATGCAGATCATTCCCGGCTCGAACCCGACGTTCGGCTTGAACACGCTGGGTGGCGCAATCGCGGTGACGACGAAGAACGGCCGGGACAACCCTGGCGGCGCGGTGGATGTGAGCTTCGGTTCGTTCGGCCGCAAGGTAGCGCAGTTCGAACAAGGCGGGTTGATCGGCGATCATCTCGACTACTACTTCACGGCCAACATCACGAACGATAACGGCTGGGCGGCGCAGAATTCGAGCCGCTTGCGCCAGGCCTTCGGCAAGCTGCGCTACACCGACGCCGATACGACCATCTCCCTTTCGATGGGCGGTGCGGACAACACGCTAAACGGCTCGCAGACGATCCCGCGCTCGTTCCTCAACAACTTCAAGCAAGCCTATACGTTCCCAGATACCAACGAGAATCAGGTCGGCTATATCACGCTGTCGGCGGATCGTTACATCACGCCGAACATCCAGTTGAGCGGCAATCTGTACTACCGTCACTATCGCAACAAGAACGTGAGCAGCAACGTCAACGACGACTTCGGCACCGTGGAGGGCGACGATGACGACGATATCGATCTCACGCAGGCCACCAACGATCAGTCGGTGATCGTCACGGACAGCTACGGCGCAAGCCTGCAACTCACCTTGCTCAACAAGCTCTTCGGCAAGGACAACCAGTTGGTGATCGGTGCGGCGGGCGACTTCGCCAACTCGCATTTTTCGCAATCGTCGCAGGATGCCGAGTTCACGGATAGCCGCGCGACCATCGGCATGGGTCCGTTCGTTCCGCAGACGGACGCCAAGACGCGCAATCAGAACTGGGGCATCTACTTCGAGAACACCTTCTCTTTCACGCAGCAATGGTCCATGACGCTCGCCGGGCGCTATAACTGGTCGAAGGCGGTGATCGGCGACGAGAGCGGCGTGCAGCCATTACTCGATGGCAATCACACGTTCTCGCGCTTCAATCCGGCTATCGGTTTCAACTGGAATCCGACGCGCTCCTTCACCGCCTACGCCACGTATAACGAAGGCATGCGTTCGCCGACGGCTATCGAACTCGCTTGCGCCGACCCGGCCGCACCGTGCTCGCTGCCGAACGATTTCATCGCCGACCCCGACCTCAAGCCGGTGATTTCGCGCACCTTCGAAGTGGGCGCGCGTGGACGCCTTGGCAACGCGACGACATGGAGCGCGGCGGCCTACAGCACGACCCTTTCCGACGATATCCAGTTCGTCAGCAGCCAGGGCGCGGCAAGCACGCTCGGCTACTTTCAGAACGTGGGCAAGACGCGCAGGCAAGGCTTCGAACTCGCGGGCCGCACGCAATGGGGACCGGTCGGCATGGCCGCGAGCTATAGCTACGTGAACGCGACTTATCGTTCGACATGGACCGAGAGCAGCGCCAGCAATTCGAGCGCGGATGACGGCGGCAATATCACCGTTCACTCCGGCGATCGCATTCCGGGCATTCCGGCGAATACGGTCAAGGTGCGACTCGACTACAACGCGCTGCCGCAATGGAATATCGGCAGCAACCTCACGTATCGCAGCAGCATCTTCGCGCGCGGCGACGAGAACAATCAGGACACGAATGGCAGCATTGCCGGCTACTTTCTGATCGATCTCGATACGACCTACAACGTGACCAAGCAGTTGCAGGTCTATGCGACCGTAAAGAATCTGTTGAACAAGCGCTACGCGAACTTCGCCATTCTTGGCGAGAACTTCTTCAACGGACCGAATCACACGTTCAACGGCGCGGATACCACCAACGAGCAATTTCTGGGTGTTGGCGCGCCGCGTGGCGTGTGGGTGGGGATGCGCTATGCGTGGAAGTGAGTATGCCGCTCAAGCATGCTTGAGTTGACTCATTGCTTCCGCAATCGCGCGGTGACAGCGGAACTTGTCCTCTTCGCTACGAGGATAGCTTTGTGCTGACGCCCGCCATTTACGATCGAGCATATCGACCATTCGATACTCGAGTTCGAGTGCGCTTACACCATAGCGCGTGTCGATCTGCGAAAGGGCGACGCCGCCCGCGCGATACGCGTCGATCAATGTATCGAGTTCGGCTTCCGGCTTGAGTGGCCAATCGTGCAACGTACACAGGCGTTGCACGTCATGTCCGGTGAGACGCGGAAAGAACGTGGGAAAGATACGCATGAAAAGGCGCTTCTTGGCTTCGTAGAGCTTTACGACATCGAGATTCAACGACGTCATCTCTCGATGAATCCGGTATGCCGTCAAAGGCTCTGCAAGGTTGGCGAAGCGCGCGCCATGCAGCATGCAGTCGAACCAGAAGCCGAGATCATCCACAATGTGCAGATTCGGATCGTAGCGAATCTCGAAGCGCTGGATGAACGCGCGCCGGAACATCACGCTCGGATTGGCGAGGTAAGCCGCGCCGATCATGAAACGCGCCTTTATCTCGCCGTCTTCGAGCGGAAAATTGCTGACGGTGGAATCTTCACCGAAGTGGCGGATTTGCGTGCCGAGCACGGTGACATGCGGATGCGCATCGAGATATTCCGCTTGCTTACGAAGTCTGCCCGGCTCGGCAATGTCATCGTGATCGATGCGCGCAATGTATTCGCCACGGCATAGATTAAAGCCACGGTTTGCGTTGCTCGCGCGCCCCTGATTATGCTCGAGGGAAAAGATGCGAATGCGCGCGTCGTTCAGGCTGCGCACGCGTGCAAGCGTGTCGTCATGGCTCGCGTCATCGAGAATCAGGACTTCGAAATCGGCGTCCTGATTCAGCAACGATTGCAGCGTTTCGACGATGAAGCGCTCTGCGTTGTAAGTCGGGATGACGACGGATATCTTTGGCATGTTGAGCGCAGCGGCTTTTCCGCGGTCGGGTTCGGCTCGACATTATCCGCGCCTTCTTGCTTCGAATTGTCAAAGATGGTTTTATCAGCCATCCGAATTATTTTTCAACGCGGCTTGAAGGGATAAACCTTAGCTGGCCTGCGCTGCTGCAATTCCGCCAGATAGTTTTCGACAAAGCGGCCAAGCGCGTTGGCCTTGAGTTGTTCGAGCATGCGCATGGCGTCGCTTGGCGATTCGGGACCCATGACGAGTGCGCCGACGCCAAGCTCACCCAGATGCACGACGAGCGCGCATGAAGAAAGCGAACCAGCGGAGAAGAGGCGGATTGCTTCGGCGGCATCGTCGTCTATTTCGATGTTAGCAGCGCGCGGGTCGCAACGAAACTCGCCATGCTTGCCGACGTATGCGGGTAGCCAATGACAATTGGCAGTGCCGCCTTGAGCTGCGATCAACAGACGCTTACGTGAGGGCGAATCCAGGAGCTCCTGGAAAGCCTCGGCCAATGTGAACATGGTGCACCTCGCCGTCGAGCCTGTCCCGATACTACCAGCGCTCTCTTGAGCGGCGCGGATTCCTTTACGAAACGATGCAAGGCACAAACCGAAATGGCCGCGCATGGCGGCCATCGCGTTTCATGCATCAAGCTCAACGCCCTTCGATCGATCCCGCGCTCGGCGGATACGTCACGATGCCCCATGCGAGCGGTAGATCACCGATCTGCTTGACCGTCTGATAGTTCGATGCATCGAGCACATACACGGCGTTGGACCGTCCACATGCAAAGAGAATCTTCGAGCCATCGGGCGTGAAGCTGAAGTGCCAGCAACGTTGACCAATCGGTACATCGCTTAAGTGCTCGAAGCTTTTGCCATCGAAGACTTGCAAGGTCTTGTCGCGCGAAGCGGCAACGAGAAGACGCTTGCCCGAAGGATCGAACGATACGCCATACGGGCCCGTCTTCGTGTCGACGGTCTTGACGATCTTGAGATCGGCCGCATCGAGCACGGTGAACTTGTTCGTGTTCTCGAGCGTCACGACATACTGCTTGCCATCCGGCGATACCTTGATGCCGCGTGGGCGCGAACCTTTCGGCAACGTGACCGTGCGCACGAACTTGCCGCTGCCCACGCGATACACCGACACCGTGTCGTCACCTTCATTGGTCACGAGAATGGACTTGCCATCGGCCGAGAATTCCACGCCTTCCGTTTCGTGTCCGCTCTTGACCGAGCGCAGAACCTTAAGCGTCTTGAGATCGACGATGGCGATCTCGGCGGGCGGCGCATTGGGATCGTCATCGTCCTTTTCGAGTTGACCAGGCTTCGGGGGACCGCCGGATTCGCCCGGCTCGTAGGTCACGTAAGCGAAGCCGCCACGCACGCGCACGAACTCCGGATTCTTGCCGATCTTCACGCGCCGCACGACCTTACCCGTCGATGTATCGATCTCCGAAAGGTCCGCTGTCTCCTTGTTCGCGACGTAAAGGCGTGTTCCTTCCTTGTTGAGACTCAGGCCGCGCGGACCGTCTTTGCCCACATCGAAAGTTTGCTTGAGCGAGAGATCGCCCAGATCGATGACGCCGACACCGGCGGACTCGGTCGTCACGTAGGCGGTGGGCGTGGCCGCGTGCGTGGAGCTTGCGGCAAGCGCGAGCGTCGGCGCGAGTACCGACGCGCAGGCAAAGCGCGCCGCCCTGTATCTGGCTTGCATGGTCGTCTCCGGCTTTGATTCGTGTTCGAATCGAATTTGTTTTGACAGGCACCGCGACCGCGTCGAACGGGCGTGCCCGAATGGAACTTAGCCCAACATGCGCCGCTCTGGCAACGCCGGAAGGCGGGAGAAACTCCCGAATTCGTTTCCGTGGGTTCAATCGCCGCGTCAGGGCTTCATCGAAGGATCGTCGGCGAGCAGGACGACGAGCGCCTTGGCGCCACGCTGCCACGAGAGATCCGTGTTGCCGCGTATATCGACGGAACGCTGAAAGAGCGTGGCGCCGCTCTTGGCATCTTCCACACGAAGGTTCATGTTGAGGATTAGATTACTGATCTTCTGCACCCAGCAAATGCCCACGCGCTCCACGCCAAGTTGGCGCGCTACGCGCAGTTCGCAGCCGTTGCAGGCGCTCATGTCTTGCGCCCCTTGAAGCGACGCGATGAGATCCTTGGCGGGCGCGTTATCGGCAATGCGGAACAGGCCACGCTCACGCATGTCGTCGCGCAGCGCGGTGCCGATCATCGCGAGGCGCTGGCTCTGGATGCGGTTGATGTCGGCATCGTTATACGCGGCGTTATCGTCGATAAGCGTGCAGTCGATGAGTGCAAGCGACGGCTTCTCGTTCTGCGCACCGGCGTTGCCTGTAGCAAAGCCTAAGCTTGCGATAACCACGAGAAACAGCGCACGCACTACGCGACGGATGACGGTCATGGTTGAAGTCTCGTCGGGCGAAAGGCCCGTGGCTCAACATAACGTCCAACGCGCTGCGGAGCAAGCGTATCGTTCGTTTCAACGCGCTTAAACATGGATTCATCGCGCCAACAGGAGTAACGTTGAATAGCCCGCGCGAAGATGGAAAGGAGGCGATCATGCCCGACGACCCCACGCCGAAGTGTCACGTTTTCGAATACGAAGGCTTCGAGATTCATGCACTGCCGCAAATCAAGGCAGCGCCTGAATCCGCGTCTAACAGCTACCTTTATATTGCCTATGTATGCAGACCCGGCGCGCATGCGGATACGCCTGGCGACGCCGTGCATTTTCATTCCGATGGCGACGACGCGTTCAAGACTCCCGACGACGCAGCCGACGACGCGCGGCATGTCGGCCGAAGTATCGTCGATGGTACGCATCCGGATTTGAACGTGCTGCCGCTCGTGTCGCATCATCATCACACTGGATGACATGACCGATTCGAATCAAGACGACCCGCGCATTGAAAGTCTCAGCGCCGTTACGCTCGCCACGCACGATATGCCCCGTGCCGTCGCCTTTTACGAAGCGCTCGGTTTTCGTATCGTGCATGGCGGCGCGAACGAGGCATTCACTTCTTTTGCGCTAGGTGCGTCCTTTCTCAACATCACAACCGAAACACATGGTCCCGTTCAATGGTGGGGCCGCTTCATCATTCATGTCTCCGACGTGGATGCTTTTTATCGCCGTGCGCTTGCCTGCGGAACGAAACCGCACTTCGCGCCGCGCGATGCGCCCTGGAACGAGCGCTACTTCCATCTCACTGATCCCGACGGCCACGAACTGAGTTTCGCACGGCCGCTCTAAAAAAATGCCGCGCCGCGGCACGGAACTGGCTCTTACACAAATGACGGATAGCGCACGCATCGGATCATTGATATGACCGTTCGCGTACATACCCGTCCATCGCGTTGAATGACCATTCAATCGACTCGAAGCCGTACTCCGCCAGTTCAAAGTGAGCGTGTTGCTATTTCGCAAACTTGGAGCAGGCGCCTGGTTTTCAGGCGTAGAGTTAAAGTGCTTTGTCAGGTACGTGATGCATTGCGGCATAGTTATTTCAGTGGCGGGGCGTAAAGCCTTGAGCGCATCTGGCCGTTAGCCCGAACATGAATGCCGCGTGTTGGAGACTCGGAATGAAATGCACGAAAGAGCAATCCCTTCGCTATCAGGTCGAAAAATGGCTGGCGCCCGGAAGCACGCCGGTCCATGTCAGGCAATTCAGCCGCACGCGCGCAGACCGGCGCCGCTTCGTTTGTGTGGAAACGCTGCAGGGCGCTGCATCGCGTGCGCTGTTTTTCTTCCGTCACGACGACGGCCACTGGTGTGTGTATCCGCCCGCGCCGCGTCACCGTAACATGCGTGGCGAAAGACTGGCCGCGTAGCACGGCATCGATTTAAAGCTTCAGGTTGTTGAGAAACTGGAACCACACGGAACCAAGCGGATTGATCGTGGGACCCGCCGGTTTCTTTTCAACGACGGGTTCTTCGGCTGGCTCGGCGTCAGCCGTCTGTCGCGAATCATGCAGCGCTATCGCGCTATCCGCGATTTGCCGCGCTTGCACTTCCTCGCATTGCTTTCCAAGCAGCACGCCAAAGACGACATCGCGGTTATGCCCTTGCGATGCGAACCGCACGGCGAGCGATACATATTCCGCATAGCGCGCCTCGCGTACTTCACGCTCCTTCGCTTCGCGCTCTGTTTGCGCCTTATGTAGACGCGCGACTTCCTCCGCGAAAATGCGATCGTAGACTTCGCGTTGCGCGGGATCGGAAAGTATGGCGTAGGCTTCCTTGATCTCTTGAAACGTCGCGCGCGCGGCGTCTTCGTTGCCCGCGTTGCGATCCGGATGCGAGCGCATCGCGGCCTTGCGATAAGCGCGCTTGATCTCTTCCTCGGTGGCGTGCTCGCCTACTCCAAGCGTTTCGTATAACGTTGCCATCTGCATTGAATGATTGACGGATCGAAGGGCATCGTAACACGCTAAAAACAGCGGTTTTATGCAGGTGCGCGATGCCATCGGCACGTCATGAAGACTCGCGACAATCACCGTTTCTCCTCGCACTGCACAGGAAGATGGCGCTCTCCCTCAACGACATCCGGCATCTCTTCGACACCTACGGGGCGCTTGCCTATAGCGGCGAGCCCGTCACGCAACTCGAACACGCGCTGCAGACAGCGTATCTCGCGGAGCAGGCGGGCGCGCAACGCGAGTTGATCGTCGCGGCATTGCTGCACGACCTCGGGCATCTGTTGAATTTGCAGGGCGATACGCCGACTACACGCGGTATCGACGATCTCCACCAGTATTACGCGCTGCCGTTCTTACGCCCGCTGTTCGCGGATGCCGTGCTCGAACCGATCCGCCTTCACGTGGATGCCAAGCGCTGCCTCTGCGCGGTCGATGCCTCATATCACGCGCTTCTTTCGCCCGATTCGGTGCGCAGTTTGCAGCTGCAAGGCGGCGTATTCGATGCCGACGAAGCGCGCGATTTTCTGGCGCGCCCGTTCGCCGAAGATGCCTTGGCGTTGCGCCGCTGGGATGACGAAGCGAAGGACGCCGCACGTGGCACGCCGCCGCTTGCTCACTATCTGGAATACGCCGAAGACATCGCACTGCGGAATTGAGAGGCGACCCGCGCGCCTCCGCGGGCTTCGCGTAGACTGGCGGGCATGCACTCGTCATCCACTCGAAATGCCTTGCAGCGCCCATGCAGCGTGCGAGCACACACTGCATCGTGAACGACGGCAACTTTCGCATCACCGCTGCCGTCGTGGCCTCGGCGCTCTTCATGCAGAACATGGACGGCACCATCGTCGCGACCGCCATTCCCACGATGGCGCGCGACCTGCATATCGATCCCGTCCATCTGAGCAGCGCCATTACCGCTTATCTAGTTGCGCTCACGGTCTTCATTCCGGCGAGCGGCTGGGTGGCCGACCGCTTCGGCGCGCGGCGCGTTTTCATGTGGGCAATCGCCACGTTCACGCTCGCGTCGATCGCTTGCGCGGCGGCGGCGAATCTTCCGCAACTCATCGGCGCGCGCATCGTGCAAGGTCTGGGTGGCGCGATGATGGTGCCCGTCGGCCGCCTGATCCTCTTTCGCGGCGTGAAGCGCGAAGAGCTGCTGCAAGCGACCACGTGGCTCACCATGCCCGCGCTTGTCGGCCCCTTGCTTGGGCCGCCGCTCGGCGGCTTTCTCACCGATGCGCTCTCCTGGCGCAGCATCTTCTGGGTCAACGTGCCAGTCGGCGCGATCGGTCTCGTCCTCACGTGGAAGCTTTTGCCGCCCTCGCCGCCTGAAAGCCGCACACCGCCGGATTTGCGCGGCATGCTGCTTTCAGGGACATCGCTGAGTCTGTTCATGATCGGAATCGAAAGCGCGGGACGCGGCGTGATGCCCGAAGGGCTGCCCTGGGCATGCGTCGCGGTCGGCCTCCTACTGTTCTGGGCAACCGTCGTTCACTGCCGGCGCGTGGAGAATCCTGCCATCGACTTCTCGCTGCTTGCCATTCCGACATTTCACGCGGCCACGGTCGCGGGCAGCCTCTTCCGCGCGGGCGCCGGTGCGCTGCCTTTTCTCGTGCCGCTCACCTTACAGACCGGCTTCGGTTACAGCGCGTCCGCTAGCGGACTGGTGACTTTTGCAAGCGCGCTCGGCTCTTTTTGCATGCGTCCGATGACCGCGCTCGCACTCCGGCGATTCTCCGTGCGCGCGGTTCTGTGCGCAGGCAGCGTGATCTTTGCGCTGGTTCTGGTCGTGTGCTCGACGATGTCGCAGGCTTGGCCCGCAGCAGCCATTTTCGTGCTGCTCCTCGTCGGCGGACTAGGCCGCTCGCTCAGTTTCGCGACGATGGGCGCGCTCGCTTTCGCCGATGTTCCGAAGCCGCGCCTCGCCGCCGCGACTTCGTTTCAGGGCACCGCGCAGCAGTTGATGAAGGCGCTTGGTGTAACCGTCGCGGCCGGGACGATTCAAGCCACGATGCTGATTTCCGGCAGCGTTCAGACCGAACGCTGGCAACTAGCGAGCGCCTTTTTGGCGACAGCGGCAGTCGTCCTAATGTCTCTTCCAATGTTCGCACGTCTCTCCGATGAAGCCGGCGCTGGCATCTCAGCGCCCACGGCGAAGCGCGCAGAGCGCACCTGATTTACCGGGTAAGCAATACCGAATTGCAAAAATATTCATCATATTTAAGACAAGCCCATGATCCGCAAGACTTTTTTATGAAGCTATAATGCGCTTTCCTCAAGATTACCCAGTCCGATGCGTCGAAATATTCTCTCAATCCTTCTACTGATCAGCCTCGCACAAGCTGCAAGCGCGCAAGAAGCCGTGCGGCCCGGCGGCCAAAACGACACGCAGGCGCCCTCGGGCAACGACGTAAAAACAGAGCAAGTCAGTCACAAGATTTCAGAATTGATCGTTCGCAAGTTCGGCGTTGCGCGCGAGAAGGCGCAGACCATCGCATCGGCGGTAATGGCGTCTTCATCGAAATACTCGCTTCCGCCGGCATTGTTGCTTGCGATCATTTCCATAGAATCGCGCTTCAAGGAAACGGCCCACGGCCCGAACGACGCAACCGGTCTCATGCAGGTCGTGCCTTCCGCTCACAAGAAGTTGGTTCGCGATGTGGATTTGACAGAGCCGGAAACCAATATCGAAGTCGGTTCGGCTATCCTGCACGGCTATCTGAAGTCCGCACAAGGCGATATCGACGCCGCGCTGAAGAGCTACGGCGGTTCACGCGCTTATGCCGAGAAGGTCAGTTTGCGCGTCAAGACATTCGAGCCGGCAGCGGCGGCAAGTGCAGCGTCCGCGACCGAGCAGTAAAACGTTATTCGCGATTCAATCTTTCGTTCTTCGCGCGCCGCTGCATAGCGGATGCCGCAACCTGCCCCGGCGATCGCACCTGCATGCGCGCTAGCGTACACGTACCACGACATCAGTAGCTCTTTTGTGCACCGTTAGCGTTGCCGGTACTGTCCGGCGTGCTGCGCTGCATGGTTCCCGGGTTCATGTTGTTGTTGACCCCGTTGTTCATGCCACTCTTCGCGCCTGTGCCGGTTCCGCTCGTGCCATCCGACGAGCCGCCGACACCCGTGCCTGTCGCGCCGCTCATGCCGACGCCACCACCCTTGCCCGACGCGCCCATGCCAACGCCAGCGCCCGCGGCGCCATTGCCGCCCGCACCTGCCGACCCCATGCCCGCGCCACCGCCACCGCCTGCGCCGCCGCCCGCACCACCACCTGCGCCGCCTCCGCCTCCGGCCTGCGCGTAGACACCGCCCGAAAGACCCAACACCAGTGCCGAGATCACCAGCTTCTTAGTCGCGTTCATAGCAAGTCTCCAAAAGTTTGCGTTTCACGTGTCCATCCATCGTCCGTCCAGGCCGCAGAGACGCTGCAACGCACGTGGACTTGTTAGCGCAAACGTCGTGCCGCGTGGCGACGATGGTCGTGCAATCAATATCCGTAGCCAGCGGGCGCGCAGGGCACGTAGGCGCGGCGATAGCCGTCGTAGCAATAGCCGGGAGGAACGGCAGGTTGCGCGTACACAGGCTGCGCATAAGCCGGTTGCGCATAAGCCGGCTGTGCGTAGACAGGCTGCGCATTCGCCACCGAGCTCACGATGGCACCCAGCACAGCGCCGCCGATCAACGCCCCGACAATCGCG
Source organism: Caballeronia sp. GACF4 (assembly GCF_023631025.1). NCBI lineage: Bacteria > Pseudomonadati > Pseudomonadota > Betaproteobacteria > Burkholderiales > Burkholderiaceae > Caballeronia > Caballeronia sp. GACF4. The sequence goes on from NZ_JALQDW010000020.1 coordinate 139,741, forward strand.
CCGCCATTGCCGCCACCACCGTGGCCGCCGTAGCCGCCGCCGCGTCCGTGGGCCGACGCCTGTCCTGCCACCGACAGACTTCCGATCATCAACAAGACAAGTGCTGCGCGTTTCATGAGACTCTCCAATTCCCGTGAGCCGGGTTCGTAGAGTCATCTTAAGCAGGCGATGAAGAAATAACTGATGCAGTTGGTAACCGTACATTTCAACGCTTACAAGTTGGTCCTGCGGCAGGCATTCGTTCGGATATCGAAGTATTTCCACGGCGCTGCTATAAATGCCGACATATGTGTTTGGCCGTAACACTTGGCATGTTGAATCGGTAAAGACTTTCCACGACGCTCGGCGTCATAACGCGCCGTTTCATTTGCTCGCGACTCGTTACCCTTTGTCACCAGACGGACGTCAACGCGCCACTGAAGCGCGGCGTTTCATCTGCATCGCGACGAAAAAAACAGCGCATCAAGGTTTAACGGGGCGCAGCGAAGGTGCCGGTGGGGAGCCAAAACGAAGGCCGACAAGTAACAAGTCGCGAAATCCAGCGACGCAAAAAACGGCCGCCGATGCAAACAGTAGACGCAGCAGGCAGTCAGGGAGGCTGCGCGTAGGCGCATCGCGCATCGGTTGCATCGATGCGTTCAGGCAAGGCGAGCTCACGGGCTCGCCTTTTTTATTGCGTCGGCTCCACGCGCTCGCTGTGTTCCGCGCCAATCTCATGCTCGATACTCGCGTGATGTTCGCTGACCGGCAAACTCGCCGCCGACATGCGTTCACGCCGTAGCAGCCGCGCGCTGTGCACGGCGGTCAGCGCCACGGCAATCCAGATGGGCACATAGGTTCCGAGTTGCGTCGCTGAGAACGGCTCGCCGAGTACGAGCACTGCCACGCCGACCAGCAAGACCGGTTCGACATAGCCCAGAATGCCGAAGAGCGCGAGCGGCAAATAACGGCTCGCGCGCAGATAAGACGCGAGCGCAATCGTGCTCAACGCGCCGAGTCCGGGAAGCAACAGCATCCACAAGCGCGCGTCGCTTGCAGCCATAGAAAACGAATTCCGTGCGAACAACATGACGATTGCGACCGGCGCGAGCAACATCATCTCTATCGCGAAGGAAACGAGCGGGTCCGCGTTCAGGCGTCGCCGCAAGATGAAATACGGTGGATAGCCGAGCACGACGACGAGCGTCGGCCAAGCGAACGCATGCGAAATGACGAGCTCATGCGCCACGCCAAGCGCCGCCGCAATGACGCCCGCCCATTGCAGACGATCGAGCGCTTCGTGATAGTAAAAGCGACCCAGAAGGACCATCCCGAGGGGCAACAAAAAGTAGCCAAGCGACACTTCGAGCGCGCGTCCATGCAACGGCGCCCAAAGAAAAATCCATAATTGCAGGCCAAGCAAGGTGGCGACCGTGGCGAACGCCAAAAGCAGACTCGGGGTTCGAGCAAGCTTTCCAATGAGCGCGCACAATTGCGGCCAGCGATTACGCAAGGCGACGAGCAGCAGCGCGCCGGGCATGGTCCACACGATGCGCCAGGCGAAGATGTCGAGGCCATCGAGCGGCGCGAGCCATTTGGTGTAGCCCGACATGAGCGCGAAGAGCGCCGATGCGACAACGGAAAGCGCGATGCCGCGACCGAGAACGTGTTGATTCATCAATGAGTGAAAGCTCGAGCGAAGCGGGAACTGCGCATTCTAAACGCTGTGCATCGACGCTATTCAGAGCGTGCTTCAAACTTCGCCTTGGGTCGTGCGCGTTTTTTGCTTCGCTAGTTCGCTTCTTGCGCCGGATGAACTTCACCGAGCGCGACGTTGTCTTCAACCCGTCATGCCGATGGGCGACTCTTCATATCTAACCCAACGGTTCCACCTGCCTGATTCGAGCGAAGCCGCTCACGTCATTGCATCAGCAGCATCCAAGCGCCGCGCCGTTGCAACGAAGGACGGCACGCGAATAAAACGCCGCATAGATGGAGACGTCATGATTCAACCCGCCCTATCCACCCGCGTCGACAGCGCCTTTGCCGAGGCCGTCCGCGCCGGGTTGTCGAAAGAGCCGCAAAAAGAATTGCCATCGATGTATCTGTATGACGAAGTGGGCTCGGCCCTGTTCGAAGTCATCACTGCGCTGCCCGAATACGGCGTGACGCGCGCCGAAGAGCGCGTGCTCACGGAACATGCCGCCGATATCGTCGCGGCAATGCCGGGCAACGTGAAGGTCGCCGAACTCGGCAGCGGCAGCGGCCGCAAGACGCGCCGCATTCTGGAGGCGCTTTGTAAAAAGCAGCCCACCGCCTATTACCCGATTGAAATATCGCGCACCGCTTTGCAGTTGTGCCGCCGGGAACTGGGCGATATCGAGCGCATTTCGATCGTCGGTTATGAGCGCGATTATCTGGCCGGCTTGTCGGAAGTCAGCGCCAAACGGAAGGAAGGCGAAAGGCTGCTCGTGCTGTTTCTCGGCAGCACCATCGGTAATTTTTCGCGGCTCGCGGCGACCAAGTTTCTACAGTCGATACGCAGCATGCTCGCTCCCGGCGATGCCCTTTTGCTCGGCACCGACCTTCTCAAACCGCTGCCGACGTTGATTGCCGCGTACGACGATCCCATCGGCGTGACGGCTGCATTCAACCTGAACTTGCTGGCGCGCATCAACCGCGAACTGGGTGGCGATTTTCCGCTCGATGCCTTCGAGCACGTCGCGCGCTTCAATTCCGAAGCACGCAGTATCGAAATGCATCTGCGCGCCAAGCGTGCGCTGACGGCGCATGTGCCAAGTGCGGATCTGCGTGTCGAGTTCCGCGAAGGCGAGACGATCTGGACGGAAAGCAGCCACAAGTACGCCGCCGATGAAGTCGCGCCAATGGCCGCCGACGCGGGCTTCGAATGCTCGCATCAGTGGCGCGACGAGGAATGGCAGTTCGCGGAGAGTTTGTTGGTGGCGCGTTGATTCAGTGCTGCTCGAAGCGCTCGTAGCGCTTTTCGACGTAGCGTTCTTCGCTGAAGAACTCGGTGACGCGGGCATGCGGCGGCCCGCGTCGCAGCCATTCGAGCATCAAGTCGACTTGATTGGCCGCGCCTTGTACGATCGCCTCCACCGAGCCGTCTTCGAGATTCGCGACCCAGCCGCGCACGCCGAGCGCATGCGCGCGCCTCACGGTGTGATGTCGAAAGCCCACGCCCTGCACGACACCTTTCACGTGCACGTAATAGGTTTCGATTCTCGTATCCAGATCCGGGCCAGGCATCGCGCATTCCCCTCGTAAGCGTTGATAGGCCGCATTGTAGACGGCGTATCGAAACGCTTCAGGATCAGCTCGATTTCGCGCTTCAGCTGAGACGGAACGGCTGCGCGGAATCCGTGCGTTCGCCAGGACGCGGACGCGGCGTGCGCGGCAGATGCACTTCGAACACCGTGCCCGCCTGCGCGGACGATTGCACCGTCACGTCGCCGCCATGCATTTCGGTGATTTCGCGCGTGATGTAGAGGCCGAGCCCGAGGCCGCTGGACTCGCTCTGACGCCGCCCCGAGCGATACGGCGCAAAGATGGTCGGCACCACTTCAGGCGGAATCTCGCCCGCGTTCTGCACGACGATGGTCACGTCGTCCTTGCCGCCTTCGAGACGCACTTGAATGGCCGAGCCTTCGAGCCCGTGCTGCAACGCGTTGCCGATGAGATTCGAAAACACTTGCGAAAGCAGATCGCCGTCGCCTTGCAAAAGCGTATCGCCGTGGCGCAGCACGAAGATGCGCCCCTTGCCGACGCGCGCCTCGTATTCCTCGACGATATTCTTCGCGAGCGTCGCGAGTTCCACGGAACGCGGCTGCAAGGTCACGCGGCCGCCGCGCAGACGCGCGAGGTTCAGCAACTGATCGACCATGCGAACCATGCGCATGCCGCTCGACTTGATGCGGTTGCCGATATTCGCGACATTCTCGTCCGGCACGAAGCGCGCGAGATATTCCGCCGAAGCGATCACGGCGGACAGCGGCGTGCGCAGGTCGTGACCGAGCACGGCCATCAGCATCTCGTTTGCATCGAGCAGTTGCTGCACGGTTGCGAGCTGCGTCGCGAGTTGCTGCTTTTGACGCTCCATCTGAATGAAGACATCTACCTTCGAATTGAGGATGCGCGAATCGAACGGCTTGTAGAGAAAGTCCACCGCGCCCGCTTCGTAGCCGCGAAACGTGCGGTTGCCGTCCTGCGCGGTCGCGGTCAGAAAGATGATCGGCACATGCGCCGTACGCGGACTGCCGCGCATGAGTTCGGCAAGTTCGAAGCCGTCCATGCCGGGCATGTTGACATCGAGAATGGCGAGCGCGACGTCGTGCTTGAGCAGCAGTTCGAGCGCGGCCGGTCCCGATTCCGCCTTCAGCACCGAGAGATCCGGCCGGGCCAGCGACGCCTCGAGTGCGGTGATGTTGTTGCGGATGTCATCGACGATCAGCACATAAATGGGTTGCGTCATTTAGCGGCTCCCCTTGCCTGCATTGCCTGTTTTGCTTCCTGCGTCGCTTCCAGCTTCATTGCCTGCCTCATTGCCTAACTTATTCTCTGATAAGTACCCGATGCGCGTGGAAAGACGCGTCACCATTTGCTCCAGCGTCAGGACCTCTCGGACCGCGCCGTTTTCGATAGCCGCAAGCGGCATCGCGGACGACGAAGCCGTGCGCGGGTCCTGCGCCCAACACGCGCCGCCCGCATCGCGAATCGCCAGCGCGCCGCGCGCGCCATCGTCGTTGGCGCCCGACAGCACGATGCCGAGCAGCCGCTCGCGATACGCGTGCGCCGCCGATTCGAACAACACATCCACCGATGGCCGCGAAAAGCGCACGGGCGGATCGACCGACAGCGCGATGGAAGGCGCCGCGCCATCTTCCGCCTCGACCAGCATGTGATACCCCGGCGGCGCGAAATACGCCGTGCCCGGCGCGATCTCGTCCTTGTCGAAGGGTTCGCGCACAGCGATTGCACAGCGTTGCGCGAACAGGTCGGGCAACAGGCTCGGCTGACCCTGCCGCACATGCACCACGACGAGAACCGACGGCGCGAACGCTTTCGGCAGCGCCGGCAACAGCAGATTCAGCGCCTCGACGCCGCCCGCCGACGCGCCGATCACGACGGCGTCGAAGACGAGCGGGCGCTGCATCTGTGTGCTCATCGCTACACCTTCTGATAAAGCCGCTCGCGCGGATTGAAGTCGGCGAACTGGTCCGCATGTTTCGAAAAACGCAGGCTCTCCTTGCTGCCGAGTCCGAGAAAGCCGCGCCGCACGAGCGACTCGCTGAAAAGGCCGAGCGCGCGGTCCTGCAACGCGCGGTCGAAATAGATCAGAACGTTGCGGCACGAGACCAGATGCGCTTCTAGAAACACGCTGTCCGTGGCGAGGCTGTGGTCCGCGAACACCACACGCGACTTGAGCGTCTGCGAGAATTTCGCCGCGCCATAGGCCGCGTGATAGTAGTCGGAGAGCGAACGCTTGCCACCCGCCGCGAGGTAGTTCTGGCTGAACCCCGCCATGCGATCCAGCGAATAGATGCCGTTTTCCGCTATACGCAAGGCTTCCGCGTTGATGTCGGTCGCGTAGAACACGGTGCGCTCGGCGAGCCGTTCCTCGGCGAACAGCACCGCGAGCGACCACAGTTCCTCGCCGCTGCTGCATCCCGCGACCCATACCTTGATCGAAGGATAAGTCTGCAGAATCGGCACGATCGTCTCGCGAATCGCACGAAAATACTGCGGGTCCCGGAACATCTCGCTCACCTGCACGGTGAGGTACTGGAATAGCCTGCCGAAGAGCGACGGGTCGCGCAGAATGCGCTCCTGCAATTGCGAGAGCGTCGCGCATTCGAGATCGCGCACTGCCTGGCCGAGCCTGCGCCGCAGCGAACTCACCGAATAGTGCCGGAAGTCGTGCTGATACTTGAGGTAGATGGCCTCCAGAATCAGCTTCAGTTCGATATCGAACGTGGCTTCTTCGTCGTGCATGCTTTCGTTCATCAAGTGGGCCGTCTGATCTGACATCTCACGTCAACGCTGCCGCAACCAGACGCGGCACAGCGATACGAGCTTATCGACATCGATGGGTTTGGATATGTAGTCGTCCGCACCCGCCTCGAGACATTTCTGGCGATCGCTCTGCATGGCCTTCGCCGTCAGCGCGATGATCGGCAGGCGCGCGTGCTCATGCTGCTTGCGAATCTCGGTCATGGCGGTGAGGCCGTCCATCTCGGGCATCATCACGTCCATCAGAACGAGGTCGATCTCGTTGGGACGCGCGAGCGCTTCGAGCGCCTCGCGGCCGTTGCGCGCGATCTCCAGCGTGGCGCCGAGCGGCTCGATCACGCGCGACAGCGCGAAGATATTGCGCACGTCGTCTTCGGCGAGCAGGATCGTGCGGCCTTCGAACACGTCGTCGCGCTGACGCGCCGCGCGCAGCATGCGTTGCTGCTCGGGCGGCAACGCGCTTTCCACGCTATGCAAAAAGAGCGTCACTTCATCGAGCAGACGCTCCGGCGACTTCGCACCCTTGATGATGATCGATTTCGAATAACGGCGCAGGCGCTGCTCTTCCTCTTGCGAGAGCATGCGGCCCGTGTAGACGATCACTGGCGGCGAGCCGTGTCCGCTGCTCGTCGAAACGCGTTCGAGCAGTTCGTAGCCGGAACCGTCGGGCAGCGCCAGGTCCATCACGACGCAATCGAACGCGGCGCTTTTCATCTCGTCGAGTGCTTCGGCGATGGAGCCCGCTTCCACGATTCCCACGGTTTCGCTCGCGAGCAACGCATGAATGCTCTGACGTAAGGCCGGATCGTCCTCGACCACGAGCACGCGCCGCATGCCTTGCGACGAGCGCGCTTCGAGCTTGAGGATGGCCTGCGCGAGATCGTCGCGTGCGCTCGGTTTGAGCGTGTAGCCGATTGCGCCGAGATGCAGCGCGACATCGGCGTGATCCGTCGCGGAGACGATGTGGATCGGGATATGACGCGTGAGCGGATCGTGTTTCAGCCATTCGAGCACGGTGAGGCCCGACTGGTCTGGCAAGCCGATGTCGAGCAGGATGCCGTTGGGTTGCAGCGAACGCGCCAGTTCCACGCCTTGCGTGGCGCTTGCCGCATGCACGCAATCGAAATCGAGTTCATGCGCGAGATCGTAGAGGATATGCGCGAAAGGCTGATCGTCCTCGATGACGAGGATCACGCGCCCCGGCCGCTTGCGGTCCGCGCGGTCGTCGGCGATACCTTTTGGCTCGGGCATCGACGCCTGCGGAGGTTGCGGCGCCGGGCGTTCTTGCGGAGCCGGCGAAGGTGCGACCGGCACCAAGGCAGGATCGCGCACGGCGGCGGGCTCGGGCTCGCGCATATGTCCGATGGTGTCGAGCTTCGCGGTGACGGTGCCTTCGCGCGTGGCGATCGGCAGCGTCACCGAGAACACGCTGCCTTTGCCGACTTCGCTCGATACACCGACCGAGCCGCCGAGCAAACGCGAGAATTCGCGCGAGATCGAAAGGCCGAGTCCGCTGCCGCCGTATCGACGGCTCGTGGTGCCGTCCGCCTGCTGGAACGCCTGGAAGATCAGGTCTTGCTTGTCGCGCGCGATGCCGATGCCCGTGTCGCGAACCTCGAACCGCAGCGCCTGTTCGTTCGCGCGTTCCACCGCGATGGTCACGCTGCCGCGCTCGGTGAACTTGAACGCGTTGGACAGCAGATTGCGCAGCACCTGTAAGAGCCGCTGGTTGTCGGTGACGAAATACTCCGGCACGTTCTCGCCATGCACGGTGAAGAACTCGAGCCCCTTGCTGGCCGCGACCGGCGCGAAGGATTGCTTGAGCGCTTGCAGAATCGAATCGACGGAAGCGGGCGCGAACTGCACATCCATCTGGCCCGCCTCGACTTTCGAAAGATCGAGAATGTCGTTGATGAGCGAAAGCAGATCGCTGTTCGACGAGTGGATGGTCGCCGCGTAGCGCACCTGCTCGTCGGAGAGATTGCCTTGCTTATTGTCCTGCAGGAGCTTGGCGAGGATCAGCGAACTATTGAGCGGCGTGCGCAATTCATGCGACATGTTCGCCAGGAACTCCGACTTGTACTGGCTCGCGCGCTCCATCTGCAACGCGTTCGCGGTCAGTTCCTGCTGCGCCTGAAGCAGTTCGGCCTTCTGCCGTTCTAGATTCTGCGAATGCTCTTCGAGCTGCACATTGGTCTGTTCGAGTTCGGCCTGCTGCTGTTCTAGCCGCGCCTGCGAGTCCTGCAGGGCGCGGCCGCGTTCCTCGAGTTCTTCGTTCGAGACGCGCAATTCTTCCTGCTGCACCTGCAATTCCTCGCTCTGACGCTGTGTCTCTTCGAGCAGTTCGACGAGCCTCACGCGATACCGCGCCGAGCGCAACGCCATGCCCATCGCTTCCGATGCCATTTCGAGCAGCTCGCGGCTGTCGTTGAAGCGTCCTTCGTCGCCGACAAAGCCGAGCTCGACCACGCCCATCACTTCGCCATCGGCCATCACGGGCGCGACCACTACGCTCGACGCCGCAACCGTGCCCAGCGCGGAGCCGGCTTTCAGATAGTGCGCGGACGCATCGCGCATTTGCAGGATGCGCTTGTCCTCGACCGCCTGACCCGCGAGCCCGACGCCGCGCGCAATGCGGCGCGGCGCGCTGTCTTCGTCGGGAAGCGCCCAGCCGGCGACGCGCGTGAGCGTATCGGCTTCGAACGTATAAACCACGCCGACTTTTGCGTTGACATACGGAACGAGCGAACGAAGCATGCTGACGCCGATCGAAGCCGGAGACTGTTCGCCGCGCAATTGCAGGCTCATCTGCATGATGCCCTGCTGCAGCCACGTGGTCCGTTGTACCGCGAGCCGCGATTTGATATACAGGTGCGCCACCGCCGACACCACGAGCAACACGAAAATGCCCATCGCGCGATTGAGTTGCAGGACTTCGTGGTTTGCGGTGGGTTCAGCGTTGGAGAAGACGTAGCCGCCGATCATCAGCACCGAAGACGCGCCCGCGACGATAATCGGCGCAGGCGGCTTGTCGAGCCACATGCACAGCACGACCGGCAGCACATAAAACACCCAGATCGCGAGACGCGTGGGCGTGAGCAAGTCGATGGCGAACACGACGGCAAGCGCGATCGCAATGGCAAGGTAAATCCACGAGGCGTGGCTTCGAGTGTCTTGGGGCATCGTTGACCAGGATGTTCATGTTTTGCAAAAGCGCCTACAAAGCAGGCAGGTCCGGACCATAGCACGACCCGCAAGCCCTTGTCATATCTGGCTTTGCGGGTTCTTGACGCATCCATTGTCGCGCGGCACTTGTTACGAAAAAACGGCCGCGCAAATGTAAGGGCGAGGTAAGAATGACTGAATTTTCCGGCTCACGCGTGCTTGTCACGGGAGCCTCGGGTTTCGTGGGTTCGGCGGTTGCGCGGCTCGCTATCGAGCGCGGTTTCAAGGTGCGCGTGCTGCTCCGCGCCACGAGTCCGCGCAAGAACGTCGAAGCGCTCGATGCCGAGATCGTCGTCGGAGACATGCGCGACGAAGCCTCGATGCGCGCCGCGCTGAAGGGCGTGCGCTATCTGTTCCATGTGGCCGCCGACTACCGGATCTGGGCGCCGGACCCGGGCGAAATCGAGCGCGCGAACCTGCAGGGCACCGAGGCGACCATGCGCGCGGCGCTGGCCGAAGGCGTGGAGCGCATCGTCTACACGAGCAGCGTGGCGACGCTCAAGGTCACGAGTTCGGGCGCAATCTCGGATGAGACGAAGCCGTCGGACACGGCGAGCACCATTGGCGCGTACAAGCGCAGCAAGGTGATGGCGGAGCGCGACGTCGAGCGCATGGTCGCGAATGACGCGTTACCGGCGGTGATCGTGAATCCTTCGACGCCCATCGGTCCGCGCGACGTGCGGCCGACGCCTACCGGGCGCATCATCGTCGAAGCGGCGACAGGGAAGATTCCCGCTTTCGTCGATACGGGCCTGAATCTCGTCCATGTCGATGATGTCGCCAACGGCCACTTTCTTGCGCTCGAACGCGGCAAGATCGGTGAACGTTATATTTTGGGGGGCGAGAATCTGCCATTGCAGCAGATGCTCACGGACATCGCCGGATTCGTCGGGAGGAAGCCACCGACCATCAAGCTGCCGCGCGGGCCGCTTTATCCGCTCGCCGTGGGCGCGGAGATGTTCGCCAAATTCAGCGGCAAGGAGCCGTTCGTGACGGTGGACGCACTGCGCATGTCGAAGAACAAGATGTATTTCACGTCGGCAAAGGCGGAGCGGGAACTAGGCTACAGCGCGCGGCCGTATCGCGAAGGACTCAAGGACGCGCTCGACTGGTTCCGTACGAACGGCTATCTGGGCAGTTGACAGTGCAACGTTCCGCATTGCGAGACTGGTTCAACTCTTCTATAAGACCTAAAAATTTACAAGTTATTGATTTGAAATAAAAATGCTTTGTTTTACGCTCGCGCGGCGACCAGCTTTCACACGCGCGCCCCTCAAAATCATGCAAAATAGCGGATTCACGGCCGGAAGGGTGAATGCAGCCGGCGCTTTTTTCCAACCTGTTCTGCGAAGTCGAGACAAGCGATGAGTAATCAGCAACCCACTATCATCTACACCCTGACCGACGAAGCTCCGCTGCTCGCAACCAGCGCCTTTCTGCCGATCGTCCGCACTTTCATCGCGCCGGCCGGCGTCAATGTCGAAACGAGCGACATCTCGGTCGCCGCGCGTATCCTCGGCGAGTTTCCCGAGTTTCTGAGCGAAGAACAGCGCGTGCCGGACAATCTCGCCGAACTCGGCAAGCTCACGCAGTTCGAAGACACCAACATCATCAAGCTGCCGAACATCAGCGCGTCGCTGCATCAGCTGATCAGCGCGATCAAGGAATTGCAGTCGAAGGGCTACAAGCTGCCCGACTATCCCGAAGAGCCGAAGAACGACGAAGAGAAGGCCATTCGTCAGCGCTACTCCAAGTGCCTCGGCTCGGCCGTGAACCCGGTGCTGCGCGAAGGCAACTCGGACCGCCGCGCGCCGCTCGCGGTCAAGAACTTTGCGAAGAAGCATCCGCACAGCATGGGCGAATGGAGCATGGCGTCGCGTACGCACGTCGCGCACATGAAGCATGGCGACTTCTATCACGGCGAAAAGTCCATCACCAACGACCAGGCTCGTGAAGTGCGCATGGAACTCGTCACGAAGCGCGGCGAAACCATCGTGTTGAAGCCGAAGGTCAAGCTGCAGGAAGGCGAGATCGTCGACAGCATGTTCATGAGCAAGAACGCGCTCGTCGCGTTCTACGAAGACCAGATGGAAGACGCGCACAAGACGGGCGTCATGCTTTCGCTGCACGTGAAGGCGACCATGATGAAGGTCTCGCACCCCATCGTGTTCGGTCATGCGGTCAAGGTGTTCTATAAAGATGCGTTCGCCAAGCACGCGAAGCTCTTCGAGGAACTCGGCGTCAACGTGAACAACGGCTTGGTCGATCTCTACTCGAAAATCGACACGCTGCCGGAATCGCAGCGCGATGAAGTCATCCGTGACCTGCACGCCTGTCATGAACATCGCCCGGCGCTCGCCATGGTCGATTCCGCTAAAGGCATTTCGAACCTGCACGCACCGAACGACGTGATCGTCGACGCGTCCATGCCCGCCATGATCCGCGCGGGCGGCAAGATGTGGGGCGCCGACGGCCGTCCGCAAGACACCAAGTGTCTGATCCCGGAAAGCACGTTCGCGCGCATCTATCAGGAAATCATCAACTTCTGCAAGACCAATGGCGCGTTCGATCCGCGCACCATGGGCACGGTGCCGAACGTCGGCCTGATGGCGCAGAAGGCCGAAGAATACGGCTCGCACGACAAGACTTTCGAGATCAGCGAAGCCGGCACGGCGCGTATCGTCGATAACGCGACCAACGAAGTGCTCGATTCACTCACGCAGGAAGTCGAGCAAGGCGACATCTGGCGCATGTGTCTCGTGAAAGACGCGCCCATCCGCGACTGGGTCAAGCTCGCCGTGACGCGCGTGAAGAACTCGGGCACGCCGGCCGTGTTCTGGCTCGACCCGTACCGTCCGCACGAAAACGAGCTCATCAAGAAGGTCGAGACGTATCTCAAGGACCATGACACCACGGGGCTCGACATCCAGATCATGTCGCAGGTGCGCGCCATGCGTTACACGCTCGAACGCGTGATCCGCGGCATGGACACGATCTCGGTGACGGGCAATATCCTGCGCGACTACCTGACCGACCTGTTCCCGATCATGGAACTCGGCACCAGCGCGAAGATGCTCTCCATCGTTCCGCTGATGGCGGGCGGCGGCCTGTACGAAACCGGCGCGGGCGGCTCGGCGCCGAAGCATGTCAAGCAACTGGTTGAAGAAAACCATTTGCGCTGGGATTCGCTCGGTGAGTTTCTGGCGCTGGCGGTATCGCTGGAAGAACTCGGCATCAAGAACGACAACGCGCGCGCGAAACTCGTCGCGAAGGCGCTGGATGCCGCCACCGGCAAGCTGCTCGACAACAACAAGAGCCCGTCGCCGAAGACCGGTCAGCTTGACAATCGCGGCAGCCAGTTCTATCTGGCCATGTACTGGGCGCAGGAACTCGCGAACCAGTCGGAAGACCGCGCACTCGCCGAACTGTTCGCGCCGCTCGCGAAGCAACTAGGCGACAACGAGCAGAAGATCATCGACGAACTCAACGCCGTGCAGGGCAATGCGGCGGATATCGGCGGGTACTATCAGCCGGACCCGGCCAAGCTCGAAACGGTGATGCGTCCGAGCAAGACGCTCAACGCAGCACTGACCGAAGCACAGGCACGCGCGAAGTAAAGTAGTCGGCGCCGTCTCGAAAGGCGTCTTCCGGAGCAATCCGGAAGACGCCTTCTTCTTTGCGGCGGGCAACGGCGAAGCGCTTCATCGGCAGCCGTTTCCAAGCATTTCGTTACAACGTGTGCCCGGTGGCTCCTGACGGAGAAGGTAAAATCACGGTCTCGCTGCCAGCATCGAAAGACACAGATACCTTCGCATGAATCTACATGACCAGCTCGGCGCGCTGGAGTCGAGCCTCGACACGCTCCTCCAGTCCGCTACTTCTCCAGACGACCAACCCGCTCCGCTGCCCATGCGCGTGACGAGCGCCGAGCCCGTCGCGCCCGCTGCGGAACCCGCGCCGCTCGGCGCCGAAGCCGAGCGCGAACAAGCCGCAAGACCTGCGGAAAAGCCTACGCTGACCGTCTCGCGCCCCGACCGCGATGCAATCGAAATGACGATCGCCGGCCAATCGGTGCTACTGAGTCCCGAAGGCGTGTCGGAGCTGATCGAGGAATTGGCGAACGTGCGTGCATCGATGACGCCGGATCAGCCTGGCGGCATCGCGCCCGGCTGGCGTTTCGCGGCAACGAAAAACCCGCTGATGGCCGTGCAGAAGCACGCAAACGGGGATCGACTGCTCATCATGCGTCACGGCGGACACGGCTGGGTGCCGTTCACGTTTTCGCCGCACGCCGTCGTCGAGATGTATGCCCTTCTGACGAAGAAGTAACGCGCGTTCAAGTCGGTCAGGAGCCTTCCTGCGTCGGCGCCTGCACGCGCGCCTTCCACTGACCGCCCTTGCCGCTCCAGTAACGCACGGCCGAGCCGATCGTCGCGCTCACGTAGAACAGCGCCACCAGCGGCAGGAACGGCGCCCACAGCAGCGAACGCCGGTAGTAGCGCAGCATCGGCCCATACGCAATGCACATGAGCGCCCATGCCGCGCAGGCGGGCCAGGCACGCGCGCCCATCGTGAGCGCCAACAACGGCGGCGCGAGATAGATCACCACCATGCCCAGCACCGTACCCGCGAGCAGAAGCGGCGAGTAGCGCAACTGCGTGAACGCGGTGCGCGCGATCATGTTCCAGATTTCGCGCCAGTGATCGTACGGACGCAGCGACTCGCTCGATTCGGCCAGATCGAGCCGAATGGGCCGCGCGCCGTTGCGCCCCGCGCGATGCTTGATGCGCGCGGCAAGACTGCAATCGTCGATGAGTTCCTGCCGGATCGACTCGATACCGCCCGCCTCCACCAGCGCCGAACGGCGCACCAGCATGCAGCCGCCGGCCGCACCCGAGGTCGTTTTCCGCACGTCGTTGACCCACGCGAACGGATACAGCTTAGCGAAGAAGAACACGAACGCTGGAATCAGCGCCTTCTCCCACGGCGAGTCGCAGCGCAGTCGCACCATCAGCGAGACGAGATCGCGGTCTTCTAAAATCGTGCGCGCGACGAGTTGCGTGGCGGCATCGGCCGGATGGTAGATGTCGGCATCGGTAAGCAGAAGGAATTCGGCGGGCAGGCCGAGCGAATCGATGGCACCGATGCCCTGCGACTGCGCCCATACCTTGCCCGACCAGCCAGGCGGCAACGGTTGCGCGGTGAGCACGGTCAGGCGGTCATCGAGCCCGAGATCGCGGGCGGCGGCGAGTGCGGCGGCGGCGGTGCCGTCGGTGCTGTGATCGTCCACGACGATCACGTGGAACGCGCCCGCGTAGTCTTGCCTGAGTAGCGAGCCGACCGCGCGGCCGATCACGTCGGCCTCGTTACGCGCGGGCACCACGGCCACGAGCGCCGGCCACGCGCCGCGCCGGGCGATTTCGGCTTTGCCGACCGCGTGCACGGTCGTCGCGGAAAGCGCGGGTGCGGGCTGGGCGCGCCAGAAGCCGCCACGGGCGAACAGCAACACGATCCAGATCAGAAATGACAGCCAGGCGATCAGTAGCATGAGATGAAAGTCGAAGGCGGCAGCTCGGACGACCGAGTGCGCTTGCGTTGAATCAGGTCGGATCAGGGATTGCAGCGGGCCGGGGCGTTGCGCCAAAAATACACGAATGAATAACGCGCGAGGCACGCAAACAAGGCGCAAACGACGCTATCGCACCGTGGCGAGCGAGCGCCCCGCCCGGAGCACCCGACAGTTTAATGGGATATGCCGGTCGCCGTATTGCCGCGTGCCGCAAGGCTCAGCCGCAACGTATGCGACAAGCACCCATAAAGGGAACGAGTTAGAATACGCGGTCATCTTCGGCATGCAGACCGAACCCGGCACGTCGTTTTTTCCGGTCTGCATTCCGGGCTTGCCAAGCCGCCCGTTTGCGGCATGGCCGGCACGATAATGTGGTCCCATGGAACGCGCGAGCATCGCGCCGCCTGATCCGAAACCCGCGCCAGTCGGAGTTCGTTCGAATATGCGTATCATCCTTGCTCAACCCCGCGGCTTTTGTGCGGGCGTGGTTCGCGCGATCGAAATCGTCGATCGGGCGCTGGAACGGCATGGCGCACCGGTGTATGTGCGTCACGAGATCGTTCACAACCGTCATGTCGTAGACAATCTGCGCGGCAAGGGCGCACGTTTCGTCGAGGAGCTCGACGAGGTGCCACACGGCGCGGTCGCCATTTTCAGCGCGCACGGCGTCGCGAAGAAGGTGGAGAAAGACGCGCTGTCACGCGGGCTCGACGTGCTGGACGCCACTTGCCCGCTCGTCACCAAAGTTCACGTGCAGGGCCGGCAGTATGTCTCGCAAGGCCGTACACTCATTCTGATCGGCCACGCGGGGCATCCGGAAGTGGAAGGCACCATCGGGCAGATTCCGGGCAAGGTCGTGCTGGTGCAAAGCGAGGCGGAAGTGGAAACGCTAGCTTTGCCTGTCAATGCCCCGGTCGCCTATGTCACGCAGACCACGCTTTCGGTGGACGACACGCGCGGCATCATCGACGCCTTGCAGCGCCGTTTCACCGATATCGTGGGTCCGGACACGCGCGACATTTGTTATGCCACGCAGAATCGCCAGGCCGCCGTGCGCGAGTTGAGCACTCAGGTCGATGTCTTGCTCGTAGTAGGCGCCACGAACAGTTCCAATTCGAACCGGCTGCGCGAGATCGGCGCGGAAACCGGCGTGCCGAGTTATCTCGTCGCCGATGGTTCGGAAGTCAAGGCCGAATGGTTTGCAAAGGCGCAGACTGTCGGCATCACCGCGGGTGCTTCGGCGCCCGAGGAAATGGTCAAACATGTGATCGATGCCCTGCGCGCGTTCGGCCACGTTGAAGTCACGACGATGGAAGGCCGCGAGGAAAAGGTCGAATTCAAACTCCCCGCGAAGCTGTTGCAACCGCTCGCCGCCCTGGCGACCACGGCAGCGACGGCCACCCGCGAAGAATAAGGAGAGCAAGCAATTGTCTATTCCGCTGCTTCAGAAAGTCCGCGTTGGCGCCTATATCTTTCGCCAGCATTTTTCGCGCAACAAGCGCTACCCGCTTGCACTGATGCTCGAACCGCTGTTCCGCTGCAATCTGGCGTGTAACGGCTGCGGCAAGATCGACTATCCGGATCCCATTCTCAACCAGCGTCTGTCGCTGGAAGAGTGCCTGGGCGCGGTCGACGAGTGCAACGCGCCGGTCGTTTCCATCGCGGGCGGCGAGCCGCTCTTGCACAAGGAGATGCCGCAGGTCGTGAAGGGCATCATCGCGCGCAAGAAGTTCGTGTATCTCTGCACGAACGCGCTGTTGATGGAAAAGAAGATGGACGATTACGAGCCGAGCCCGTACTTCGTCTGGTCCGTTCACCTCGATGGCGACCAGCAGGCGCACGATCACTCGGTATCGCAAGACGGCGTCTACGACAAGGCCGTGAAGGCGATCAAGGAAGCAAAGCGGCGCGGTTTCCGCGTGAACATCAATTGCACGCTGTTTAACGACGCCGATCCCGATCGCGTCGCCAAGTTCTTCGATACGCTCGGTCCGATGGGCGTGGACGGCATCACGGTGTCGCCCGGCTATGCTTATGAACGCGCGCCGGATCAGCAGCACTTCCTGAACCGCGACAAGACCAAGACGTTGTTCCGCGAGATTTTCAAGCGCGGCAACAACGGCAAGAATTGGTCGTTCAGCCAGTCGGCCATGTTCCTGGACTTCCTCGCGGGCAACCAGACGTATCAGTGCACGCCGTGGGGCAACCCGGCGCGCACGGTGTTTGGTTGGCAGCGTCCGTGTTATCTGCTCGGTGAAGGTTACGCGAAGACCTTCAAGGAACTGATGGAAACCACCGAGTGGGAAAAGTACGGCACGGGCAACTACGAGAAGTGCGCGGACTGCATGGTGCATAGCGGCTTCGAAGCCACCGCCGTGATGGATACCGTGGCGCATCCGCTGAAGGCGCTTGGTGTGTCGATGCGCGGCCCGCGTACGGAAGGCGCGTACGCGAAGGATCTGCCGATCGACAAGCAGCGTCCGGCCGAGTACGTGTTCTCGAAGCACGTCGAGATCAAGCTGGAAGAGATCGGGCGGATGTCGAAGGGCAAGGGATCAAAGGCAGCCGCTGCGGCGCATTAGTGGCCGAGGGTGATTGATGGAAGGGCGGATGACTCTGGTTGTCCGCCCTTTTTGTTTTCGGGTTACCAAATGGTCTTGACGTGTTGATAGTCGCGAATTCTCCGGTCCTTCGTGACCAGAGGTGCAGAAAGCGAACGCGCCGTCGCCACGATCATGCGGTCTGCCGGATCTTTGTGGAACTCGCCCGGCAAATCGGCGGATTTGACTGCGATGTTTCGGTCCACTGGGACGAAGCGCACGCCTTCTATTCGACTCACTTTGTCGAGCCAGTCGCCAACGTCCGCGGAGAGGACAACCCGACCTCGCTTCACCAACATCGCGATTTCCCATGCGGTCATGGTCGAGATCACAATCTCCCCGCCTTCCTCCAATTCTTGCTCGATCGCTGCCCGAGCTAGCTTGCCGAGCGCCGCTCCGCTCACCCACCACAGCAACGTGTGCGTGTCCAGCACGATCATTCCAGCGCCTCCCAGTCGTCCTCGCCGACGGGCTCCATGGGGTCGTCATAACGCAACACGCTTCCGCGCAATTCCTCCAGCGGCGTGAGGGATGAGTTGTCGTAGCGCCGCACTTCGAGCACGGGCTTGCCATGGTCCGTCACGATCATATGTTCTCCTGTCGATTCCACGAGACGAAAGTACTCCAATGCTTTCGCCTTGAACTCGGATTTAGAAACTTGCTTGACAGCCATGATAATGTCCCTGGTCACGTAACGATAGTCATTTTAGACTCGGCCAAATGGTATAGGAAAACGGGACAAGCGCGTCATAAACAAAAAAACGCGACGGCTCATCACCGTCGCGTTTCTTATTACATGAGTCCGGCTGGTGCAGGTGGCGTCGCAGGCGCTATTGCGCCTCCATGTCACCCCGCCGAGCGCGAATTGTGCTCCGACAGATACTTGATCAGCCCATCGACACCGTCTTTCTGCAGTTGCCCCGCGAATTGTTGCTGATAGACCTGGATGAGCCACGCGCCCATCATGTCGATGTCGTAGATTTTCCAGCCTTGCGCCGTCTTACCCAATCTGTAACGCACCGGATTGTCGCCGCCAGTCGAAACGACGTGCGATTCGACCACGACGTCGCGCGCGTTTGCATCGGCCTTGGGCGACTCGAAGCTAAACTTGACGTCCTGATCGCGTAATTGCGACAACGAAGCCGCGTAGGTCCGCACAAGCAACGTCTGGAACTGATCGTAAAGCTGTTTCTGCTGCTCGGGCGTGGCGCTGGCCCATGCCTTGCCGACCGCTATGCGCGTCGTGCGCTGGAAGTCGGTGGCGGGCAAAAAGCGCGTTTGCACGAGTTGTGTGATCTTCGCCATGTCGCCGCCGCGCGCTTGCGGGTCGGCCTTCATCGCGTCGACGGTGCCTTCGACAGCAGCCTTGACGACGGCGTCGGGGCTAGTTTGCGCGAAAACCTCGCCGGACAGGCCGAGGGCAAGGAGAAATGCGAAGCAAATGGACAGATAGCGTTTCATGGCACCCGTTCTCTGAATGAGTTCTGAGGTTGGAATTGGTATGGGGACGGCGCAATACCCGGTAACGCCGATGCAGCCGGCACGCGTCGAGCCAGTATATCGACACGCGGGGGCATCGACAGTTCAAGACGCATGGCGCGTTCGTGCCCGGCATCGACCGGTATACTTGCGCGGCATCGCCGGACGCCGGCGCGCATCATCTCGCCGGCAGCACGCGGCCCGCAAAAATAACAGGACACACCAGGTAGCGTCTTCATGCTGACGTCCAACATTACTCGCTTCGTCACCATCGCCATACGCCGTCCGGCGTGGATTATCGCCATTTCGCTGCTGCTCGGCGTGCTGAGCACGATTTATGTCGTCCATCACTTCAAGATCAGCACCGATGTCAGCCAACTCATCGAGAACGAGCCGGAGTGGGCCGCGCGCAGCAAGGCAATCGACGCCGCGTTTCCGCAGCGCGGCGCCACGCTACTGATCGTCGTCGAAGCCGCGGCCCCCGAATTTGCCGATGCCGCCGCGAACGCACTCGCCGCCGCGCTCAAGCAGGAGCCGGCGCGCTTCAAGTCGGTGTCGCAACCTTCAGGCGGCGATTTCTTCGAGCACAGCGGCCTTTTGTACTTACCCACCGCCAAGGTCGACGAAGTCACGAAGCAGCTCGTGCAGGCGCGTCCGCTCATCAACACGCTCGCGCACGACCCGACACTCACCGGCCTCGCGCAGACGCTGAACACCACGCTCAATGTGCCGCTGCTGACAGGCCAGATCAATCTCGGCCAGATGGCCAGCTTGCTCGGCAAGAGCGCGACCGTGCTCGACGGCGTGCTGGCCAATCAGCCGGTTGCCTTCTCTTGGCGCGACGTGGCGGATTCCGCAAAGAGCACCGGACCGGCGCGCGCGTTCGTCACCGTGTTGCCGGAACTCGATTTCAACGCGCTCAAGGCGGCGGCGGGCTCATCGGACGAAATTCGCGCCGTGGCGGCCAGGCTGAACCTCGACAAGAAGTACGGCGCGACGCTGCATCTGACCGGCGCGCAACCCCTCGCCGACGAAGAATTCGCCTCCGTGGCCGATGGCGCCGAGCTCAACGGCATCCTCACGTTCCTGGTCGTACTGGTCATTCTGTGGGTTGCGTTGCGCTCCAAGCGCATGATTCTCGCGGTGTTCATCACGCTCTTCGTCGGGCTCGCGATCACGGCCGCGCTCGGCCTCATGATGGTCCACGCGCTCAACATGATCTCGGTCGCGTTCATGGTGCTGTTCGTGGGTCTGGGCGTGGACTTCGGCATTCAGTTCGGCGTGAAATACCGCGAGGAACGGCACAAGCACAAGCGGCTCGACGTGGCGCTCGCCGAAACCGCGCGGCATGTGGCCGTGCCGCTGACGCTCGCCGCCACCGCGACTGCCGCGAGCTTCTTCTCCTTTCTGCCGACCGCGTATCGCGGCGTGTCGGAACTCGGGTTGATCGCGGGCGTCGGCATGTTCGTCGCGTATATCACCAACATGACCTTGCTGCCCGCGCTCATCAAGGTGTTTGCGCCGCCGGGCGAAGCAAGCGCGCCGGGCTTTCCGGTGCTCGCCCCCGTCGATGAATTCCTCGACCGGCATCGCAAGCCGGTGCTGATCGGCACGCTCGTCGTCGTGATCGGCGCGTTGCCGCTCCTGTTCCATCTGCACTTCGACTTCAACCCGCTGCATCTGAAAGATCCGCATACGGAGTCGATGGCGACGCTCGCCTCGCTCAAGGATTCACCCGAGGGCGCGGTCAACGATGTCGCGGTGCTCGCGCCTTCGCTAGCGGAAGCGGATCGCATCGCGGCGAAGCTCCAGAAGCTGCCGGAAGTGGATCGCGCGACCACGTTGTCGTCGCTGATTCCGGCCGATCAGCCGGCAAAGCTCGCGCTCATCAAGGCTGCCGCCGATCAGTTGCTGCCGGCGCTGAACCAGCCGGTGGCATCGCCCGTGACGGATGAAGTGCGCGTCGCCACGCTCAAGCGCGTCGCGGGTGCGCTGTCGCTCGCGGCCGACGATCACCCCGGCGCGGGCGCGGCCGAAGCGCAGCATCTCTCCGCCACGCTCAAGAAGCTCGCCGCCGCCGATGCCGCCACGCGCGATCGCGCCGACCACGCGATGGCCGAGCCATTGCGCCTCGCGCTCGGACAGTTGCGCGCGCTGTTGCAGCCGGTCGAGATCACGCGCGCCACCTTGCCGCCGCAAATGGTCGAGACGTGGGTTACGCCGAGTGGTCAGGCGCTCGTCGATGTCTCGCCGAAAGTGCCGCCGGGCGCCGATCCGAACGACGACACCCTGCTCGCCCGTTTCGCAGATGCCGTGCGCCACGCCGAGCCGAACGCCATAGGCGGTCCGATCTCCGTGCGCCATTCGGCCGAGACGATCATCAAGGCGTTCCAGCAGGCGGCGATCTACTCGCTGATCGCGATCACCGTGTTGTTGTGGATCGCCTTGCGCCGTTTGGGCGATGTTTTACGAACTTTGGTACCGTTGCTCGTCTCCGCGATCGTCACGCTGGAACTGTGCGTCGTCTTCAGGATGCCGCTCAACTTTGCGAACATCATCGCGTTGCCGCTCATGCTGGGCGTCGGCGTGGCGTTCAAGATCTATTTCGTGATGGCGTGGCGCTCCGGCCAGACGCGCTTGCTGCAATCGAGTCTCACGCATGCCGTGATGTTCAGCGCGGCAACGACCGCAACCGCGTTCGGCAGTCTGTGGTTTTCGCATCACCCCGGCACATCCAGCATGGGGCGGCTGCTCGCGCTGTCGCTTTTGTGCACGCTGATCGGCGCCGTGGTATTTCAGCCGGTATTGATGGGCAAGCCCCGCCGTGTACGCGCAGCCGATCGGGCGAAGCTGCGCGCGAGCCAGCGGCACGACAACCTAAGAGGAATCGAAGAATGAGAACGGCTTTAGCCGCTGGTGCGCATCGCAAGCTGGCCACGAGTGTGGTGATTGCGAGCGCGCTTTTGGTCGCGGGATGCGCGACCGGACCGGACCGCAATCCGCGCGATCCGCTCGAACCGATGAACCGCACGATCTTCAAATTCAACGACACGCTCGATACCTACGTCGCGAAGCCGGTCGCGCAGTTCTACGTGGACTACACGCCGAGCCCGTTCCGCACGGCTGTCAGCAACTTCTTTTCAAATATCGGCGACTTCAGCAACTTCGCCAACAACCTGCTGCAACTGAAGATCACGGACGCCACGCAGGATTTGATGCGGATCGCCATCAACTCGGTGTTCGGTCTTGGCGGTTTGATCGACATTGCATCGCCGGCCGGTTTGCCCAAGCATCATCAGGACTTCGGTTTGACACTCGGACACTACGGCGTGCCGTCCGGTCCGTATCTCGTGATTCCGCTGCTCGGCCCGAGCTCGTTCCGGGACTCGACGACGTGGCTCGTCGACTGGCGCGTGAACCCGATCAGCTACGCGGATAACGAAATCCGCTGGCCGCTGTACGGCATCAATTTCGTGAGCGCGCGGGCCGATCTGATCGGCGCGACGGATCTTCTTTCGCAGGCCGCGCTCGACAAATACGCCTTCGTGCGCGATGCCTACACGCAGCGCCGGCAGTACTTGTTGACGGGCGGCGGGACGGCGACGTTGCCCGATTATGGCGATGAAGGCGCATCCGCTCCCGATGCCGCGAGCGCGCCGGGCGTTCCTGGCGCGACGGGCGGCGGCAGCGCGGCGCAAGGTCTGCCGAATTACGCCGATCCGGGCGCGGCCGCCGCGCCAGCGGGCGGAATGGGCGGCAAGTCGCCAGCGCCGGCGGAAACCACGCCGTCGAGTTCGAGCAAGGATCAAGACGTGCCGCAGTACGAAGATCCGGGCGCAAAGTAAGCCTGTGTTGCCAAGGCTTTTCTCAGCTTCAAAATGAAACGGGCGCTTTGCAGCGCCCGTTTCAATTGCCTCAGTGCGTTTCTTCCGCGGCTTCCTGCATGTAGTCATCGCTCGATGCCTTCGGTGCTTCCACCACGCGCTGGTCGCGTCGATATGCTTCGAACAACTCGTCCGCATAGCGAATCGCCGTGCGGCCATGCGGCGCCGGGTCGCCTTGCGCGTCGAGGTTCACGAACACCATTTTCTCGACCGTGAGAATGCTCTTGCGCGTGATCTTGTTGCGCACTTCGGCGCGCAGCGTGATCGAGGTGCGGCCGAAATGCGTCGCCGTGATTCCCAGTTCGATGATGTCGCCCTGCCGCGCCGACGCCAGAAAATTGATCTCCGACATGAACTTGGTCACGACGCGCTGATTGCCCAGTTGCGAGATGGCGTAGATCGCGGCTTCCTCGTCGATCCAGCGCAGCAGGCTGCCGCCGAACAAGGTGCCGTTCGGATTCAGGTCTTCGGGCTTGACCCATTTGCGAGTGTGAAAATTCATTTGCGCTTCCTTTTCTGCTGACCCTGCGCACGTGACTGATCGCACGCAGTTTTGTTAGGGTTTTCCCTGATTATACGCAGATGCGGGTTAACCCGCAGAAAGCAAGCGGCACGTTACGCGGTCAATCGAACGCTAGTGCATGCGCGGTTTCAAGCGCGTGACGCGCTTGTACGAGCGATGTTCGCGCGGCGCGGGCATCGGCGGCGAGACGCAGCATGGCGCTCAGTTGCGCGGGCTGACGCGCGAGTTCTCGCAGTATCGGACCGATGGCCGTGGTGCCGTCATCGCGCAAACCAGCCGTGGCCGCGGGCGGCAGCGTGCGCCATGCCGGATCGACAATCGCGCGGCACACGGCGAAGGGCAGACCGCGCGCAAGGGCAATCGCCCCGGCGATATGCGATTCCATATCCACCGCGAGCGCGCCCGTCGACGAATGCAACGAGCGTTTCTCCGCTTCGCTCTTGACCGGCGCGGCGACGCCGGCCATGACGCCGCGCCGCGTGAGGCGCTGTAGCGGCGTGCCCGCGAAGGCATCGACGATACGCGCGGACCAGGCGTCGTCGGTACGCAATTCGCCGAAAGGTCCGCACACGCTGCTGGCCACGATGAGCGCGCCCGGCTCCAGATCGGGCGCGAGTCCGCCCGCTGTTCCGAAGCTGATGACACCCGTGCAGCCGCGCGAAATGGCGTCCGACAACGCACGCTCCAGCCAGTCCGAGCGCGCCGCGAACACGACTTCCACGCCGCGTCCGCGCACGATCTTCGCCTCGAACGCCATGCCGGTCACGGCAATGACCGGCAAGCCGCCCGCCGCGTGGCGCAATGCGTGGAGCGAGCGCGCGTCGGGCGCGTTCACACGGCCGCCGTCACGCGCGTCAGGCCTTCACGCGTCATGTTGCGATATCGCGCGAGCGCCCACAGCGGAAAGAACTTGCGATAGCCGTGGTAGCGCAGATAAAACACGCGCGGAAAACCCGTCGCGGTGAAGCGCGTCTCGTCCCACAAACCGTGGCTTTGCTGCGTGCGAACGAGATAGTCGATACCGCGCGCCACCGCCGGGTGCTCGATCTGGCCCGCGGCCATCAGCCCGAGCACGGCCCACGCCGTTTGCGATGCCGTACTCGGCGCCTGTTCGTATCCGCGATAGTCGAGCTTGTAGCTTTCGCCGCCCTCGCCCCAGCCGCCGTCCGCGTTCTGAATGCGAATGAGCCATTCCGCGCCGCGCTTAACGCGCGAGTCGGTAGGCGCCGCGCCGGCCGCGTTCAGCGCGCACAACGCCGACCAGGTGCCGTAGATGTAGTTCATGCCCCAGCGGCCATACCAGCTTCCGTCGCGCTCCTGGTCCCTCACGATGTAGTCGTACGCGCGCCGCGCCGGTTCGCTGTTGGCGGGCGTTTCGCCGAGTTGCGCGAGCATGGAAAGGCAGCGCGCGGAGACATCGACGGTAGGTGGATCGAGCAGCGCGCCGTGGTCCGAAAACGGGATGTTGTTCAGATAGAACTGCGTGTTTTCCGGTTCGAACGCGCCCCAGCCGCCGTCGCTGCTTTGCATGCCGACGACCCATTCGCGTCCGCGCGAGATCGCTTCGGCGTAGATGGCCGAGCCGTTTTCGCGGTCCGCGCGTTCCATGGCCATGGCGACGACGGCGGTGTCGTCGACATCGGGGTAATGCGGGTTGGCGAACTGGAACGCCCAGCCGCCGGGCCGCACGTTCGGCCGGCGTGAAACCCAGTCGCCGCGCGTGTCGAGAATCTGCAGCGGCAAGAGCCATTCGAGACCGCGCCCGACCGCCGCGCGCGCCTTTGGCATGCCGGTTTCGAGCAGCGCATGCGCCACGAGCGACGTATCCCAGACGGGCGATAAACACGGTTGGCAGTACGCCTCGCCGTCCTCGGCTTCTTCGATGACGAGCAACTTGTCGAGCGACTTGCGTGCGATCGCGCGATGCGGATGCTCCGGCGGATACCCGAGCACGTCGTACATCATCACGGAATTGGCCATCGCCGGGAAAATGGCGCCCAGGCCGTCTTCGCCGTTCAGGCGTTCATCGACGAAACGCACGGCTTCCTCGATTGCGCGCTGACGGCCCGCTTTCGGGAACGCGTTGTCGGTTGCGCGCAAAACGGTATCGACCACGCGGAAAAAGCCGAACCAGCCGCGGCTCTGATGCGGTGCGCGGCTCGGCATGCCGGTATTGACCGGCGCATCCAAGAACAGCTCGTCGATACGCACGCCACGCGGATTCTTCGCCACCGGCCGCTTCGCATTCAACACGAGCAGCGGCACGATGACCGTGCGCGCCCAATACGAGACCTTCGACAGATGGAACGGGAACCACATCGGCAGACGCGTGATTTCGACGGGCATCATCGGCACCGCGCGCCACGACACGACGCCGAAAAGCGCCAGCAAAATGCGCGTGAACACGTTGACCTTTTCCGCGCCGCCAGCGGCGAGAATCGCGCTCCGGGCGCGCTGCATATGCTCCGCGTCGGGCGAATCGCCGATCATCTTCAGCGCGAAATACGCCTTGACGGTGGCGCTGACGTCCATCGCGCCGTCGGTGAAGAGCGGCCAGCCGCCGTCCGCGCGCTGGATACGGCGCAGATAGCGGCCGATCTTCGCTTCGAGCGTCGGACTCGCTTCCTCGCCGAGATAGTGGACGAGCAGCACGTATTCAGCCGGGATGGTTGCGTCGGCTTCGAGTTCGTACAGCCAGTAGCCTTCGGGATGTTGCGCCGCGAGTAGCGCATCGGTGGCTTCGGTGACGGCATGGTCCAGCGCGGCTTTCGATACCGGCGCGCCCACGGCCGACAGGGATAAATCGTTCATCAGCGTTCCATCGATGGGTTCATCAGCACGTCCGCCGCCTTCTGGCCGGAGCGGATCGCGCCCTCGATCGTCGCGGGCAGACCGGTCGCCGTCCAGTCGCCCGCGAGCGTGAAGTTGTTCCAGCGCGTGCGCGTCGCGGCCCGCAAGCCTTCCTGCGACGGCACGGCGGCAAATGTTGCGTGCGGGTCGGCCACGACCTGCCAGGGCGGCATGGGCTCGGCGGACATCCGCACCGCGCGCGCCACTTCCTGCCAGACCGTGTGCGCGAGTTCGTCGTGCGGCGTTGCGAGCAAGTGATCCGCGGCAGCGATTGTCGCGCTCAGTCTGCCGTCGTTGGCGAATAGCCAATTAGCCGTGCCGTTGACGAGACAGGTGATCGGCCCGAGATCGGACGGCGCATCGACCGCGAAATGCACGGTGACGATGGCGCGAAACTCGTCCGGCGCGACGAGATCCGGCACGAGGCGACGCGCGGTTTCGGACGGCGTGGCAAGCACGAGACCATCGCCCGGTGCGAGCACGACCGGCTCGGCGCGATCTTCGAAAGCGATGGAGCTTACCCGTTCCTGCGAATCCGTGCCCGAAAAGGCGATACCCGCCGCGCGCGCGCCCAGCCGGATGTCCGCGCCGCCGTACTGCAAAAGCCGCAGCGCGGGTTCGACGAAAGCATGCGCAAGCCCGTTACGCGCGATGAGCGGCCGGCATGCCTGTCCGCCCGCCGCGACCGTCTCGCGCAATAGATTGGCGGCAAGCGCCGCGCTGGCTTCGGCGGGCTCGGTGTTGAGCATGGCGTGCAAGAGCGGGCGCACGAGCGCGTCCCACACGGGGCCCTTGGCGCGCATCGATTCCCCGACGGTGCGGCCCGGCTTCGCAAAGAAGAGCGGCAGCAGCGCGAAGTAGTCGGCGGGCTGCGTGTCTGGCGTGCGGGCGTTGGCGTCGAAAATCCAGCGCGGCAGGCGTCCCGGTGACATGCGAATGGTCCACGCCGCGCCATTGGCAAAATCGAAGAAAGGGTAGTCGGGCTGGCTCGGGCCGATGAGCGTATCGGCGGAACCGATCGCACGCAAAAAGCCCAACGCCGCATGGTTGCCGGACAGCAGCAGATGATTGCCGTTGTCGATGGTCGCGCCGAGTCTCACGTCGAAATAGGAACGGCAGCGTCCGCCCGCATGCGCCGCCGCCTCGTGAAGCACGACGCGCGCGCCGCGCCGTTGCGCCTGAACTGCTGCGGCAAGGCCCGCTAGGCCCGCGCCGACGACGTGTACCAGCCGTGACATCAGAGAAGATTGCGCGCGACGATCCACAGCAGCCGCGCACGCGGCGTGGGCCCGCGCGGGCGCGGCAGGTCGAAGCCGCGTTTCAGATTGGCGTCGAGCACGGCGTGATACGCCGCCGACATGATGCGCGGCGCGCGCACTTCGTGGCGCGGCGAAGCGGCCATGATCGTGTCCGACTGCGCGTAATGCCCTTTGGCGCGTTCGGCGATGACGGCGCACACGCGCGGCAGGCGCGCATCGGCGACGATACTCGCCGCGTCGCTCGTCGAGATGCCTTCGCGCGCGAGCAGTTCGCGCGGCAGGTAGACGCGGCCGATGCCCGCGTCTTCGTCGATATCGCGCAGGATGTTCGTCAGCTGCAGCGCGCGGCCAAGATGGTGTGCAAGCCGTCGCCCGGCGTCCTCATGCATCCCGAAGATTCTCACCGATAGCCGGCCCACCGCGCTTGCCACGCGGTCGCAATAGAGGTCGAGCGTGGCTTCGTCGGGCGCGACGATGTCGCATGCGGCGTCCATGGCCATGCCGTCGATGACAGCGTGGAAGTCGTCGCGGGAAAGCTGGAAAGCCTGGATGTGACGCGTGAGCGGTTCGAGCGATTTTCGCGGCGCGCCGGCATAGCACGCGTCGATGTCTTCGCGCCAGCGGTCGAGCGCGATTGCGCGTTCGCGGCGCGGCAAGTTGCCTTCGTCGGCGATATCGTCGACCGCGCGGCAAAAAGCGTAGATCTGATACATCGCGTCCCGCTGGTCGGCGGGCAGGATGCGCATCGCGAGATAAAACGAGCTGCCGGATGACGCCTTCGCGGCATCGGGAGCAGATTCGTCAGCGATGGTGTGGGAAACGGCCAAGACGGACTCCGCGAGTTCTTTCGCTATCGCGCCCCGAGGGCGAATTGTTGGATGACGCCAGCCTCGACGATTCCGGGTGCGCGCGGAACGGCTTGGCGCTGAGTGGATCGAGTCGATGAATGCCGGCGGGCCGGTGGCAAGTACGCCGGAAGCGGCAAAGAGTATAACAATTCTTTGGCCATCGAGCCTGCGCCTTGACCGGCGTGGCTTTCAGCGGCGTGGCTTTCAGCGGCGTGACTTGCACGCGTGACTCGAGCGCTTGCATGCGGCGGCATCGTATTTACCTGCATACCCTCCTCTCTGGTAATGTCGCTAGTCCTGCGCGTACGCACGTTCTAAACCCAAATCGGCATTCTTCGTGCTTGCCCGAACCGGTTACTCCACAGCCCAATCCGTTCAAGTGCTTTGGAACACTGTGAACGAAGCGTTCAACGCTTCGAACGACACGCGCGCGCGTAAAGTTTTCCACTTCGCTGCCAAATATGACGCTGCAACGTGAGGAGTCCGACGCCGATCCTGCCGCCGAACAGAGGCAGGATGAACCGCCATTCCCGGTGGTTCCCGAGCGCAACTTCGCCGCACAGCGCCTGACGCTTTATGCGTTGCTCGTCGCCGCCATTCTGCTGCCCTGCATTTACGTGGCAGTCACCGCATACACCGACTATCACGACCGCGAGGCGCTCGCCGCCGAAACCGTCGCCCGCAATGCACGCGTCGCCGAAGAGCACGCGCTCAAGGTCTTCGATCTCAACGTCACGCTGAACGAACGTATCGTCGATCTGCTCGATGGACTCGACGACGAACCGATCCGCCGCGACAGTCGTCTCATCCACGACCGTCTCAAGATGATGAGCAACAACTATCAGCAAGTCGCTGCCGTTTCTGTGTTCGGCGCCGACGGCAAGCTGCTCGTGACGAGCCGCACCTGGCCGACGCCCGATGTGTCCGTCGCGACGCGCGAGGACTTCGGTGGCATGCGCGACGACCGCAGCATCGAACAGATTTCGCGCGTGATGCTCGGGCGCGTGGCGGGCGAACAGGTCTTCAACACGGCGGTCGTGCGACGCACCGACAAGGGCAAGTTCAACGGCATCGTGTCGATTGCGCTGCGTCCTGCTTATTTCAACGCGTTCTATCGCGAACTCCTCGGCGACAGTCCGACTGTTTCGCTCGGCCTTGCACGCAGCGATGGCGAAGTGCTCGCGTGGTATCCGCAACGGCCGCCCGACCGCATGGCGCTCGCGGCCAGTTCGCCCTTGCGCGAGGCATATCGCGCGGGACGGCGCAGCGGCGTCGTGGAGATGATGTCCGGGCTCGACAACGAGCTGAAGATCGTCGCGTTCCGCAGGGTCGGCGGCTATCCGGTCTATGTGTCGAGCGGCTATCCGATCTCCACGTTATGGGCCGAGTGGTATCGGCATTTGAGCGTGCTCGCGTTGTCGATTTTCGCGCCTTGCATCGTGCTGTGGGGCGTCATCGGACAATCGCTGCGGCGTCTCGCCATCGAGGAAGAAGCGTGGGAACGCTGGCAAGCCGAAGCGTCGATGCGGCGCTCGATCGAATCTGCCTACCGGCAGGCGCGCAAGATGGAAGCGCTCGGCAATCTCGTTGGCAGCGTGGCGCACGACTTCAACAATCTGCTGATGATCGTCTCGACCAACGTGCAGATCGCGCGACGGCGCGGCGCGCCCGGTCTTGAACGTGAACTCTCCGCGATGGAACGCGCGCTCAAGAGCGGACAGTCGCTCACGCGGCAATTGCTCGGCGTGGCGCGCAAGCAGCCATTGCGCAGCGAAACCATTGCCATCGGCAAATGGGTGCCGGCGGGGCGCGAACTGCTGCGCGCGTCGCTTGGCGCGAAGGTCGCGCTCCACGTCGAAGTGACCGCGGATGTCTGGCCCGTGCGCGTCGACCCCGCCGAGCTGGAGCTTGCGCTCATCAACGTCGCGGTCAACGCGCGCGACGCGATGCCAAGCGGCGGCACGTTCACCGTGCGCGCCGACAACGTGCGCTTCCGTCACGAAGACGGCTTTCCGATCACCGGCGATTTCGTTCAGGTCACGCTGGAAGACACGGGCTTCGGCATGAGTTCCGAAGTTTTGGGCCGCGCATTCGAGCCGCTTTTCACGACCAAGCCGAAAGGCATGGGCACCGGTCTCGGCTTGCCGCAGGTGTTTGCGTTTTGCGAGCGCGCGGGCGGACTCGCGACTATCGACAGCGCAATCGGCGCGGGCACGGCGGTGCGTCTTTATCTGCCGCGCGCGGCGGCTGAGACCGAGGCCAACGCGGCGGTTAAAGACGAACCCGCCGTGGTCAAGGAGACCGAAGGCTTGCGCGTGTTGCTCGTCGAAGACAACGAGGAAGTGGCCGCCGGCACCGAGGCGCTGCTTGCCATGATGGGTCATCACGTGAGCTACGTATTCAACGCCGATACCGCCGTCACCGTGCTCGAAGGCGCGCGCGAAGCGTCCGAATTTCCCTTCGATGTCGTGCTCTCCGACATCCACATGCCGGGCAAGATGAGCGGCATCGACCTCGCGGAAATGCTGCAACGCTTCGAGCCGCGCATCCCCGTGATTCTCGTCACGGGTTATGCGGAAGAACTGGACCGCGCCCGTCACGTCGATGCACGCGTGCTGTCTAAACCATTCGATATCGCGCTGCTCGACGCCTTGCTGCACGAGATTCGCGAACGTCTCAACGAAGCTCGGGCAATCGGCCGCTGATCTGCTTTTTGTACCAGTTTTGTAAAAGCGCCTTGCGTGATCCATCGCTTCGAGCCTTGCCAGACAGGCCACGGCGCATCCGGCACGCTCGTTGCGTGACGGGCAAACATGCACGGCAACCTCGCAACGTTGCCGATTTCGAAGTTCCGCCCATCCGCAGGAGGCGTATATGCGACACACCGTCATCGGAGTTTTCGACACCTACGCGCAGGCCGAGGACGCACGCTCGGCCCTCGTTACAGCGGGCTTCCCGCGCGCTGATATCGAGTTGCAAGCGAATCCAAAACGCGACGATGCCGCCGAGCCGTCCGTCATGCCCGATGCCCAAACGCACGCCGAACCAGGCGTGCTGGCGAACATCGAGCGCTTCTTCAGCATGCTTTTCGGCGGGCGCGATCACCCGCCAGAAGTCGCGCATTATTCGGAAGCCGTGCGTCGTGGCGCAGTGCTTGTAGCCGTCGATACCCCGAGCGAAGAGCAAGCCGATGTCGCCCGCGCGACGCTTGCGGATCAAGGCGCGATCGATATCGATGAGCGCGCCGCAAGCTGGTCCACGCTCGAACACGGCACCGCGATGCCGCAAGCCGGCGTGGATGACCGCGATCATTCGATACTCGACGAACTGGGACTCGGACGCGGCAGTGCAGTGCCGGGCCGCGAGCCGGTGAACGATGCGCGCATGGACGCAATGCGCGCCCGCGCTTATCCGCGCACCGACGCAGCAAACCCGGCGACGGGCGCCGCCGCCGATCCGCTGCTCGACCCGCTTGCCGATCCGCTCGGCGACCCGTTGACGCGCCGCGATGCCGCCGCACTCGGTGCACGCGACTTCGTGAGCGACCCGGCAGACGATTCGCTGATGCCGCATGCCGGCACGACGCGTCACGAGACGACGCAGTACACGCAAGTCGAGACGCGCACCGCCGCCGATCCGCTGTCGGGACGCGATCCCGTCACTGGCCGCGATCCGCTCGCCACCACTGGCATGGACCCGCTCGCTGCCCGCGACCCGCTGACCGGTACGCCGGCCGACCCGCTTGCCGCCCGTGACGAACTCTCGGGCGAATCGCTTTCGGAGCGCGACGCTCTTGCCGGTCGCGATCCGCTGCGTTCGGGCAACATGGGCGATCCGCTGCCCGGCGTACGTACCGATAACGCCGCCGACTGGCGTCCGGTCGAACCGCTGAGCCCGCTCGATGAACCCGCGCAGAGTCGAAGCGGCACGCTGAGTCAAAGCCAGTCGCAATCGATGGGCGCGATGGGTTCATCGGCTGGAACGGCTGCTGTGCCGAACGAGTACATGGAATATGAGGAAGACTTCCGCGCCGACTACGACACCCGCTACGCTGCAACCGGCGAGCCGTACGAGGATTATCAAGGCGCGTATCGGTACGGCGCCACGCTCGGCAACGACGACCGCTTCCGCAGCCGCGCATGGGACGATCAGATGGAATATGAGATGCGCCGTGAGTGGGAGACGCGCCATCCGGAAGACGGAACCTGGGAGCGCTTCAAGGCTGCCGTGCGTCATGGTTGGGATCGCGTGACGGGACATCATCACGTCTAAGTGCAAAACGCTTCACGCAATAACGAATCGGCCCGCACGCGCGGGCCGATTCGTTTTGGAACACCTTCTTATCCGGCGATTTTCTTGACCCACGCGACGTATTTATCGACGAAGGTTTGCAGATACTTACGCGTGTCGTCACTGACGATTGCGCCGTTCGCATCGATACGCGAGTCATCGTGCTTGATGTACATCTCGGGCTGACCGAGCATTGCAATGTCGAGATACGCGCACACGCCACGCAGATGCGACTGCGCGATAGCCGTACCGATCGCGCCCACCGAGGTGCCGATCACCGCGCCCGGCTTGCCGCCCCAGGCGCTTTGGCCCCACGGCCGCGAACCCCAATCGATCGCATTCTTGAGCACGCCCGGAATCGAGCGGTTGTATTCCGGCGTGACGAAAAGGAGCGCGTCTGCTTCCGAGATCTTCTGCTTGAATTTCACCGCGACTTCGGGATAGTCGCTGTCGTAGTCCTGGCTGTACAACGGCAGGCTGGCGATATCGAGATGCTCGAACGAGAAATCTTCCGGTGCGAGCGATTCGACTGCGTGCGCAAGCCGCCGGTTGAACGACTCCCGTCGCAGACTTCCGACGACCACCGCAATCTTGTAGGCCATGAGGTTTTGCTCCATGAAGGATGCCAACAAATCCGCGTGCAAAAACACGACGCGGCTTCGAGTCAACATCATAGGCGAGCCGTCTGACCGCCGTCACGAACCAAACAGACTGCCTATTTTTGCGATGATTTGAGCAACCCAGTTCCCCCCGCATTGTTGCGAGGTTTGTGGCCGATTATCCCCACTGTTATCCACAGAAACTGTGGATAACTCGGTGTTTGCCGAAAAGATGGTTCGAAAATGTTACTTTGACGAAACATTCCCCCGATAAGAGCATGATTTCAGTGCGTTCGAACCGCTGCGCCTCGGCAGATCAGTGGCCGAAAAACACGCTGCATTGCGATGCGGGACCTTGGCAGGATGTCGGATTCGAATCGGCGGCTTGCGCTGCGCCGACTGCCGAAAAAAGGGCCAGCGACGCGAGGACAGCAGAAAGGATGCGCTTCATTTGACATTTCCAGAATGAGTGTTTGGCCGACCGTGTTCGATCGATGCCGTGACTCTATCTATGAAGCATCCGCATAAAAAGCCCACAAAGCTCAATTTATTCTTACCAGCATGGTAAGAATCGCGCTAGGTAACACCCGCCAACCTGCGATTCGTGCGTCGGCATTCAACCATTCCCGACAACAATGTGTTGGCTCAATGGGTATTTTTGTCCAATAGGAAAACTCCTAGACTTTTTTCAAGCGTCAACCGGACGCAAGCGAATCCAGGAGTTCTTCCATGAAAAACACACTTATCGGCGGCCTGCTCATCTCCGCGCTTCTTGCAACGGCTCCGGCCTTCGCTCAATCGGCTTACGGCGCAAAATCGCGTGCGGAAGTGAAAGCGGAACTGGCGAGCGCCCGTCGCGCGGGCGATCTCGAAGCGGTCAACGCATTGAGCTATCCGCAACTGCGGCCGTATCAGGAACGTCATGCGCAAGTGCGAGCCAACACTCGCAGCGATGGCAGCGCACAGTAATTAAGGACAGGCAGAACAAACCGGCCCTCCTCCACCATCGAACAGAAGGTGGCTTTGCCCGACGCCCGCGCGCCGGGCATTTTTTATCGCGGGCGAGCGACGGGTCGAATGCGGGCGAAGCCGGTTCAAAGCAGCACGGTCAGACAAAACGTCACGGTGACGAGCGAGAGCACCGTGGAAAACAGAATGGCGCTCGACGTGACGCCGCCATCGCGTCGATAAAACTCCGCGAGCATGAACGGACCGGTGCCGGTTGGCAGCGCGCTCAAAATCACGGCGGTCTTCGACCATAGCGGCGGCATGCTGAAGACATGAAACGCCAGCCAGTAAGTCAGCAAGGGCTGCGCGATCAATTTGAGCGTGACGAGTGCGCCCGTCGTTCGAAGACTGCGCGCCTCGCCTTTCGCGCCGAGAAAGAGTCCGAGCGCAACCAGCGCACAAGGACTCGCCGCGCCGCCCAGCAGCTTTAGAAATGCTTCGGCGCCATCCGGCACGTGCGCGCCCGAACCGCTCAGCAACGTGCCCGCAAGCGGCGCGATCAAAAGAGGGTTCTTGCCAAGCGACTTCGCCACGCGCCATAGCGTCCAGAAGATGTGCTTTTCGCTTTGCAAGCCGAGTTCGATCAGCACGATCGCCACCGCGAACAGCACGCACACAGTGATGATCGTTGCGATGACGGCGGGCGCGAGACTTTCCTTGCCGAACGCCAGCAAACAAAGCGGCAAGCCGACGAAACCGGTATTCGCATAAGCAGCGTTGAGTCCGTCGATGCTGGCATCGGCGAGCGGACGCGCACGCATGAGCCGCGCGATAAGCGTAAGCACGAACACCACGGCTGACCCGATGCCGAACACCGCGATGAACGCCGGTTGATCGAGCATGCTCCACGGCGTCCTGGACATCGTGTCGAAGAGCAACGCGGGCAACGCGAGATAGACGACGAAGCGGTTCAGTTCCGATGCGGCGGCGGGACCGAGCTTGTTGAGCTTGCGGCACGCGTAGCCCGCGAAGATGAGTCCGAAGACCGGCAGGATGATGGTGAAAAGCGGCGTGAGAAGCGAAGACAGCGAAGAGAAAGCGAAATGCAGATGATCCGGCGATGGCATGACAAGGCTTCAACAGAAAGGAGCCGAGAGAATAACCGCTGTCAAAAAGGTGAGGCATTTCGGGAGCGGTGCGATGGTGAGCCGCGAGATCCGCCCAAGGCTCACGCTTCAAAGTTTATCCGTACCGCGAAACGTTTTAATGTGCTCTAAGTTCTGTCGACAAGCCGTTGTTCTGTAACGTTTTCATCTTGACGTCGAAAAGTGCCAACCAGCACGCCAATTCGACCCTGGAAGACCGCTGATGCGCTCCGTCCGTACAGCCGTTTGCCTGAGGTGAGCGAATACAGGAGCGCGTCAAAACGACTAGTCGAATCGACCTCGGCTTAGCTTTCGACGAACGAAAAACGATATGGGACAAGGAGTTGCATTTGATGCCGCAACCTCGGGAGACATGCAAAAGCCTTTTCCGACGCTCGAAAGGTGAGGCTTTCCGGGAGTGCAAAAACATCGGAATGAAGTTTGCTCAATGCTAGGTCTTCGCAATCAAAAGCAGACGCGCAACATGAAAATCAGAAGTCCATGGATCTACGGCGCCGCTGCGCTCATCACGCTTGGCGGCGTTGCGGCGCTTGCGGCATGCGCCACGAACGGCGCACGCAAGAGCGGCAACGAGAACGTGCCCGAGCCTTCGAAGGCTGTCGATCTCGATCGATACCTCGGCCACTGGCATGAGTTCGCCCGCTACGAAAACCGCTTCGAACGCGGCTGCGAAGGCGTGACCGCGAACTATGCGCGTCGCGAAGACGGGCTCGTCTCGGTCATCAACGCATGCCACGAAGGCGGCTTGAGCGGGCCATATAAAACATCGGAAGGACGCGCGAAGATCGTTGCGGGATCGAACGGAACGAAGCTGAAGGTGTCGTTTTTCGGGCCGTTCTATGTCGGCGACTATTGGATTCTCGATCACGCCGACGACTACAGCTGGTCCATCGTCGGCGAACCGACCGGCCGCTATCTGTGGATTCTGACGCGCGACGCGCGGCCATCGCCCGATATGCGGCGCTCGCTGATTGAGCGCACGCGCGCACTCGGCTACGACGTGACGATGCTGCGGGAGACGCAGCAAAGCTGACAACGGTCAGTCGTCGAGAGCCGCATACACGAGCCGCTCGTACTCGCGCGCGAGCGGGAACGGTTCGAGCGCACGCCGCTGAATGAGCATGATGCCGATCATGTCCTCGACGGGATCGGCAAACCAGCTTGTTCCAAGCGCGCCCGGCCAACTGAACGAACCCGTCGAACGATATCCCGCGGGCAACTGAAACGCCGGATTGTCGACAACCGACAGCCCGAGGCCGAAACCCTGCGCGCGCCACAATGGATAGCCGAACGCCGGGATCTCGCGCTGCGCAGGCGTGAGAAAGTTAGAGCGCATCAAGTCGACGGACTTGTGCGACAGAAGCCGCGGACCTGCTGCGCGCTCTTTAGCATCGCCTTGCAGACGGCCGCGTCCAAGCAACACGCGCGCGAAACGCAGATAGTCGTCGGCGGTGGACACGAGCCCGCCGCCACCGCTTTGATAACGCGCGGCGTCGATCCAACGGCTCGACGAAGGATGATCCTCCACCACTGGTTGCGCGCCCGGGGAATCGACGACATAGGACGTCGCAAGCCGCGTCGCCTGTTCGGGCGTCACGGCAAAAGCCGTGTCGTGCATGCCAAGCGGCTCGAAGATGCGCGTGCGGAAGAACTCGCCGAGCGGCATGCCTGACACGCGCTGCACCAGCGCGCCGAGTACATCCGTGGACACGCCGTACTGCCAGCGCTCGCCGGGATGAAACATCAACGGAATTCTGGCGACGTGTTCCAGCCAACTCGCGGGATCGACCATCGTGTCGAAGCCGTTGAATACGCTCTCGTACGCGGCGGCGAGTTCGCCCGTCGCGGTGAAGTGATATGCGAAGCCCGCGCGATGCGTGAGCAAGTCGAGCAGCGTGATTTGCGTGCGCGCCGGCTCGGTCTGCGAGAGCGGGCCTTCGGGGTCGAGCATCACCTGCGCGTTCGCCAGTTCGGGCAACCACTTTGCCACCGGCGCTTCGAGCGCAAGACGGCCTTCCTCGACCAGCATGAGCGCGGCGACGCTCGTCACCGGCTTGGTCATCGACGCAATGCGAAACAGCGTGTCGCGCGTCATCGGGGTGCGCGTGCCGGTGTCGCGCCAGCCGAGCGCATCCACTTGTGCAATCTCGCCGCGCCGCCAGGTGAGCGTGACGATGCCCGCGACCTCACCGGAATCGACGAAGCGTTGCATGGCGGCGCGCATTTCGGCAAGGCGCGCGGAATCGAAACCGGCGTTGGACATCGGTGCTCCTTCGAAGAACAGAGAAAGACGCCGCATGCGGCATCACGCTTCGATGAGGAAGCGCGCGACGGGTTCCAGCTAGTTTGCCTTGCAGGCGATCAACAAGCCGTTCTGGTTGTCGGCGCTGGATTGTTCGAGCACGTCGTAGCCGCCGGGGCAGGCGACCTTCGCGTTGTCGGTGCAAAGACGCCAGCCACCGTAGACCGGGCATTGCACGAGCTGAGTGGGACGGCCATCGGCTGAGAAAAGAGGCGGCGCGCTGCTGCATCCGGCGAGTGCCCATGCACTCGCGGCGAGCATCACGGAAAAGCCGATCGCAGTGCCGAGTTTCATCCCTTACCCCTTGTTTTCAGTCGTTATTTTCGATGTCGATGCCTTCGCGAGTATGCCACGCCGGCCTTTCGCGACGATTGCCGCAAATGTGCGCGCGCTCACGTTTGACACAATCTCACATGCCTTTACGTTTCCTATACGTCGATGCCCAACGCGGCGATCTTCTTGTAAAGCGTCGCCCGCCCGATACCGATGCGTTCCGCCGTTTCCGCCACGCGGCCATTGTTCGCGCGCAGGGCGTCGGACAGGAAGCGACGTTCGAAGTCGGTCATCGCGGCGGCATAGGGCATGGACGCGCTTTCGACTGGCGGCGCGGGCGCGGCCGGTGTCGAATCGATGAAGCCTGCGAGCGCGCGGGCATCGATATGTTCGCTATCGGAAAGCATGAGCGCGCGTTCGAGCGTGTTGCGAAGCTCGCGCACGTTGCCCGGCCAGGCGTAACCGGCTAGCAGCCGCAGCGCGTTTTCATGCAGCACGAACTGGCGGATGCGGCCCGTGCGCGCCTCGCCCGACAGGTCTTCGAGAATGGCATAGGCGAGCGCTTCGATATCGCCCGGACGCTCGCGCAAGGGCGGCGCGTGAATGGTCAGCACGTTCAGGCGATAAAACAGGTCCGCGCGAAAGCGCCCCGCCGCGACGAGCGCGGGCAGATCGGCGGAAGTCGCGGCGATGATGCGAACGTCCGCCCGCACGATGCGGTTCGACCCGAGCGGCTCGAATTCCTTGTCCTGCAGCACGCGCAAGAGCTTGCCCTGCAACGGCAGCGGCATGTCGCCGATTTCATCGAGGAACAGCGTGCCGCCATCGGCGAGTTCGAATTTGCCGACGCGTCCCTTGCGCTCCACGCCGGTGTACGCGCCAGGCGCCGCGCCGAAGAACTCGACTTCGAGCAAGGTATCGGGAATCGCGGCCACGTTGACGGTGACGAGCGGCTTCGCGGCGCGTGTCGAGGCACCGTGGATCGCGTGTGCAAGCAGCTCCTTGCCGGTGCCGGTTTCGCCGAGCAGCAAGACCGGCGAGTCGACGAGCGCCGCGCGCCGCGCTTGCCGCTTCACTTCGAGACTCACCGCACTCGTGCCGACGAAGCTCGCGAAGGTGTACTTGGCGCGCCGCGCCTGCGCGAGCGACTGGCGCGTCGCGATGAGTTCCTGCTGCACGCGCGAGTAATGCGCGAAAAGCGGCGTGAGCGCTTTCATCTCGTCGAAGAGCGCGAAGCCGATGGCGCCAACGGTCGCGCCCTGCTCGTCCTTCAGCGGCAAACGCGTGACGACGAGCGGTTCGCGGTCGGTCTCCAGCACGTCGAGCAGAATCGGCTTGCCGGTCGCGACGACTTCGCGCATCAGGCTATTGGGAATGACCGCTTCGCAATCGAGGCCGATTACGTCGGTGGGATCGGGGAAACCGAAGCGCGCCGCGTAGCGCTTGTTGATCCAGACGACGCGGGCGTCCGCATCGACG
Source organism: Caballeronia sp. GACF4 (assembly GCF_023631025.1). Classification (NCBI taxonomy): domain Bacteria; kingdom Pseudomonadati; phylum Pseudomonadota; class Betaproteobacteria; order Burkholderiales; family Burkholderiaceae; genus Caballeronia; species Caballeronia sp. GACF4. The sequence continues at coordinate 179,044 of NZ_JALQDW010000020.1, forward strand.
ATGAAGGTGCCTTCGCTCAAATTTTCGAAGGTCTTGAAAAGCGATTCCATCGCGCGGCGCATGACGTCGCTATAGTCCAGGGGAACGTTGATCCAGTCGTTGAGCATGCTGCGTTTGTCTCCGATATCTCTTTATCGAGACAGGATATCTCAAACGGGAGACTGCCTGCATTGGGGCAATCTGCTAGGCTTCGAGGCGCATGCCCGACCGTGACGCGCGAGAGTTTGTCTCGGCACAGAGACATTCCGAATGCATTTGCGGCCTTCATGCATGGTCAAACGAGCGCAAAGCCCTGTGACTACGCGGATGGCACGGAAGCTGCATTTGCCCGCGCGGCGCGCGATCAATCGCGTCGAGGGTCTTCAAGAGAGACCCGTGATAACAAAACATCAATGGAGACTCCATGTCGTTCATCATCGTGCTCGCCGCCCTGGCGTTCCTGATGCTGGCCGCTTATCGCGGTTACAGCGTCATTCTTTTCGCGCCGATCGCCGCGCTCGCGGCTGTTCTGCTGACCGATCCGGCAGCCGTCGCGCCCGTGTTTTCGGGCATCTTCATGGAGAAGATGGTTGGCTTCGTCAAGCTGTACTTCCCGGTGTTCCTGCTTGGCGCGGTGTTCGGCAAGGTCATCGAACTGTCGGGATTCTCGGAGTCGATCGTTGCCGCCGCGATTCGCTATATCGGCAAGTCGCGCGTCAATGCGGTGATCGTCGCGGTGTGCGCGCTGCTCACGTACGGCGGCGTGTCACTGTTCGTGGTCGTGTTCGCCGTGTATCCGTTCGCGGCGGAGATGTACAGGCAGAGCAATATTCCCAAGCGCCTCATGCCGGGCGCGATTGCACTCGGCGCGTTCTCGTTCACGATGGATTCGCTGCCGGGCACGCCGCAGATTCAAAACATCATCCCGACGACGTTCTTCAAGACGACTGGCTGGGCCGCGCCGTGGCTCGGCGTGATCGGCTCGGTGTTCATCATCGTGGTGGGACTGACGTTTCTCGAATGGCGCCGCCGCCGCGCGATGGCCACGGGCGAAGGCTACGGCACCTCGCTCGTGAACGAGCCTGAGCGCGTCGAGTCGACCAATCTGCCGAATCCGGCGCTGGCGATTGCGCCGCTGATTCTCGTGGGCGTCGCCAACTTCGCGCTCACGAAGTGGATTCCGACGTGGTACGGCGCGAGCTATACCATCGCGCCGGAAGTGCTGCCCGGCGTGCATGCGCCCGTGACCACGGCCGTCAAGACGGTCGTCGCGATCTGGGCAGTCGAAGGCGCGCTGCTGCTCGGCATCGTGCTCGTGTTGCTGACGGCTTTCTCGCGCGTGAAAGATCGCTTCGCCACGGGCACGCGCGTAGCCGTCGCGGGCGCTTTGCTCGCGGCGATGAACACGGCGTCGGAATATGGCTTCGGTGGCGTGATCGCCGCGTTGCCGGGTTTTCTCGTCGTCTCCGATGCGCTGAAGAGCATTCCGAATCCGCTCGTCAATGCGGCGGTATCGGTGAGTTCGCTCGCGGGCATCACGGGGTCGGCGTCGGGTGGCATGAGTATCGCGCTGGCCGCCATGTCCGATACCTTCATCAAGGGCGCCGAAGCCGCACATATTCCGCTGGAAGTTCTGCACCGCGTCGTGGCCATGGCAAGCGGCGGCATGGACACCTTGCCGCACAACGGCGCCGTCATCACGCTGCTCGCGGTGACGGGTCTGACGCATCGGGAGTCGTATCGCGACATCTTTGCGGTGACGGTCATCAAGACGCTCGCGGTGTTCTTCGTGATCGCGGTGTATTACATGACGGGGCTGGTTTGAGAGTTGGAAGTGCTGTTCGCGTCGCGCTTCAGAACGACGCCGAGCGGATGAAATCCAGAAACGCACGCAGCGGCGTCGGCACGTAGCGGTGACCGGAATAGTACAAAAACGGCCCCGGAAACCGCTGCCACCAAGGTTCGAGCACAGGCTCGAGCGAGCCGTTCTCGAAGAACGGCTTCATCCAGTCGTCGAAGAGTTGCACGATGCCGCAACCCGCCAGCGCGGCATCTATTCCAAGATCGGTTGCGGCGCCCGCTCGAACGATGAGCGGGCCGCTCGGCTCGACGCGAATGTGCTCGCCGTCGCGCTCGAATTCCCATGTGGTCATCGCGCCGCTCGCGAAGCGATAGCGCACACACGCATGCTGCAAGAGTTCGCTCGGATGCTGAGGACGACCGCGACGCTCCAGATAAGCGGGTGACGCACCGAGCGCCATTCGTTGCTCGCGCGGACCGATAGGAACGGCGATCATGTCCTGCTCCAGACGTTCGCCGTAGCGAATGCCTGCGTCGCATCCTTCCGCCATCAGGTCGATGAAGCCATCGTCGGCAATCACCTCCAGTTCGATATCCGGGTAAGCCGCGAGAAACGCCGGCACCAGGCGCGGCAGGATGAGTTTGGCCGCGACCACCGGCACATTCAGCTTCAACTTGCCAGCTGGCTTGTCCCGAAAGCCGTTCACCACGTCCAGCGCTGCGTCGAGGCCATCGAGCGCGGGCTTGAGTCGAGCCAAGAGCCGCGCGCCCGCTTCGGTCGTCGTGACGCTGCGTGTCGTGCGATGAAGCAAACGCACGCCGGTGCGGGCTTCGAGACGGCGCACCGCTTCGCTTACGCCGGAAGGGCTGCTGCCGATGGCGCGCGCGGCATCGCGAAAACCGCCCGCTTCGACGACGGCCACGAATGCTTCCAGTTCCTTGAGGTTGGGTCCCATTGTTCGCTCTTTCAATACACCCTGTGCAGACTCGAGCACGTTATCTTTCGAGGCTCGGTTGGCTATTCTGTCTCCTGTCACAGGAGAGCAAACATGTCCGCAGAAAAGATTGCGATTGTCACCGGCGGCAGCCGGGGCTTAGGCCGAAACACAGTGCTGAATCTCGCCAAGCGAGGCGTCGATATTATCTTTACTTATCACCGGAATCGCGAGGAAGCTGAAAACGTCATCCGATCCGTGTCCGATCTCGGTCGAAAAGCAGTGGCGCTTCAGCTAGACACCGGAAACGTCGGCGCCTTCGATAGCTTTATCGGCAAGGTCCGCGAAACTCTGGCCGAATGGAAAGCAGAACGCTTCGATTTCCTCATCAACAACGCGGGTACATCACATCACAACAGCATCGAGAAAACGACCGAGGAAGAATTGGATGGCCTATATAACGTGCACTTCAAAGGCGTGTTCTTTTTGACGCAGAAACTGCTGCCGCTTATTCGCGACGGCGGGAAGATCGTCAACTTGTCTTCCGGGCTGACGCGAATCATCGTACCGGAAAGCGGCGCTTACGGCTCGCTTAAGGGCGCGGTCGAAGTATTGACGAAATACATGGCGAAGGAACTCGCGCCGCGCCGGATCGCAGTAAACGTGGTCGCGCCCGGTGCTATTCAGACCGATTTCAGCGGCGGAATAGTGCGGGATAATGCCGAGTTGAATAAGCGCATTGCCGACATGACGGCGCTGGGCCGTGCCGGATTGCCCGACGACATTGGCCCGATGATCGCGTCGCTGCTCTCCGAAGATAATCGGTGGATCAACGCTCAGCGTATTGAAGTGTCGGGCGGCATGGCGATTTAACGCCTACGCACAGGAGAATAGATCGCTGCGCCCGTGGTTCGAAGCGGGCGCGGGCGAGCTTTCTTTCGACTTAATGCTTTTCGGGGAATAGCGCGGCTTGAACCATCGCGCGGACATTTTCGCCCTTGTCGACGAGAAACTCGTCGCGGTCTTTCCCGGCAATCCATTGCGGCGCGCGGCCGCGGCCGCTCCAGGTCGCGCCGCTTACCGGGTCGCGATATTTCGCCGGGGCGTCGGCGCGCTGGGCGCCCGACTTCGGGCCAAACAATTCGTTAAGCGAAATACCGTACTGACGCATCTTCTGAACGATTTCCTTCAGTACGAGCTGCGTCTCTTGTTCTTTAGCTTCGTTCAACTGCCGCTCCAGCGCTTGCTGCTGCGCGACGAGGCGGGTAATTTCAGGGTTTTGATAAGCCATGTGCGTAGTATTTGTTCGATGAGCCGTATCGCCATCGATGCGTGGAGTAGAAGCATTATAAGACTTCTCGCGCAAGCCATGGACTCGAAACGAGTCTGCTCGTCCGTTTAGCCTCTTACGTCCACGCATGGAATCTCGCAGTGCCTTCGAATGCTTAAAGTTCGCGCGCAACCGTGAATCTGGCTCTGACGTGTTTTGGATTCTCCAGTTCATCGACCACTGCGACCGCTAAATCGGCGACGGAGATGCCGGCCGGCTTGTCGCCATCCATTAAAAGGTTCTCCGAGCCAAGTCGATAAGAACCCGTGCGCTCACCTTCTTCGAGAAAAGCGGGCGGGCTTACGAAAGTCCAATCCAGGACCGTGTTGCCGCGAATTGCATTGAGCGCGTCGCGGGCGGCGGTTGCGCCCGGAATGATGTTCGCCGGCACATGCGAACTGAACTCGTCGGTATCGATGAGTTGCACGCCAGGCGCGACGAACAGGCTCGCGGCGCCGCCAATGACCACATAGCGCCGAACGCCGCTTGCCTCGACGCCGCGAACGATTGCCGAATTGCCGCGAGTGAAGTTCTCGAACAGTTCGGGGTCGCTCCATCCGGGGTTGAACGCGGACACCACGGCATCGTGACCGCGCACCGCGTTCGCAACCGACTCCCACGAATACGCGTCGCCGACAACGACTTTGAGACGCTCGGACGACGCCGCGCTTGCGGCGTTGCGAAGCAATACCGTGACCTCGTGGCCTCGTTGAAGAAGTTCTTTCTTGAGATGCGTTCCAACAAAACCGGTCGAACCAATGAGAGCGACTTTCACGTGACATCCTCTAAAAAATAGCGATACGAGGATGCTAGCTTCTCAAGCAGCGATTTATAATCCGCGGAAATCGACAATCAAATTTAAGTCACACTTCAAAATGAATGACCTTCGGCCGTTCGTGATCTTCGCGGAGACCGTCTCCCACGGTTCCATGAGCGCTGCCGCCGCGCGTCTGGGGATGAGTGCATCGGCGGTGAGTCAGGCAATCAAGGCGCTTGAACGGGAATCCGGTGTGACCTTGCTTCATCGGTCGACGCGCAAATTGACGCTGACCGAGGACGGCGAGCGCTGTTACGCCCATTGCCTGAGGTTGATCGAGGCGTGGAAAGCAGCGTCCGAATCGCTCGCTCAGGCACGGGACGCGCCAACCGGCGAATTGCGCGTCGCCGCGCCGATTGGCTTCGGGTCGTATATCGCGCCCGCGCTGGCTCCGGTCCTTTCCACGTGGCCAAAGTTGCGACTGCGCCTTTTGGTCAGCGACGAGATGGTCGATCTCATCGATGCGCGCGTCGATATCGCCATTCGCGTTGGCAAGCTCGCGGATTCCGGTTGGGTCGGCCGTCCACTCTGCGAACTCGAAACGATTCTCTGCGCCTCGCCGGCGTACTTGCAGCGTCACGGCACGCCGCAAAGTCCGCAAGAACTGTCGACGCATCATTGGATATCGCTGGAACGCGAACTGGACGAATCCGGCCAGAACGCCAGCACGCCCGACGATGACGCACCTTCGCTCGTCCTCGGTTTGCAAGGAGACAAGCGCGTGAAAGAGACGGTGCGCGCGCCAGTGCGCATTGCAAGCACTACACAACCCACGGTTCAACAGATCTGCGAACAAGGTTTAGGCATTGCGCGCTTGGCATATATCGACGCGCAAAGCTCGATCAAGCGTCGGACGCTCGTTCATGTGCTTCCAGACTGGCGGCTTCCTGTGCTACCGGTGACGTTGGTATCGCCGAAGAAGAGCACCGAGCCTGCGAAGGTTCGCGCAGCGGTCGAAGCGTTGAAGGCTTACTTCACCCGTCTTTCGTCGACTCGGGATAGGTGAACACCCCGCGCCCCAAAAACGTCTAAGACATAAAAGTGAAAAGAGTTTGCAATTTGCAAAGACTTTTCACTAAAATGGCACGCATACCCGATCCGACGAACAACAACCGTCCGATGCCCCGACCATGAGCGCCGTCGCTGAACGCATTCTTCGTGTGCTGGAAGAGCTTGCCAACTCGCCGGAGGGCAAGACACTCTCCGAGTTGTCGACGAGTCTCGACCTGCCCATTACGGCGACGCACCGCTTGCTCGCCGACCTCATGGAGCAGGACTACGTTCGCAAAGACGAACGGCGCGGCGAATTCACGCTGACCATGAAGATGCCGTCGCTTGGACTGCGTTTCTTGAGCGCGGGCGGCGTCGTCGATATAGCGCAGCCCATTCTGGAGCGTCTCGCATCGACATCGGGAGAGTTGGTGCGGCTTGCAATCGTCGATGGCGAACAACTGATCTATGTCGCGAAGGCGCAAGGCGCGCGGCAAGGCATTCGCTACGACCCGGAGATGGGACGCCCCGTTACGTTGTCCTGCAGCGCGGCGGGAATGATTTGGCTCGCGGGCAAGAGCGACGAAGAAGTCATGCGGCTTGTATCGAAACAGGGATTCGGCGTGCCGTCGGATTTCGGCCCGAACGCGCCCACGACGTTCAAGGCACTGATTCCGCATATCGATGCCGCCCGCGCCAACGGTTACGCAACCACGCACGACATGTTCTTGCCTGCGATGAGCTCGATGGCGACAACCGTGCATGCCGAGAACGGCGAGGTTCGCGCAATTCTCATCATCGCGGGACCCATGTCGCGATTGACCGACGCAAAGATGAAAGAGCTCGTGCCGTCATTGATGTCGACGTCGAAAGAGCTGTCTGAAGCAAGCGGAGTGTCGCCCATGCTTCGTCAGGCGATGAAAGGCCCTAACTTCGCGGTCAGCATCGCTAGTTGATGCGCGGCGAAACAAAGCGTTGAAAACGCGTCCTCATTAAATCGTATAACTAAATATATAACCCGAAGATCGGTTCTGACACATCAGGAGGAGACACAAATGGGAATGGAAAACGCGGACGGCTCGCAACGCTCCATGGCGAATCGCGCGGTAAGCGCCGCCACGCTCGGAACGGCGCTCGAATGGTTCGACTTCACGCTTTACGGTTCGGTCGCGGCCACGGTGCTTCCCAAACTCTTCTTCCCGAGCATGGAGCCAAACTCCGCGCTGCTGGCGTCGCTCGCGACCTTCAGCGTGGGTCTCGCGGCACGGCCGCTTGGCGCCATCATTTGCGGCCATTTCGGCGACAAAATCGGACGGCGCAACCTCATGCTCGGCACAGTCTCGGTGATGGGCATTACCTCCGTGTTGATGGGCCTGCTTCCGACTTATCTGCAGATCGGCATGCTCGCGCCCATTCTGCTCGTCGTCTTGCGCATCATCCAGGGATTCGCGCTCGGTGGCGAATCCACCGGCGGACAACTGATGGCGCTCGAACACGCGCCCGCGGACCGGCGCGGAAAATATTCCGGCTTGATCGGCATGTGCGCGCCGCTGAGTCAGATCCTCGCGAATGCCGTTCTGTTGATTCTTTCGGGGACAATGAGCGCCGATGCCTTCACGAGTTACGGCTGGCGCATTCCCTTCGTCATGAGTTTCCTGCTCGTGATCGTCGGCATCTACATTCGTCTGCGCGTGTCGGAAACGCCCGCATTCGTGCAGATGAAGCAGTCTGCGGTAGCCAACGTAAGCAGCCCGCTCAAGGACGCGTTTCGTCTTCACTACAAGACCATCATTCGCATGATGCTCTTCTTCTGCGGCCCCACGGCACTGTTCTATCTTGCGGTCGTGTTCACGCTCGGTTATCTGACGAACTCGCTCGGCGTGCCGAAGCAGACTGGGTTCACGCTGCTGATGATCGGCAACGCATGCGCAATCGCCGGTTCCATTCTCGGCGGATTGTTGAGCGACCGCATCGGCCGAAAGCGCGCGTTGCTCATCGCATCCGCAGCGACGTTCATCATCATGATGTTCTACTTCCCGCTGCTCGCCACGAAGAACTTTGCGACGATGGCCATCGCCATGGGACTCTTCATGGGCTTCGTTCAGGTTCAGACGGGCATTCAGCCGGTCGCGTTTGCGGAAGCCTTCCCGACGAACGTCCGATACTCGGCATCGGCACTCGCGTTCACCGGCGCAAGCCTCTTCGCAGGCGGCCCGATTCCGGTTGTCGCTACGTGGCTTTTGAATCTCAGTCACGGCTCGCCGTGGGCATTGGTCGCACTCGTGGCGTCGTTGAATGCGCTGTCCTTTTGCATGATCGCGATCGGACCGGAGACGAAAGGCATCGACATGAATCGGCTCGATTCCACCGACGACGTCATCGGCAAACAGAATTCGAGCGCGCATCAGGCTACTTACTGAGACGCGTGAATCACGCTTCCATCCACCATTCAATCGATACCGCGAGAAAGCACATGACCGATCGACACACAGGTTTGCTCGCCATTTGGAGCACGATCGAAGCACACAACGAAACCGATTACTTGCACTGGCTCACGCGTGAACATGTCTTCGAGCGGGTAGGCGTGCCGGGATTTCGTTCGGGCCGCGTATTCAAGCGTCGCGCAGGCAAGCCTTCGGAATACCTCATGCTCTACGAGCTCGACACTGCGAACGTGATGTCGAGTACCGGCTATCTTTCGCGTCTCAACGACCCGAGCGAATGGACGCAACGAATCATGCCGAACCTGATGCGCTTCCGGCGTGGCGGGGGTTCAGTGGTGCTGAAGGGGGGTCATGTCGGCGGATATGGAAGTCATATCGCCATCGCACGCTTTGAAGACATCATGCCGGACGAGTTGACCGGTTCGACAGGGCAAGAACTGATCGACGCTTTGGCCCGGCTCGATTGGGTCGTCACCGTTCAAGCGATGACGGTACAAACCGACGGAACGTCCATTGCCACACGAGAAAAGTCGATGCGGCGTAGTCAGGAAGGCGCTTTTTGCGGGCTGCTCGTGATACAAGCGCTCGATCATGCATCGCTCGATAACGCCATTACTCACGCAACTCGCGTGCTTCCGACGACCGAAGGAAAATTCGAGTTGTTCGACGCCATCTTCAGTTGCCATAAGCCTTGAGGCGCACGAGCCTAAGTGCCGTTAGACTAAAGGCATCCCCGGCCTATCCATAACGCGCGACATGAACGATATCGAATCGAGAATTTCATCGAGCTTCTTTGCTCAAGGCTTGATGAAAACGCTTGGCGCCACATTGATGTCGGTATCCGAAGGCGAAGTCCGAATCAGTCTGCCCTTTTCAGCGGCTTTATCGCAGCAGCAAGGCTTCGCTCATGCCGGTGTGATTACGAGCATCGTGGACAATGCTTGTGGCTATGCCGCTTTAACCAAGGCACCGGAAGGGCACGACGTGGTGACGGCGGAATTCAAGGTGAATTTTCTGCGGCCCGCAATAGGAACGTCGTTTGTGGCCGTGGGCAAGGTCGTCAACGCTGGCAGGCTTCTGACTGTTTGTACCGGTGAGGTGTTCGCTATTGGCGATGCTCAATCGGCGCCGAAATTGATAGCGGTGATGCAGGCAACCATCGCTACGGTTTCCTCGAAGGTATGAAGCACCGTTGAAAGCCGGCGGCCCTGGTGAGATCAGGAACCACTGGCAATGTGTCATCGTTCAATTAAAGCTTTAAACGTAGGCTTCGCGCTGCCACGGTCCCCACTCACCGCCCATCGCCTTGGTGCGCGTGTACGTTGCGCTTTGGCCTGTCGGCGTGTCCGAGGCATCGTCGGCCTGCACTGCATCCGTGGTGTGAAGCGCAAAGGCCTGGCGGTCGTGCGTATCGACAGTTACGCGTCCAATCGGACCCTTGACGGGTTCCGCATCGCCCTCTTGCGATGATTCGAGCAACGCGAGGTAAGGTGTCAGGCGTCCCCAAAAGTCGGTGAGCTCTTCCTGTACGTAACGCGTCATAAAGTGTCTCCCAAAGCCCTCTAGCTTACCGCACATCGCGGAAACGTCCTTCTTTGGCGGAAGATGCGTCGAGACATTGCGTCGGAGCGTGCGACTTCAAACGCCCAACGCCATTCCCCGTAAGTAGCCTTTTGACCGCCGCGCCGATGTGTGGTGTAGCGAATAGAAACCGCAGCCCTGTGACGTTACTTTGGTACACGAGAAGCATGGCCCAGGCGTCCGAGGATGCACGCGGAGCCGTGACGTCCCGACAACGTAATGCCATTGAAGCAACAGTTAGAAAAGCAGCCAGAGCCATGCCTACGACCAACAAATACCTCTCTGAGAACTCGCAAGTGCGAATTGGCCTCGTCACGCAAGGCCACATTTCGACTATCGAGTGCATGCTGGAAGGCGGAGCGGCGTGGCCCGACATCGGCCGCGCAATCAACTGGGACCCGGCGGCCGCGGCTCAGGATTATGCAATCTACGCGTTCACGCAGCTTAGGCGCTTGCGTCAGGGGGCTAAAGATCACTAATCGCGTGAGTCGCGGCTAGCGAATAGAAGAAGGATGATGCGCCAGCGCAGTCACCTGCATCGTCATGAACGGAAACAAAGGCAACGCGGACAAGATCGTATGAAGCTCGTCATGCGAGTCCACGTCGAAGACGCTGAAATTCGCGTACTCACCAACCACGCGATGCAACTGCTGCCACTTCCCTTCACGCTGCAATTGCTGCGAATACGCCTTCTCGCGAGCCTTGATGTCTTCAGCTTGCGCTTGCGGCATGTCGTGCGGCAGATGCACGTCCATTCTTACGAGATACAGCATATTTCCTCCTAAGCGGCGACGCTGATTCCGCATGCGAAAACAAGCGTCATGTCTCATCCGGCAATGAACCTTCAGGCCTTCTTGTCGCGACGATAAAACGCCAGCTTTTCCTCGTCGATTTGCAGCCCCAGCCCCGGACCTGCCGGCATATGCAGATCGAAGTCGCGATACTGCGGACGAGCGGTCACTATGTCGTCCTTGAGCAATAACGGCCCAAAGAGCTCCGTACCCCAAGCGAGTTGCGGAAGCGCGCTAAAGCCATGTGCGGAAGCAACGGAACCGATACTCCCTTCTAGCATCGTCCCGCCGTAAATCAGCACGCCCGCTGCATCGGCAATCGCAGCCGTGCGCATCATGCCGAAGATGCCGCCGGACTTCGCGATCTTCAGCGCGAATACATCGGCGCATGCGTCGCGCACGAGTTCGAGGGCATCTTCGGGACCGGTCACGCTTTCATCGGCCATGATGGGCACGTTGAATCGCGCGGCGAGCCGGGCAAGCGCGCCGCGATGCTCACGCGGCGTCGGTTGCTCGACGAGATCGACGCCCGCCGCTTCCAGCGCTGCAATGCCGAGCGTGGCATCGACTTCGCTCCATGCCTGATTGACGTCTACCGTTACCTTGGCCCGGTCACCTAAAGCCGACTTTATCTTCGAGACATGGGCGACGTCATCGCGCACGCCGCGGCGGCCGATCTTCAGCTTGAACACATTGTGGCGGCGTTCGGCGAGCAGCATCTCGGCTTCTTCGATATCGCGATTCGTGTCGCCGCTGGCAAGCGTCCACAGCACCGGCAGCGTCTTGCGAACCGCGCCACCGAGCAACGTGGACACCGGCACGCCAAGGCGTTTGCCTTGCGCATCCAGCAGCGCCGTCTCGATCCCCGACTTGGCGAAGCGGTTGCCACGCGCGACCTTGTTCAGCTTGAGCATGACCGCGTTGATATTGTTCGCGTCCTGTCCGACGAGCGCCGGAGCCAGGTAAGTATCGATGGTCAGCTTGATACCCTCGGGACTTTCCTCGCCGTAAGACAAGCCACCGATAGTCGTGGCTTCGCCGATGCCCTCGATGCCATCGCTCGAACGCAGGCGGATGATGACCATGGTTTGTTGCTGCATCGTCGCCATGGAAAGCTGATGCGCGCGAATGGTCGGTAAATCGACCAGTATCGCCTCGACGGATTCGATGTGAGGGTTCATACCTGGAATGGCGAAGTGGATGGGTTGAACGAAGTATCGAACGGCGAATAACACCTTGTCCAAGACCTTCGACGTCTAATGCCATACTCGCCAGGTATCGAAACTTAGCGCCCTCGGTCGGTGCGAGGCGCGTAAGGCACGTGTTCCTCATCGTAGAGCCGATAAATCAATTCGAGCATCTCGCGAATGTCGCGCGATTCGTCGAGCGCTCGCATGCTCATGATGATGGGCGAAACCAGCGTGGGGTCGTCCAGGTCCTTGTAACTCACATCATCACGCTTGAGGCCATACACACTGCTCGGCACGATCGAGATGCCTTCACCCGCCGCCACGAGACCAAGCGCTATCTGCAGCTCGCGCACTTCGTAAATTCGCCGGGGTTCGAGCGCCCGGTCCTTGAAAGCGGCAAGCACCTGGTCCGCGTAACTCGGGCGAGGCGCCTTCGGATAGACGATCAACGTTTCGTTGAGCAAGTCACGCAGCGCGAGCACCGGCTTGAGAACCGAGAGCGCATGCCCCTGCGGAAGCGCCACGATCATTTTTTCTTCCCGCAGAATGACCCGGCGAATATTCGCGTCTTCATTGCGGATTCGACCGAACCCCACGTCGATATGACCGTCCTTGAGCGCGCGAAGCTGGTCCATCGTCGACATCTCATGCAAGCTCAACTCGACGGTAGGATTTTCGTCGCGAAAGCGGCGGATGATCTTGGGCAGCATGCCGTATAGCGTCGAGCCTACGAAACCAACGGACAAGCTGCGTTCGATATTGCCAACGCGCCTTGTCATCGATTCGAGTTCGGACGTCTGCGCAATCAGCTGCGCGGCATGCGAATAAAAGAACTTGCCCGTCTCTGTCAGCTTGAGCGGCCGCGAGTTGCGCTCGAGCAGTTGAACGCCCAGCGTCTCTTCAAGCTGCTGAATCTGACGGCTCAGTGGCGGCTGCGCAATGTTGAGCCGCTGCGCGGCGCGCGTGAAGTTCCGCTCTTCCGCCACGGCCACGAAATAGCGCAGGTGTCGCAATTCCATTTCTATACCTCCTTGGTATAGCCCGATACCAAATCAGTGTTGGACGGCGCTCTAGCGGCTCATTATTCTGCAATCACACTCTGTTTTCGCCGCCGATCATACCTTCCAAACATTATACGGACTGCGGAAAAACGAGGGTTAACCCCCACCGAACAAGAGATTCAGGAGCAGACAAATGAGCGTCAAAGTGTTCGATTCGAAGGAAGCGCAGGACCTCTTGAAGGCCGCTGCGAATCTCGGAAGCAAGGACGGTAACGCACGCGCCAAGCAGATCACTCATCGCTTGCTGGGTGACCTCTTCAAGGCCATCGACGACCTCGACATGACACCCGACGAGATCTGGGCCGGCGTGACCTACTTCAACAAGCTCGGACAAGATGGCGAGGCTGCACTCTTGGCCGCTGGTCTCGGTATCGAGAAGTATCTCGACATCCGCATGGATGCGGAAGACCGTGAAGCAGATATCCACGGCGGCACGCCGCGCACCATTGAAGGTCCGTTGTACGTTGCCGGCGCTCCGGTGCGTGATGGCGTCTCCAGAATCGACATCAACGCGGACGAAGACGCGGGTCCGCTCATCATCCGCGGCACGGTGACGAGCCCGGATGGCAAGCCCGTACCGAATGCGGTCGTGGAATGCTGGCACGCAAACTCGAAGGGCTTCTATTCGCACTTCGACCCGACGGGCGCGCAAGACGCCTTCAATCTTCGTGGCGCGGTAAAGACGGGTGCCGATGGCAAGTACGAATTCCGCACGCTCATGCCCGTGGGTTACGGCTGCCCGCCGCACGGCGCGACTCAGCAACTGCTCGACCTCATCGCGCGCCATGGCAATCGTCCGGCGCACGTGCATTTCTTCGTGACTAGCGACAAGACTCGCAAGCTCACGACGCAAATCAACATCGAAGGCGACCCGCTCATCTGGGATGATTTTGCCTATGCGACTCGCGAAGAACTCGTGCCGCGCGTGAGCGGGAAGACGGGCGGTGCTGCGCTGGGACTCAAGTCCGACGCGTACAAGGAAATCGAATTCAACATCGAGTTGACTCCGCTGGTTCAAGGCAAGGACAACCAGCTGGTCAATCGCCCTCGCGTATCTGTCGTGGCTTAACCGCCCACGCGGCCAAACCTCTTTCGCAAATTCTTTGAACCGATGCAAGCGCTTCGCACGGAGCCTGCATAGGGAGACGAGTCATGCCCGCAACCATCGATAAAGCACGACAACTGCACGACTTGCTGAACAACGCCGTTCAGGATGACAAGGAAAGCGGTGTGTTCCGCTGCCGCCGCGATATTTTCACGAACGCCGATTTGTATGAACTCGAAATGAAGCACATCTTCGAGAGTAATTGGGTGTATCTCGCGCACGAGAGCCAGATTCCAGACAACAACGATTACTACACCACGTGGATCGGCCGTCAGCCGATCGTCATCACGCGTGACAAGGTCGGCGAATTGCACGCCGTCATCAACGCCTGCGCACACAAGGGTGCGATGCTCTGCCGTCGCAAGCACGGCAACAAGGGCAGCTTCACGTGCCCGTTCCACGGCTGGACGTTTTCCAACGCAGGCAAGCTATTGAAGGTCAAGGACGAGAAGACGACCGAGTACCCGGTGCAGTTCAATAAGCAAGGCTCGCACGACTTGAAGAAGGTTGCGCGCTTTCAGAACTACCGTGGCTTCCTTTTCGGCAGCCTGAGCGAAGACGTCATGCCGCTCGAAGACTATCTCGGCGAGACCAAGGTCATCATCGATCAGATCGTCTCGCAGGCGCCTGAAGGTCTCGAAGTGTTGCGCGGCAATTCCTCGTACATCTACGACGGCAACTGGAAGATGCAGATGGAAAACGGCTGCGACGGCTATCACGTCAGCACCGTGCACTGGAACTACGCTGCAACCATGGGCCGTCGCAAGGTCGAAGGCACGAAGGCCGTCGATGCCAACGGCTGGAGCAAGTCCGTCGCTGGCGTATATGGCTTCGAGCATGGACATATCCTGCTTTGGACCAACACGATGAATCCGGAAGTGCGTCCGGTGTATCAACATCGCGATGAGATCGCAGCACGCGTGGGCGACGAAAAGGCGAAGTACATCGTCAATCAGACGCGCAATCTTTGCGTGTATCCGAACGTGTTCTTGATGGACCAGTTCAGCACGCAGATTCGCGTGATCCGCCCGATCAGCGTCGACAAGACCGAAGTGAACATCTTCTGCTTCGCACCCAAAGGCGAGAGCGCGGAAAGCCGTGCCATCCGCATTCGTCAATACGAAGACTTTTTCAACGTCTCGGGCATGGGCACGAGCGACGACCTCGAAGAATTTCGCGCGTGTCAGGCGGGCTATGCGAGCACGACATCGATGTGGAACGACATGTCGCGCGGCGCGCCGCTATGGGTGCACGGACCCGATGCAAATGCAAAAGGCATGGGACTGAAGCCGCTTATCTCGGGCGAGCGCAGCGAAGACGAAGGGCTCTTCGTGGTGCAACACGAGTACTGGATGCACGTCATGCGCGAAGCTCTGCGCAAGGAACAGACGGAGGCGACGGTATGAGCATCGACTATCAAAAGGTCTGTGCCGCGCTCTATCAAGAGGCGCGCTTTCTGGATGACCGTCAGTGGGACGAGTGGCTCGCTTGCTACACCGAAGACGTCGAGTACTGGATGCCCGCCTGGGACGACGATGACAAGCTCACCGACGACCCGCACAGTCAAATCTCCTTGATGTACTACGCCGACCGCGGCGGCCTGGAAGATCGAGTGTTCCGCATCAAGACCGAGCGCAGCGGTGCGTCGATGCCGGAACCGCGCACCAGCCACAACGTGACGAACGT
Source organism: Caballeronia sp. GACF4 (assembly GCF_023631025.1). Taxonomy (NCBI): domain Bacteria; kingdom Pseudomonadati; phylum Pseudomonadota; class Betaproteobacteria; order Burkholderiales; family Burkholderiaceae; genus Caballeronia; species Caballeronia sp. GACF4. Next base: position 194,753 of record NZ_JALQDW010000020.1, read on the forward strand.
CGAGTTGCTGGCCGAACGCGCGAATGAAGTGGACGTGCGCTACAACTTCAATACGCAGAGCCATCGCTACAAGATGACCGACTATTTCTTCGGCACCATTTTCGTTACCTTCCGCAAGGTGGATGACCGTCTCTTGATTGCCAGCAAGAAGATTGCGTTGAAGAACGACTATATCCGCCAGGTACTCGACGTCTATCACGTCTGAAGTGCTTGATGGGAACGAGACACGAAGCAGGAGACAACATGTCTAGCTACAACATCGCATTGAACTTCGAAGACGGCGTGACTCGCTTTGTCGAATGCAAGGCGGGCGAGAAGGTCCTCGATGCCGCATTTCGAGCCCGGATCAACTTGCCGATGGATTGCTCCGACGGCGTATGCGGCACCTGCAAATGCCGCGCGGAAAGCGGCGCGTACGACCTCGGCGACGACTATATCGAAGACGCGCTAAGCGACGACGAAAAGGAAACCGGCCTTGTCCTCACGTGCCAGATGGTGCCGCAAAGCGACTGCGTGATTGCAGTGCCGGCATCGTCAGTAGTGTGCAAGACCGAGCAAAGCAAATTTGCCGCGACCGTCGCGAAGGTCGAACCGCATAACGACGCAGCCGTCGTGCTCGAATTCGATGTCGAAGCTGCCGCGCCTGTGTTCCTCGCCGGTCAATACGTCAATATCGATGTGCCGGGCAGCGGGCAGCATCGCTCCTATTCGTTCTCTTCTGCGCCTGGTGCAAGCAAGGTCAGCTTCCTGATCAAAAAGATTCCAGGCGGCGTGATGAGTACCTGGCTCGAATCCGCGCAGCCGGGCGACAAGACCCAATTGACCGGGCCGCTGGGTAGCTTCTATCTGCGCCCCGTCGAGCGGCCGTTGCTCTTTCTTGCGGGTGGCACTGGTTTAGCGCCCTTCTTGTCGATGCTGGAAGTCTTATACCGGACGAACGCGCAGCAAAGGGTTCATCTCATCTACGGTGTGACGCGAGACCTCGACCTCGTGCAAACCGATGCAATAGCTGCGTATGCCATGAAGCTCCCGCACTTCACTTACAGCACCGTCGTGGCCGATGCCGAATCGGATCATCCACGCAAAGGCTGGGTCACGCAGCACATGTCGGCAGAGTCATTGAATGACGGTGACGTCGATGTCTATCTCTGCGGTCCTCCTCCAATGGTCGATGCCGTGCGCAAGTACTTCGACGATACCGGCGTGAAGCCGAATAGCTTTCACTACGAGAAGTTCACCCCTAACGCCGCGCCGGAGACCGCATGAACACCAACCGATTCGCTGGCAAAGTCATGGTGGTCACAGGCGCGGCGCAAGGGATCGGGCGAGGCGTTGCGCTTCGTGCGATCGCGGAAGGAGCGAAGGTTCTATTCGTCGATCGAGCGGACTTCGTGGCGGAAGTCGCCGCTGAAGCACAAAGCGATGATGCGGCTGCGTTTGTCGCCGATCTCGAAACCTACGACGGTGCGGCATCGACGATGGCTTTTGCAAAGAAAAGGTTCGGTCGGATCGACATTCTCGTCAACGGCGTGGGCGGCGCCATTCGCATGCGCCCTTTCGCGGAGTTCGAGCCCGCGCATATCGATGCGGAGATTCGGCGTTCGCTTATGCCAACGCTTTACGCGTGTCATGCCGTGCTTCCGTACATGCTCGCGCAGGGTTGCGGCACCATCGTCAACATTTCATCGAATGCGACTCGCGGGATTCGGCGCGTACCGTACTCCGCGGCGAAGGGCGGCGTGAACGCGATGACTCAATCGCTTGCGATGGAGTACGGCGCGTACAACATTCGCGTCGTTGCGGCTGCGCCTGGCGGGACAGAGGCACCTCCGCGACGAGTGCCTCGTAACGCCTCAGGCGATAGCGAGCAAGAGAAAGCATGGATGGGCGAGGCGGTCAAGCAGGTCACCGAGTCGACCTTCTTCAAGCGTTACGGCACGCTCGACGAGCAGATCGCGCCGATTCTCTTTCTTGCCTCGGATGAGGCTGCGTATATCACGGGTGCGGTGCTGGCCGTGGCGGGTGGGGATAATGGGTGAGGCCAAGGAACACGCTGCTGCTCAGTGTTCGCAACGGCCCCTTACTCCACCGTGACCGACTTTGCCAGAGTCCGCGGCTTATCCACATCCGTGCAGCCCTTCGATCAATACGGGAACGATATTGCGTTGGGTATGGCGCCGACGATGCCATACATGGCTTTGCTCTCTCAGATGATGTTGTTCTTCGTTGCGTTCAATTCGCTAGTGGCGCTCCTGTGCCTACCGTAGCGAGCGCGCCATCGGTGACATAGGGCACGATGCCGTCGGCCGCGATGCGTGCGGCCGTCGCGACCTTGCAATCGGCGTCGGCGGGTGCGCAATAGTCGATCGAAAGGACCGGCAGATGGTATCGATCGCGTATGGTCGTGGCCTGCATCAGCAACCAGTCGCGGTCGGCCTGCGGTACTTCCGTATAGCGTTGCTTGCCTGCATCCCAGCCGCGATACAGCGATTCGAACGCGACCATCCAGGCTGATTCATGCACTTGAGGCAGTACTTCAAAGCCGCGATTGAAGATCAGCTTCGCTTCCGGATAACGCGCCTTGATGGCGCGAATGACGCGCACGAGTCCCGCTTCCTGTGCCGCACGCGCGGCATCGGTCGTGGCGATCAGCTGATACGAATCGAGCGTATCGAGAAAGAAGCCGCGATAACCCTTCTTCCACAACGGTGCGATAACCTTGTTCACGACGAACGCCGGCCATTGCGCCGCCGTTTGATCCACCACATGCGACGCCCACGCCTGATTCACGCCAGGCATCCACGCAGACGGAATTGCCTTGAAGTAAGCGCGATGCGGATTCACTTCGCCGATGCTCACGTAAGCAAACCACGCCGTGTGCGCATCCGCATGACCTTGCGGATCGAAATGTGCATCGGGCTCGACTACGACGACATCGAAACCGGTGAGTTCCTCGACAGGCGGATTTGCGCCGTAATACAGCGCGACCGATGGCGTTTGCGCGTGCGCGGCCGTCACCATCGCCCCGAAGGCGGCGATCCGCGCGAAATGCAGCAATGCGCGCAGGCCAGATCGTCGGACGAATTTGTTCATGTCGTTAAGCCACTCAGCCGCGCAGCATGTAAGTCTCGTATTCGAGAGACAGGAACTTGCGGTCGAGCACCTTCACGGCGGCCACCACGACGACGAGCAACGCCAGTGCGAACCCATAGCCGTAGAGATCCGGTCCGAGCCGCAACGTAATGCCCGTGAAAAGGCCATTCAACAGGACGAACGCGCCGGTGAGCTTCATGACGGTGCGTCGTCCATCGAGATAGAAGAAGACGTTGAGCAGGCCGAGCAGCAGCACTTGCAGACTCGCGGACACGACATCGACGACCAAAAGCGGCATATACAAGGGCGAGATGCCGAGCAAGCCCAGCACGCGCTCACCGAACGCAACGATCAGCAGCAGCACCACCGTCTGCACCTTGATGATTTCATAGAGTCCGGCACGCACGCTGCCCACCATCATGTCGCGCATCTCGCTGATATGGCGCAGCGTCGCGCCGCTGCGCACGGCGTCGTAGAACGCGTCGTAGTATTCGACGAAGTCCGCTTCGATACGCACGAGGAACGTCGCCATGCCCGGCATCACGCATACGTAAGCGATAAAAATGGGGATGTCGTAGATCACCGATGCATTCAGCGGCCCAATGACTCGCGTACCCGTGCCCGGCGCATACCAGAACATGAACTTGTCGAGCCACACGCCGATATTGAACAGCAAGCCGACGAGCGCGAGACTAGGATAGGCATAACGTCCTTCGAACACTTCGAACGACACGAAGCGCTCGCTGCGATAGTTCCGGTAAATCAAGCCCGACAAACCCGCCAGCAAGACGATATGGCCGGCCACGAAGCCGCCCAGCAAACCGATGAGTCCATAGCCGTTCAGTGCGAGCGCAAGACAAACGACGCACGCATAACCCACGGCAAACACGTAAAGAATCTGCCGATACTGCTTCACGCTCGACAGAAAGATCACCGCGATCCAGATATTGCTGACCACGACGAAGCCGGTAATCATCAACAGGCGATAGACGATCGGCTCTTCACGAAAGCCTAGTAACATCGCAACGACCGCAACCACGCTCGAAAGAGCCGAAGACACGAGCACGACGCCGTTGTAATTGGACAGCACGAGGTCATCGCGCTTCTCGAACAAGCGGTCGGAAATGAAGCGCGTGAACGAGAGTTGCAACGGTCCCGTCAATATCAGACTAAGCGCGATCAAATATGTCACCGACACCTGAAACTGCACGATCGCAAACTTCGGTATGACTGAAGCCAGGCTGATGAGCCCGATGATCAAAATGCCGAAGATCGACAGAATGAGCGGACCTGAACTGATCAACCCTGCATAGGCATACGCGCGCGCCACGCCCGCGAGCGTGTCGCGGCGCATGATCTTGCGCAATTCGAAACCAATGCCGGCCATCAGCGTGACTCCTGCGATGCAAGCGGCTCTTTCGCGGCGCCTGCCGGTTTGTGATGATGCATCGGGCATTGCGCGGCGCTGGCCGACATGCCGCTGCGCGCGCGATCCGGCAGTGCCGACAGCCGGTCATACAGCGCGCGATAACGGTCGATCATCTGCTTCTTCGTGTAATAGCGGCGCACGCGTGCGAGGCCGGCTTGTTGTGCGGCTTGCCAGCGCGTTTCATCCGCGAGCAAGGACAGCACGGCCTGCGCGAACGCGGCCGGGTCCGCAAGCTGCACGACGCCGCCCGCCGATCCGAGCGCGCGATCTTCCTCATCCACGCCTTCGATCAATTGGCGGCACGACCCGACATCCGTCGTGATGGCGGGCACGCCTGCTGCGAAACCTTCGAGCACCACGAGCGGCAGCGCTTCGCTGATCGAGGTCAGCGCGATGACATCGACTTGCGGCAGCATGTCGTCAATACGCTGAAAGCCGAGAAACTTGAGATTGCGGCTCAAGCCGAGACTCTCCACCAATGCGCGGCATTCGAGCGCATAGGCGGGATCTTCTTCTTCCGGTCCGATGATCCAGCCTTCCAGGTCCGGCATGCTGCGCGACGCGATGAAGATCGCGCGAATGAAAGTCTTGATGTCCTTGATCGGCACCACGCGTCCGATCAGCGCAACCACGCGATTCGAACGCGGCTTGCGTTGCGCGACGAGCGGCCCGAGCGCATCGACGTCGATGCCGTTGGGGATACACTGCGTGCGCTCGGCACGCGCACCGTCCATCACCTGACGCTGGCGATTCGCTTCGTAGAGCGCGACGATATCGTCGGCGGCGTCGTAGGCAAGCTTGCCGATCGCTTCGAAGAAACGCACCCACAGTTCGCGGAAGTAACTCACCCGCGAGATGTCGCGTTCGAACACACCGCGGTTGTCGCGAACCCACTGGCTTTGCAGCAAGTCGATCTTGCGTTCCTTCGTATAGATGCCATGCTCGGAGATCAGCAAGGGCCGTCCGGTACGGTAGTGCATCAACGCGCCGAGAAAGCCGCTATATCCCGTCGATACCGTGTGATAAACCTTGGCCGGCAACAACTGCTCCGCCACGCGCGCAAGCTGCCACAGCGGCTTGTGCATGATACGCACGGTCCAGAAGTAATCGGTGAAGGACGGGTCCGTGCAGAACTGCTCGTATTGATCGACGATGGTATGCCACGCCGCGCGGCTCGTGAGGAACTGCTCTTCGTTGAGCGCGCCGCTCGTGCCGATCATCGGGATCATGTCGGCGAGCAACGCGCCAGCATCGCGGCCGTTACGCGGGTCGCGCAAGGTGTCGTGCAACTGCTGCGAGCGCACGAATGCGGCGCTGTCGCCAGCGGCCGCGCGCGGCGTGAAATCCGCCGTGGTCGGCTCGTACAGGTAATGCGTTTCGATATGCACGACGTTGTCGGGCAATGCATAAGCGACGCCCGCATAATCCGACTTCTGGCTGCCTATGAAGACGATCGCGAAGCGTGTGTCGGGGTAAGAGCGGATCATCTCGTTGACCCAGCTCGATACGCCGCCGCGCACGAACGGGAACGTGCCTTCGAGGAGAAGGCAGACATCGGCATCGGCGGCGCGGCGGATCGGGAGTTCTTTCATCATGACCAGTACTTCACAACCGGTTTGAGCGTGGGCAACGAAGCGGCATTGCCGAGCGTCGCCAGAAGGTTCGCCACGCGTGAATATTCGCCGCGCAGAAAGTCCGCTTCGCCAAGCCAGGGAACGAGACGTTCGCGCGGAAAGCCGAGCTCGAGCGCGCGGCCAATGTGTTCATGCGCTTCATCGGGCAAGCCGCTTGCGAGCGCCAAACGTCCGCGAATGAGCCACAGTGCGGCATCCGATGAATCGGTTTCGAGCGCGGCCTGCGCGTAGCGGTCGGCTTGCTGCAGCGTGTGCTTATAGACCGCGCCTTGCACGAGATTCTGGTACACGAGCTCGAAGTAGAGTTCGGCAAGCAGTCGATTCAGCGCGTGACGCTCGGCCGGCTTCCCGGTTGCTTCGAGCGTTCTGCTCGTTCTGAAGATTTTCTGCATGATCTCGTTCTCGGCATGGTCCAACGTGCCGTATGCAATTAGGCGAATATCTTCCAGGGGATCGGCGAGCAAGTCGCGCAGCAAGGTGCCGGTGGTGCGGGTCGGCATGCTCTGAATGGCAACCAACGCGGACAGTCGATCCGTCGATGCCACCTGCGTGTTCGCAAGACGTGCCTGCAAGCGCGCGCCGCCGCCATGCTGAACGCGCGACACCAGATACGTGACGAACTTGGGACGCGCGACATCGTCGAGTTCGCCGCTTTCCTTGAGCGCGGGGAAGAGCGCTGCCCAGATACAGCTCACGAGCACCACGACGCCACCCAAGAGCGGTACGAACGTGCACGCAAGCCACAACGAGAGCAACGACCAAGCAAGCGGCTCGCGATAGTTCCGCGGCAACCAGGCGCGAAACGCAATGGCTTCGGCCAGACCCGCTGCGGCCTGCCAAGCCAGGAAGCGCATGAGCGGATCGAACGCGCCCGGCGCCTGCATCAGGCTCGCAATCGCAAGGTATTGCACGATTCCCGCGACGATAGCCGCGAGCGCGCCGAGGAGGAGTGAGGACCCTTTAGACATCGAGGCCACTTCGCTTGAGAAGACGCTTGAGCGCCGCGCCAGGTTCCTCGCCTCCGAGATGCAGCGTATGCACGCCAACGCGCGCGCCTTCGAGGTCGGTATTGAACTGCGCTTTCAGACTTGCTTCGATACGCGCGAGATAGCCGTCGATGCCGGTCGTATCCGTTGCGGGCATGAGATTGAGCAGCACGGATTGCCGCGGCGTCTGCAGGGGCCACATGACGTCGAGCGAACGGCGGCGGCGTATGACGTGTTCGAAGAGTTCATCGCCTTCTTCATCGCGCGGAAACACGAGCGCGACCAGCGAGGAAGCCACGCCCGCTTTCTTCTGCAGACGCGTCAGACGGCCGAGATCGAGCGCGAATTCATGCGGACAATCGGGTACCTGATCGACAATGCGCTGCACGAAGGACGCGTGCGCCACGCCATCGGCGTAGTAACCCAACAGCACCAGCAGGAGTTGCAGATTGTCGAAGTTGAGCGACAGGAACGGCATGCGCTTGATGACGAGCAACGCACGCAATTCGCCATCGGCGGATACCAGCGGCGCGCAGACGAGATACTCGCTGACCGGCACGGTCGAATCGACGTTCTTCAGATGCGCGACGTTTTGCGTGGCGAGCGCATGCATGACGAGTTCATCGTCGAGCTTGAGCGTGAAGGCATCGCCGAGTTGGGCGATCGGCTCCATGCCCAGTTTGCCGCGATGCACCGGAAAAAGCGCGGCCACTTCAATTTGACATGCTTGCGCGATGAACTCGAGCAGGCCATCCGCGCCGCGCATCGATGAATCGTTCTTCGCCGTGTCGCCGGCGACGGAAAGCCGCCGCAACTCGGTGATCGAATCGCGCAACGTCGTCGGACGCGACAGCAGATCCTTCTCAAGCCGCTCATGCGAAAGACGCAGCAAGTAGTGACTGTTGGTCAACGCAACGAGGCGGTCGTTCAGATAATCGTTCAGCGACGATGCACGTTCCGCGCGGCTGCCCCACGTATCGCCGAAATGACCGGCAAGGATCGTCTGACAAAGACCGCCCGCGAAATACAACGCGGGAAACGTGCCGCCCGGCGGATAGAACAACTCCCACACACCGAACATGATGGAGCTGGACAGCAAGCCAAGCAGCGTACCGTAGCGCAACGCGACGAGCAGCGGCACCATCCATAGCCACGGAAAGCCGCCGCGCACGAGTAAGGGATCGTCATGCTGAAGCCAGCGCGCGACAGACAGCATGATGAGCATCAGCGCGACGCTTTCGACGATAGCGAAGGGCCGCGCCACCGCGGGCGCGAGAAAGCGGCGCACGCGGCCCAGATTGCCGAACGGATGCGCGTGGCGCTTGGCGGCGCCCGGGTTGGTTTCGACGGCTGCGGTATTCACGGCCATTTCCTTTTCTTGTCTCGTGCTCATTTCGTATCGGCCTGCATTCTGTATGTCGGCGGCAGGCGGGCAAGCTTGATCGGCGACTTACTGGCGCGCTTGCAACGGCGACAGCACATTGCCGATCAAAGTGGTCGCCACACTCGACAATGCCGAGCGGCTCCAGCCCGTACGCGTTCCCGTTGCGCTCCAGACGACCGAGCCGTTCGCGACATCGATCAGTTCGAAGGTCACGCCCACTACCGGTTCGCCATCTACGCCGGTCTTGTAGCGCCATTCCTCGACCGCGCCCGTCAGCACATAGCGCGCGTTTTGCGAGCGTGCCCATTCGAGCGACTTGTCGCCATCGCCGCGTTGCGCGTTATCGAAGAGCGCGTTGCGGTTGGTATCGGCGGGAGCGATACGTACATCACCGACACCGCCTGCGCGCAGCGTATTCGCCGCGATGGATTCTGCGCTCTTGCCCGCATCCGGCGTTTCCGTGTAGTTGGCGATGGACACGACAGCCACCTTGTCGCCATGCGTGAGCGTCGGGCCGGCCGTCTGACGCACCGTTCCGCATGCGCTCATTGCAAGCGCGAGCGCGGTTGCCGCCACACACCATGCGCCTGAACGCGCGAGTCGTTTGATACCGTGCATGTTGCTTCCCCTTCCGTGGATCCAGAATCGTTTCAATAAAACCAGCTATAGCGCGCACCGATTTGCGTGACCGGCGTACCGAGACGCGACACACGCTGATGCGAGAAATAAAGCGCCGCATGATCGCCGCCGAACACGGTGCCCGCGAGGCCAAGACTGATGGACGGTCCCCAGCCCTGATTCGAGTCGTGCAGCACGCCTGCATCGAAGAATGGCCGCCATGCGCGCGTGTATTGATCGAGCAGATCGTTGCCGAAACCGAAGAACAGGCCGTATTGCGAGTAGCTTTGCGGAATGAAGCTCGCCGCACTCACCGGACCGGCGGTCACCGGAATGAGGCGCGAGATCAGGCCATCGGCGGCGCCACTTGCGCCGTATCCGCCATGCGCGCCCATCAGGCGCAGCGTGTAGTCCGGATAATTCGTGCGAATGCGATAACCGATCTCGCCCGTCGACAGCACGCCGCTACCGAGATAGTTACGCGCTTGGCTATAGAAGCGATCGGCTTCGACCGTGCCCGTGGCATAGAGGCTTTCCGTCGCGCGATACGTCACGGTGCCTGCGACGTTGTCCTTCACACCGCCCACTTGCAACACTTGCGACTCGCGTGCGGTCTGGTTGTAGCCCGCCTTCACGGCGAGCGACAAAGCGGAATTTCGGCCCCATTCGGCACCCGCCGATACGCTGTAAAAACTGTCGAGCGCTTCGCGGCGGCCCACGGTGACCATGAACGCCGTGTCGTAAGTCTGGCGGCGCGCGAAGACTTCCAACGAGCGATCCACCGAAGGGACATCGGTGAGTTGCGATGAATCCGTCGAATGCTGGAAGCGTTGAACGCCCTTTACGCCGATCATGTATTTGTCCGCGATCTTGAGGCTGCCGCCAAGCGTCTGCTCGATGTAATCGAGCGGATGTTCGACATAACTCGTGACGCTTGCATCGAGCGATTGCGGCCAGGTCAGTGAGGTCTGCACGAGGCGGCCATGCAGTTCATCGTCATAGGGCGCATCTTCGAGGCCTTGAAACGCGAGCTTTTGTGCATCGCCCGGACGATCCACCGCGATCGATGCATCGATACGGTCATAGATCGGCAGGCGCGCCTTCTGATCATCGAGAAGACGTCCCATCGCGGGCTTGTCGTTGTCGGCAAGCGCAATGGCGATCAACTGCTCCGAAGGCTGAACCAGCACGTCGGCGTATTGACGCGCGAGCCAGCGCTTCGCCAACGGATTCGCTTCGTGCGACATGGCCCAGGCAAGCGCGACATCGCGTGCAACGGACGAGGTCAGTCGTGTCTCTTTCGCAGATGCACTCGCGTTCGATGCCTTCAATTGCGCAGCAGGCAAACCGGCCGTATCGCCCAGCAAGGTGCGGCGTGCGGCGGTGTCGTCGTTGCGCCCGGCATCGGTTGCGAGCAGGTTGATGAGCAATGCCTTCGATACATCCGCGTTCTCGAATATCGATGCCAGCGTCACGCGCCGGCCTTGCAGTTGTTCACGCACTTCACTGCCTTGCGACTGGTGCGTCTGCACGATGTTCTTTCCCACCGCCGTGTTCGCGCGAACGGCCGCTTCCTCGTCCTGCATCTGGCGCCAGACATTGCGGCGAATGGACCATGCGAGGTCGCTGCGTCCCGCCATCTCTTGCGCTTCGGCATAGCTCAACTGCCACAGCGGATCACGCGATGCGGACGCCGCTTGCAGACGCAAGTACTTGAGCGCGGCTTCAGGCTTGTTCAAGCGCATATAGGCAGCAGCGAGCGGGCCCCACAACGCGGGCTCTTGCGCAGGCGTATCGCGCCATGGCTTGAGCGCGTCGTGCAATTGCGCATCCGTGCCGTAGTCGACGAGCGTCCAGAGCAATGCCGCGCGCAAGTCGAGCGCGGCACCCGGCAGCGTGACGGCATGTTGAAGATCGGCGAGCGCATCGAGCGGACGGTTCGTCTGTCGATAGTATTCGGCGCGAATGCGCAGGAACGACGGCGACTCGGACGCAACGGCGAGTTGCTCCGGGCTCAGGCTTTTGAGCAATGCATCGGCGCGATCGTATTGCTCGGCATCGGTGTGATAGTGGACTGCGCTTTCCAGTGAGCGCGGCGAACGATCGCGGCGATACTGCAACTCCGAAGTGCGAGCGGCATCGACTGGATAAGCGTCGTAGAAGTACGTCATGGCGCTCAAGTCTTCGGGCGTGGCCTCGCCGCTTGCAAGCAGATGCTTGTACGCGTCGTTGGCGATGTCATCCCGTTGCAGAAGACGCGCGAGTTGCGCCGCGTTGCACCAGAACAGAATGTCATCGTTCCTGGCGCCTTGGCGTGCAGCGAGCAAGGCATCGAGCGCACCCTTGTAGTCGCCATGACGATACAAAAGGCTCGCGGTGCGCAATGCGTATTGCGTGTTCGCCGGATTGCGCTTGTTCAGCGCGCGATAAGCGGCGAGCGCTTCGTCGTCGTGGCCCGAGCGTTCCGCGAGTTGGCCAAGCCGCAAAACGATGGCCTCGTTCGATATCGTGCGCTGACGGGTGCGCAGGAACGCCAGTGCATCGTCCGGACGGCCGAGACGTTCGTATGCCGCGACGACCGAGTCGAGCAGCTTGAGATCGGCGGGTGCGGCATTCGATGCCTGGATCAACGCGGCGAGATACGCGTTGTCGTCGTTGAGCATCGGAGCCAGACGCATGACGTTTTTCCAGCCTTCCGGGTCGTGCGTGGCTTGCGCGTAAGCGAGCCACATCTTGAGCGCGAGCGGCGACGCGTGATTCCATTCGGATACTTGAGCGAGCCGCTTCGTCCACACCGTCGAGCCGGGATTCTTCTCGACCTGTTCGCTCGCGACGCGCTGTGCGTTCTGCAAGTCGTTCGATTCGAGGAACGATTGGTACAGGAGACCCGGGACATCGTCCGTGGCGTTCGGAGCCGATGCAGGCGTGGCAACACGAACGACATGCACATCGTGACGGTGCGTATGCATCGGCTGCGAACCATCCATGTACGCATATTCTTTCTGTGATGCGCGCTCGCGAAGATACGCGACCAGCCGTAGCGCGCCGTCTTCATCCGTTGGCTGCGCTTGCGCATAACCCGCGAGCGCCTTTGCATAACGATCCACGAGGTCCGGCCGATGCGCCGCGCGCGCCAGATTCAGCAGCACGACAAGCGTCGCGTGATCGTGCGCGAACGCCGCGCCATGTTCCTTCGCGGCGCCAAGCGCTTCATCGAGCAGATTGCCCGACTGTAGCGCGCGAATGCCGTTGATGAAGCAATCACGCTTCGTATCGAACGTGGGTGCCTTCGCTTGCAAACGGAACCAGCCTTCCGCCGCGCCGCGATAGTCGCCGCCATACATGGCAAAGCGCACCACTTCGCGATTCCAGCGCGTCTGTCGTGCCGGGTCCTGCACGGCAAGCCGCGCATAGAGCTGCCCCGCAAGCTGTTGCGCATTCGCGGATGCAGCCGCTTCGGCCAGCATTTGCAGGTCCGCATTCGACCACGACAGCGCCGCCGCGTTGGTCAGTTGCGTGCGCAGGCGAACCAGCGCGGCCTCGCGGCCCGGATCGTTCGCGGGCAATGCGAAGGTCTCGCGCGTATCCACGGTCAGGCGCAGCAACTGTGCGGCGCGATGAAGCTCGTCACCAGGCGCGGCGGCCATGCGGTCAGCAATGCGGCGCGCATCTTCATCGCGCCCGAGACGCACGTATTGCGTGCCGAGCACCGAGAGAATCTCCGTGTTGCCGGGCTGCACGCGCAGCCACGCTTCAAGATAAGCGATGCTGAGATCGCTCGGTGCATCGGTGGATGTCAAGCGGTTGCGCAATCCGCCACGCGGATGCATGAACCATAGCGTGATCATCACGACGCCCGCGAGCAACATCACGAGCCACGTTGGCGCAATACGAGGGCGATTAACGAGCACAGGCGACCTCGACCGGCTTGTAGTTCAAGATAGATCCGACGTCGGCCGACGTGTCGAAGCGCAGGAAATCGCCATCGCGTCGAGCAGCAACGCTCTGACCGTTGACGCGGACCTTGCACTGCTGCGCGTTCGCTACCCTGACGAACGGCTGATAGTGGCCGGCAAATTCGAACTGCATGCCTTGCGGCGTGCGGCTAAAGTTGCGCACGAAACCATTTGCCTCTTCGATATACGGCGCGGTCGTGGTACCGCCCATGGCAAAACGCGCACTGCCGTTATCGATATGGATGTAAGTACCGTCAGGCCCTGGCGCGAAACCCGTGACGCCCGAAGCATCATCGACCGATGGCTTTGCCGCTTGCGGCCAGTGCAATTCCCGCACTTCGCCATTGCCGCGCACGAGCCATTGACCGGACTTCGAATCGATGTCTTTTGCCACCGCGAAGGTATGCCAGTCGAGCACCTTGCGGATGTACTCGCTCACATAGACCGGCATCACCGGCTGCTTGAGTGTCGTCGAAAAGATCTGATCCAACGCGCGCAGCGACGCCACCTTGGTGCCGCTATACATGTGGTAATAGATGTCGATCGGCTTGAAGCGCTGCGGACGCTCGGTCATCGCGAACGTTTCCAGCACGCGCGTGAAGCCATAGAACGGACCTTGCCAGTCGTTCGTATAGACGTTCTCGTCTTGATTCGGCGCATATACCTGATATGCGCCGGGTCCCTTGTCCACACCGACCGGCGCGATATTGGTCCAGCTATTGGCCGACTTCGTGATGACCGTATCGCCGCCATTGAAGTTGTAGACGCCCGCCTCGGCCACCTTGCGCACGACGAAGCCAGGCGGACGGCAGTCGCCGGACCATTGCAGGAGCACGGTCTTCTTGCCGGCAGGTGCAAGACGCGAGTTGATATAGTCGATCGAGCCCGTGATCTCACGATCGATATTGAAGCGATATCCCGGGATATTCAACGAGAACGCCGCGTCGCCACCGCCGCGATCCATCTGTGCGCCCTTGCTGTCGACCTGTTCCCACTGAAACGGATGCGAGTACGTATGCGTGCCGATCTCGACGTGCGGCAGCGCGAACATCTTGCGCGCGATGGCTTCCAGACGGGGCGAGATATCCGGATGCAGACCGGCAGGACCGACTTCGCCTTCGATGACGGAGAGCGTCATCGGCACTTGATAGCGCGTGAAAATCTGCTGATACAACGCTTCGCCCGAGTAGTCGGGACCGGGGAATTCCGCGCGTGAGGCGAAGCCATCGCCATCCACGTGCGACATGAAAAGGCGTCGGCCGTTTTCCGTCGTCACGCTCGGCGCGGGCATGTCTTGCAGATGCAGCGCCGCCTTCATGAAAGCCATTGGTTGAATGGCCCAGCGTTCCTGTTCGATGCTGTCCAACGATACGACTGTGTAAGGACTCAGCGCGTACCCGCCCCACGGCGTGAGCGCGACTTGGTCTACCTCTGCTCCGCTTGCCGAGACGCGCAACAAAGCCTGACTGCGCGGACCCACGCGCACGCCTTGCAGATCGCGCGGTTCCGGTTTCGGGCTGATCTCGAAGCCGATCATCGGATCGCTCTTGACGACCGTGACGGGCGCCGCGAACGTTCCGCCGACCGGTTGCAGATCGAGCGCGGCGCCAGCGGAACCGGCTGAATCGAAACCGAACTGACCGAGAAACGCGACAGGAATGTGATCCGCCATGCGCGCGGCAACCCATCGTTGCCAGACTTGTGCATCGGGCACCGCGCCGCGCTGAATCCATGCGACCACGCCTGCGTAACGGTCGGGTGTGATGTTATCCGGCAAGCGCGACGAAAAGTCGGCGTACTCGACGTCGTAGCCCATGTAATTGAGCGGCGTGGCGAGGTCACGCACCCCCGCGCTTAAATCGAGCGGGTCCTTGGTATCGCGGTCCTGCACGACGAGAATCTTGCGCGGCAGCACTTCTATCTTGCCGATGCCGACCACATCGCGCGCCTTGCTCGTCACGTAAGGCAGCATGCCTGCGGACACGACGCGGCTCGCTGTATCGCGCGCGCACTGCCGGTCGTTGCGATTGCAATACTCGATCGACACGACCGGCACGCCGCTCTGCTGCGTGAATTCGCGCGCCGCCGCCATGCGCCGTGCGCGCAACGCTTCAGGAACTTCCGTGAACTGACCACTTTCGTCTATACCGCGAATCAGCGAATCGCCGACGACCGCATACAGCGCGCTTGCATAGGGCAACGCGCTTTGCGCAATGTTCTCGCCACCCGCGATAAGACGCGCGTCCGGATGCGCCGCATGAATTCGAAGGGCTGCGGCAAGAGCGATTGGCGTATCGAGGAAAAATCCGCGATAACCACGCTGCCACAGCGCTTCGATTTCAGCGGCATTGCCGCTTTGACTACGCGCGATCCATGTCGTATGCGCGAGCGGATGCATGGACGGATCGAAGCCCGCTACCGGGTCGAGGACCACTGCGTCGAATGCCTGCAATTGATCGACAGGCGGATTCGCCGCGTAATAGAAAGCGATATTGGGTTGAGATGCAGCGGACTGTGAAGCGCGCGGCGCATTGGACTGCAGCGCCGCTGCTTGCGCATAAGCGATGAACGGATCAAGGCCCGCCGTGCTCAACAGAACGGCTGCCAATACGCGCATCACGAAACGTTCAGGCGCCCGTTCCGCACGCGCGCAAGAGAACATACCGGCGCGTGCCCGGGTCCACTTCTCCATCGGCAAGATCTTTTCCCCGTTTGATTTTTATACGAGTGCAGCGCGCTTTTCTCAAGGACATCGCCTTGAGGAAATCGTCACCGCAAGCTCATTCGGCTAGCCGCAATCGCGCTACGCAAAGCCCGCGTTGCGCGGGTCGCGAAGCAATATTTTTTTGCTTAAATGCTAAGGGCGCGCACGATAGCACATGACCTTTAGCCGCTCAAGACCGCTTATGCATCGAAAAAACCAGTGCACGTTGCTAGGCATTAACGACCATGTTCAATAGAACTTTAAGGCAAACGTTTGGCGACGCGCTGAGAGATAACGAGTCGTCCAAGCGTCATCAAGCGATGCCAAAGATTCCTTTTATTACGCTAAAGAAATCTCAAAGCCTGCCGTTAGGGGAGAGGGGCAAAACCGGAGTGATCCGGCGACGCAAAACTAAAGGGACTTTCTTAACGAGAGTTTGCCAGTTGCCCGCCGTCTGTGCGGCGGGCCAAAAGACAGCGGCTTGAATGACCGCGTCAGGAGGCTAAATGCTGAACGCAGCTTTGAAATGCTTGAACTGTCTGAAGTGGGCAATGCCTCTCGCCGCCTTGTTGGGCACCGGTAGCACGGCCTTCGCGGCCACAACGGTCAACACGGCCACCAGCGTCGTCATCCCCTCGTATTTCAATGCCACGAGCAGCGTCTCGAACTGGAACAGCTTGACCGCCACCGCGCGCAAGGTTCCGACCACGGCCATTCTGAATCCGAACAGCGGTCCCGGTATCAAGGAAGACGTCGCCTATGCCGCCGCCGTAACACGACTTCATGCGGCGGGCGGCAAGGTGATTGGCTATGTATCGACGTCGTATGCAAAGCGCTCGCTTTCGGCGGTCGTGGCGGACATCAACGCGTACGTGACGCTTTATAAGGTCGATGGCTTTTTCATCGACGAGATGACGGCCGATAGCCAGATGTCGCACGTCCAGTTCTATCAGTCCATCTACAACTACATCAAGGGATTGAAGTCGACATACTCGGTCATGGGTAACCCGGGAACGAACGTTCCCGAGCTTTATGCGAGCCTGCCGACCGCCGATCAGTTCGTGGTCTTCGAAAGCACGGTCAAGAGTTACGCGCGCTATCAACCGATGAGCTGGCAAGCCGCGTATCCGAAGAACCGCTTCGTGCATATGGTGTATGGCGCAACGGCCGCGCAGTTGCCGGGCGTCGTTCAGTATGCGAAGACACATGGCGCGGGCGGCGTGTATGTCACGTCGCTTGCCGGTTCGAATCCTTATAAGGCGCTGCCGCCGTATTGGGATCAGGAAACGGCGGACGCCATCGCGCCTTGAGATCACGGCCACACGAAGCGACGCCGGACACAGGCATCGCATTCAAAGCGCCCGAACGATTCCCCCATCGACGCGGATGTTCTGTCCGGTGATATAGCCCGCGCCGTCCGACAACAGAAACGCCACGGTCTTCGCAATCTCTTCGGTCTTACCGAAGCGCCCTGCCGGAATGCGTGCGACGATCTCCGGCGTTTCCGGCCAGCTATCGATAAACCCCGGCAGCACGGAATTGATGCGAATGTTTTCCGCCGCGTGCCGCTCCGCATAGAGGCGCGTGAATGCGCTCAACGCCGCACGCAACGCCGATGAAACCGGCATCACCGGCTCCGGCGCCACCGCTGCGAAGCTCGAAATATTGACGACGGCGCCGCCGCCCTGCTTCTGAAACACCGGCGTCACGCGGCGCAGCACACGCACCACGTTGAGGATGATGAGGTCGAGGCCTTCGTGCCATTTGGCGTCGTCGAGTGCGAGGAGATCGCCTTTGGGCGGATGCCCCGTGTTGTTCACCACGGCATCGATGCGGCCGTATTTTTCGAGCGTACCTTGCACGAACTTTTCGATATCCGCGTCCTGCGCCACCGAACCCGTCATGCCGAAGCCGTTCAACTGCTCCGCGAGCGTAACGGCGCTGCCCGAAGGCGACATCAGCGCGACTTTGTAGCCGTTGGCCGCGAGTTCCTTCGCGATGGCCGCGCCCATGCCCTTGCCCGCCGCCGTGATCAGTGCAACCTTGTCCGTGGTCGTCATACGTTTCTCCTTCATAGAGTCGAATGAAGCACTCTATGCGCTGCAAGCGCCTATGTCGAGAACGTCGCCAAATGCCGCGCTTCCGTTGCATCGTCGGCGGGAAAGAGACACTCGATGCGCAACTCCTGCGCGGCGATGGTTCGCGGCGTGCCGACCGTCGTCACCATCGAGAAGTAGTCGAGCGCCGTACCTTCGAAAACGAAGCCGAGCGGCACGACCGGCAACGCGGAAGCGCCGCGTGATACTTCCCGCGAGCGCCAGTCGCGCGGCACATCGGGATAAGCGAGCAAGGCATCGAAGAGATTACGCGTGCCTTCATCGACAAACTGCCCTACTGCTTCGCGATGCACGCGTTGCAAGAGACTGCGCGCGACGTTACCCCAGTCCTCGATGAACGGGCGCATGCCCAGCGGATCGAACACCAGATGCAGCATGTTGCGCGGCCCCGTGCGCGCGGACATATCGATGAAACGATTGAAGAAGCGCGGCGCGGCAGCGTTGGTCATCAGCACGTTCCAATGCCGGTCCATGACGATGGCGGGATAAGGCTCGTGCTGACGCAACACGCGTTCGAGCGCGCGCACGACGCCCTGCATCTCTTCGGCGTTCCACGGCGCATCGGAATAGAGCGGCGCGTAGCCTGCTGCAAGCAACAGCGCATTGCGCTCGCGCAGCGGCACGTCGAGCGTCTCGGCAAGATCGAGTACGGTCTGCCGGCCCGGCACGCTGCGGCCGCTTTCGATGAAGCTAATCTGCCGCTGCGATACGCCCGCGTCCAGCGACAAGCCGAGCTGACTCACGCCGCGCACATCGCGCCAGTAACGCAGCAGGTCGCCGATAGCGTTCGACGTTCGACTTTTCTCGGCGTGAGCGGCTGTCGTCATGTGCTTTCCTCAACGTGTCGGCGCTTGCCACGCATACTCGACGAACTGCGCTTCGAGCGGCGGTTGCGTGACGCTACCGGTGTAGTTCGTGATGGTCGATGCCGCCACGACCGCGATTACATCGAGTATCTGCGCGGCGCCGAAGCCGGCATCGATGAAACGCTCTTCGTCCGCACGATCGATCCGGCCGCGCTTGTCGATGAGCGTGCGCGCCAGCGCCGAGAGCGCGGCGAGGTTTACATCGGCGGGCAAGCGTGCTTCGCGGATGGCATCGACATCGGCGCGGCTCACGCCCTGTTGCAACGCGAGCGCCGTATGAAACGCGGCGGCCCATTCGCTGCGGTTCGTCACCGCGTTGGTGAGCAGCAGCGTCTGAATCTGCGGCTCGCTGAGACTGCTCGCGTGCACGCGCTCGAACAAGCCGATGAAGCCATTGATCAGCGTGGGCGATGCAGCCATCGCGCCCGCGATGTTCGGCACGAGGCCGAAGGTTCGTTGCAGGCGTTCGAGCACAGGCTTCGATTGCTCGGGGGCGGTTTGAATCGTATGAACGGTATGGTTCGACATGAGAGGCTCCTTGTTCTCGAACGGTGCAGCCAACATGGCTGCACCGCGATGACGAGAGAGTAGGAGCGCGCGTGAGGCTCGCCAATTACATGGCATGTAATCATTCACAAGACTTGCGCTTCAATCGCCGCCTTATCGATGACCGACCACACCCGCTCGATACGCTCATCGCGAAACCGATAAAACACGTTCTCGCGAAAGCACACGCGCCGGCCGTGTACGGGCACGCCGAGGAACGTCCCTTTCGGCGAGCAATCGAACAGCAGGCGCGCCGCCACCGTCTGCGCGTCCTCAACGAGCAGTTCGATATTGAAATGCAGATCGGGAATCTGCTCGTAATCTCGCTCCAGCATGCCGATATAGCCCGCCAGCGTGCCTGGCACGTCGTTATACGACACCTCGTCGTGAACGAACTGCCCGAGCTTCGTCCAGTCCTTGCCGTTCAGGCAGGCAATGTAGTCGCGGTAAATGAGTGAGAGCATGGGTCGGGCTCCTTGGGGTTGCTGGCAAAGATAACATCGGCTCCTTGCGGCCGTGTTTCAATGCGCGGTGTTTTACGCACTAGGCAAAGTTAGCGACGTTTTGTAAAGTCAGCCGAACGCGCATCTCCCTTCAAACTCATCGAGAAACCCGTCCATGACTCAACTCGCATCGAAATCGCTCGCCGGCAAGACCGCGCTCGTCACCGGCTCGACGAGCGGCATCGGCTTAGGCATTGCCACGGCGCTTGCGCAAGCCGGCGCGAATCTCGTGCTCAACGGCTTCGGCGATGTGAACGGCGCCCTCGCGCAGATCGAAGCCATCGGCGTGAAAGCGGTGCATCATGATGCCGATATGACCAAGCCCGGCGAAATCGAAGCCATGCTCGCCTTCGCCAACGAAACCTTCGGTGCGGTCGATATTCTCGTGAACAACGCAGGCATCCAGCATGTCGCGACCATCGACCAGTTCCCGGTGGAACGCTGGGACGCGATCATCGCCATCAATCTCAGCTCGGCGTTTCACACCATGCGCGTCGCGCTGCCCGGCATGCGCGAGCGCGGCTGGGGACGCGTCATCAACATCGCTTCGGTGCACGGACTCGTCGGGTCGGTCGGCAAGTCCGCTTATGTGGCGGCCAAGCACGGCATCCTCGGACTCACGAAGGTCGCCGCGCTCGAAAACGCGCGAAGCGGCGTGACGGTCAACGCCATCTGCCCCGGCTTCGTGCATACGCCGCTCGTGCAGAAGCAGATCGACGATCTCGCCGCACGCGAATCGCTCTCGCCTGACGACGCCCGCGCGAAGTTGCTCGGCGAGAAGCAGCCGTCGGCGCAGTTCGTGACGACGGAGCAGATCGGCGATCTCGCCGTGTTCCTCTGCTCCGACGCCGCGAGCGAAATGCGCGGTTCGGAGTTGAAGATCGACGGCGGCTGGAGCGCGCAATAAAGCGCCCAGCGAAGCGGCACCGTTATCGGCACGAAACGCACGCCTCGTCACGCGCACGACGCGCCAATGCGTGCTATCGACGAAGCGGTGAACCGCGTATGACGATCATCATGAAGTGGCGAAAGCCAGCAGCGAGCAGGCGGATGGATCGCGCAAGTGAATCAGGCAGTCTCGCATCTCGACGAATTCGACCCAGCAGAACGCGGCGCTGGTCGAACAGGCGGCGGTGACGGCCAAGCGCCCGGCGAAGCGGGCGGTGGTGCTGGAGGAAGCGGTAAGATTGTTCACGGTCGCCGGCCCTAAAGCGACGGCTTGAGTCGGAGTTGGACCGCGAAGGCTTCCGCGCTTGATAATATCGGGCATTGTCAACAAGGAGTGCCCCACATGACCGCAGAAGCCAACCGGCAAGAAGAAGCGCGCGCGATGGAACGCATCGTCAACGCGACGCGCCAGGTTCAATCCGCCTTTCTTGCCTTGCAGAAGCAGTTCGCGCCCGAAGGCGACGGCCGCCCGACGCAACTCGCGCTGACGGCCTTCGACGCCGCCCTGCAAGAGCTCGAAGAGGCGCAAGCCGCATTCGACACCATGCTCAACGACTTGTTCGACGGCAACCGCTAAGGCGGCCGCAGGCTTCAGCCGTTGCGCAACGCCGGCGCGTCCTCTTCGGGCGCGGGCGGTCCTTCGAGCGCGGCTTCGCCATCCGAGGGATCGAGTCCGGTCCATGAGACGCCATCGGTCGATTGACGGCGTGCCGCCGCCACGCATGCCTCGACCAGTTCCTTGAACGACACCGCCGCCGAACTCGTGCGCACCAGCGCTTCGCCCTGCAGCGGACTTTCGGGGAACACGAGTCCCACGATCAGCTCGGCTGCCGGCGCACGCTGATGCAGGCGGCGCAAGAGATTGCGCAGATATGGCGGCGACTCGGCGGCATCGAACGAGACCACGCAGATGATCGACACGCCGTGCAGGTTCACTTCGCCGAAGCGTCCGCGCGAGAAGCGTTCGTAGCCCGCCAGATCGGCGCCCAGCCCGTGCTTCCTAAAGAGTTGCACCGCGATTGTCGCGGCCAAATCGTCCAGTTCGCTGCGCCCTGCAATGCACAACACCGACGCCGTGTGACCTTCCGCTTGCGCGTCGAAATGCGGCGGCGGCGCTTCGTAGGCGAGCGGCACCGCTTCGTCCGGCGACTCCAGACTCGCGGGCGGATCTTCGCGATGAGGCGGCGGCAGCACGGCGGTATCGTCGGTTTCCTCCAGCCCTTCGATGATGTCGAGCGCCGACTCGTTGATGCGCCGCAACTGATCCACCGTCACCACGCCGCGCAGCACGTCGTTGTGCGCGAGCCGCAAGCCCTCGAGCGCGACTTCGTCGTAGTAAGCGATCAGCGAGCGTTCCGTCAGCAGCGATTCCGCTTGCGCCAGCGCTTCGTCGGGATCGTTGGCAAGCAGGCGCTGATAAAAATTTTCCGCAGGGGTGAGCGCTGGCCGGTCGCCGAACAGCACATCGAGAAATTCGAGGCGATCCACATGGCGCCCGAGAATCACGAGGCACAGCGTGAGCGGCGTCGACAGCACGAGACCTATTGGCCCCCAGATCCAGCTCCAGAAGATTGCCGCGACGATCACCGCGAACGGCGAAAGCCCGGTGCTGTGACCGTACAGGAGCGGCTCGACGATCTGTCCCGCCACGATGTCGGTCACGCCGAACAATACGATGGTCCAGATCAGCATGGTCCAGCCGGGGCCAACCGCCGCCGCGAACACCACCGCGACGAGCGCGGCAATCCACGTCCCGACATACGGCACGAAGCGCAGAAGCGCCGTCATCACGCCGAACAGCAATGCGCCCGGCACGCCGATAACCGCGAGCCCAATCGAAATGATGATGCCCACGCTCACGTTGATGCCGAGCTGCGCCAGAAAATAGCGCGAAAGGCGGCGCGCGGCTTCGTCCATCGCGGTGGTTGCCCGATGCAGATCGCGCGAGCCGAATAGGCGTATCAGCCGGTCGCGTAGATCTTCACGCTGCAACAGGATGAACACGGCGACCACCAGCACGATGCCCGTCGTTTCCAGCGGACTGATGACCGGCGAGAGAAAGCGCTGCGCCAGTTCCAGCGGCGACGGCGATGGTTCGTGCACTTCCACCGGCATCGGCTGATCGATCGGCGAGGCGGCGGGATTGTTCTCGGCGGTGCGCTGCTCCTGCTCGCGCGCGGGCGAAATGCGTTTGAGCGCACGCGATGCGCGCCCCAGAAATTCATCGGCGCGACCGACTGTCAGGCGCTGCACCGAGTCGATCTTGCGTTCGACCGCGACCTGATACTTCGGCAGATCGCCCGCAAGTTGCGCGACCTGCGCGCCGATCAGCGCGCCGACAGCCGTCAGCACCGACAACGCCAGCAACACCGCGACGATCACCGATGGCACTTGCCCGAAGCGAATGCGCCGCAACATATCGACGAAAGGCGCGAGCAGAAAGCTCAGCAGAATCGCGAGGATGATCGGAATAAGTACCGCGCGCCCGAAGTACAAAGCGCATATGACGATGACACCAGTCACCAGCGACGCCAGCGCGCGCAGGCCAGGCGCGTCGGGCGGCAGTATTTTGGCGGGTGGACGGCGCGAGCCGGGTGCGGGAGGCATTTGAATTATTCGCTCGCTCGTGAGGAGGGAAAAGCGTCATCGGCGCAACGGACGTGTCACGCATTTGTCCGCATGAAGCAAGCGTCATGCCGCAATTCGGGTCAAAGGTGAGGGTTTGCGGGGCACCGCTTGGCGGCGCTATGAGGATCATCGAAACAATCAGTTGGCGACGCGGGCACGCAGCGTGCGAAATTGTTGGCCCACTGTCACGCCCATGCGGCACTTTCACGGATAAATCATGGGAGTCGATTCGCCCTGCATCAGCATCTGCAAGTTCGATGAAAAGACGGGCTTCTGCATTGGTTGCCTGCGCACGAAGGAAGAATGCAAGGAATGGAAGAAGATGAAGGACAAGCATCGCGTGCGGATAATCGATGAGCGCGGCAAGCGCAAAGCCAAACTCAAGAAACACAAGAAATAGCGCGCGCTTGAGACAAACGCTGGACTGGTCGACGGTAGGGAGATCAGCGTTCGTGGCACGGCGCGGGTCTAGACTCAAGCAATGCGGACCGCTTCGCGCCGCCACCTCGGGAGTTTTGTCATGAACGTTCGCCTTTGTGTTTTTACGGGCTTGTTGCTCGCGGCGTCGAGCGCGTTTGCGCAGTTGCATCCGCCGAGTGCGGAAACGGATATGAGCGCGCCTCAGAACAACCCCAAGCTCATGCCGGACGCGCCGCTTGGAAGCCAGTACCCGACGCACGGGAATGCGCAGGCGGGAGAGTTGAATTTGAATCCGAGCGATCCGCGAGCGCAACTAGTCAATGGACTGCCTAACAACGCGAATAGTGGCGGGTATGGGTCGCCGCTGGCGGGGAACAAGGCGAATGTGCCGCCCCAGAATTAAGGTTGCGCGTGGCCCGCGGCGCCTGATGCGCGTAGCAGTCTCGTCAACAATGAGCGCGCTTGCCCGGTAACTATTCCAAATCGCGGCTGATACGACCGTTCGCTTCGTTGGCCCGGCCACACGGCGCAAGGCGCTGTGTTTATCGCGGGCTGATGGCACTGTCCTTGCATAGGAATTGCATAGGAAGCTAGCAACTCAACCAACGCGCGAACGGGGCGACTTATGCAAATTCTGGTGTTGGACGACGATCGCGATTTCGCGGCAGGCATTGCTTCGCTGATCGGCAAACTGGGGCATCAGGTTCAGCTTGCTCACGATTGCGGCGTCGCACGCGAACTTGCGCATGCACATACCTTCGATGTGATCCTCGCGGATGTCGAGCTACCCGATGGCGACGGCCGTGAAATGTGTGAGGGCTTGCGGGCCGAAGGCGCTTCTCACGACGCATACATGATCGCGATGACAGGGCGCACGGAATTGGGCGACAACGACTTTCCGTCGTTCGACGGGTATATGCATAAGCCGGTGACGTTTAGTGGTCTCGAACGAGCGCTTGAGGAATGGCAGGCTGCGGCGGGACTGGATTGAGAGCGTAGGCGCGGCGGCGCGTTGTTGAACAGAACGCGCACTCGCCATAAACGAATATTTATCCGACAGTTCCGGCATAGCCGCGAAGACGTTGTTATCCGTCGTGCAGCGGCATAGATCGACCTGCGTTTTTGGCGCTCGTTATAAGCTCAGCGCTCGGCTCATTTCGCTCAGCGGCATATGTTGGATGCTGTCCAGGAGCCGAATTTCACCGGCGCTAGGCTGAGCAACGATGTTGACCTCTGCGCGCGTTCGTCCAATGGCGCCGGGCAGTTCAGCGAGCATCTTTTCCAAGTCCTTCTCCGCGCCCGACGCACGTATTCCGAGTTCTTCAGCAAACGCGAGCACATTTGCACGCGATATCTCGGCAAAGCGCCTTGCGTTGCCGATGGGCATGGAGAGCTCCACATGAGGCCAGCGCTCGCCGTGTTCATGGTACGAGGGCGTGCTATAGACGACTGTACTAACGAGATCATAGAAGGGTGCAAGTGCGTAGCCGGAAGAACGCGAGAAAAACGAAACGTTCTTCAGATGTGCATCCGCATTGCCCACGAGGACGTTGAACACAGTCCATCTAAAAAGTGCGAGTCGGGCCAATGCTTTCGTTCCGAGCAGGGACACACACTCTCCAAGCGCTTTGGCGCTGGCGTTGTTGTATTTGAACGCTTTATCCTTATTAAGCAGTTGGGTCGCATCGAGCATGTGAATTCGCGACATTGGTGCGCTCGCGACGTCACGATCAAAGCGGTCGATGACGTAACACGCCGAAGGCACGCGCAGAAAATGGGTATTGGGTATGGGCAAGCTCAACTGGCGCGCCAGCCGCGCGCAAAAGAACTCGTTGATGGCCGAATGGGGATAGCCGGCCATTCGCATATCCGGCTTGAGTAGATGCATGGAAGGCTCGGCGCCCACTGGCTCGAACAACTCATGTTCAGGGTGCTCCCCCGTCAGAATGATGAGCAGCTTTTGCTGAGCACCTGCCGCCGACATTCGCTTCGGCGAAGTCGCAGTCAGCGCGTGTGTCGGCATCGCCTGAATGCGCCTCTCGAGTTCTTCCAGCGCCAGCGGGGCCCGGTCAGCTCCAGGCTCGGTTTCACCCTCGGCCATTAGCGAAAGCGCACCCGCGGTTTCGCGACCGTAATAAGCGAGTAATCCCCATGCGTCGCTGGCATCCATCGACGCTTCCTTGGCGAGCGCCTCGCGCATGGCTTCTTCTGGAAGCAGGTTGTCGAAGAACCATTGCACAGGGCGCTTTGACGAGCCATCGACGACGCGGTCGCTGCTTAAAGGTAAAGCCGGCGATAGAGGAAAGGCATCCTTCGCTGCGACCCAGTGAGGATCATAACCAAAGCTCCAGACACCGTTTTCATCGAGTAGCGTACCAACGCGTCGCCCGTTGGCATAGGCAATCAAAGTTCGAGACGTCACGATCAGGCTGCCTCAGGTGGAGTGTTTCGGCGCGACCGGCGTCGCTTCAATGCGGATTCGAGGCTTTCTTTTGTAAATGTCGTGCCGGGCGTTTCCAGGTAGAGATGCATGCCGAGTTCACTCAGCAACTGAAGCACCTTCCCGACCTGAGCCGTTTCCTTCCCCAACTCAATTTGAGTGATGAATTTGGGCGATAGGCCAGTCGCCGTTGCCAACTCGTCGCGCTTGAAACCTTGCGCGATGCGTACGGCCCGCACTAGCGCACCTAATGCGACAACATCTGTTATCTGGTTGCGTTGTTCAGTCATAGCTGGCCCTCTCGTTCCCGCTCGGGAACATTATGCCACGCTGGCCTCAAATAGGCTGCCTTGGTATCCGCTCGGGAACGAAGGCCCTCAACAACTTGTAAAAATCGCATCTCGTACCCGCTCGGGAACGCAGATCTCGGCGATGCATGCATTCCCGATATAGCCGCAGGATCTTGCAAATAGGAAACAGCTTGCTCAAGCGGGAATTCCAGCCTCCCAAATACCTCACCGTTCTCCAAACAAGAACAGTGATTTGAATCCATCTGGTATTCAACTCAGCAGGACAAGTCCCCATACTTGGTTCGTACACGGAGAGACCCTCCGTAAAGGTCAGCGAAACGCGCCTCCGCGTCAGAAGACCGCCAAGAACCCAACCATAAGGACTGAAGCCCGCCATGAAGCTCTATCACCATCCCCTCTCCGGCCACTCCCACCGGGCGCGGCTTTTCTTGCACCTTCTTGCCCTCGATCACGAAGAAGAAGTCGTCGACCTCGCCGCCAACGCGCACAAGTCGCCTGAATTCCTGCGCCTGAATCGCTTCGGCCAAATCCCGGTGCTTACCGACGGCAATCACGTCATCGCCGATTCGAACGCCATCCTCGTCTACCTCGCGAAGAAAAGCGGCGATGCCCGCTGGCTCCCCGAAACGCCCCTCGAAGCGGCCCAGGTGCAACGCTGGCTCTCCGTTGCCGCAGGCCAGATCGCCTACGGCGCATGCGCGGCGCGTCTCGTCACCGTGTTCGGCCGGAAGTTCGATACCGAAGAAGTCATCGGCCGGGCGCACGCTTCGCTCGAAGTGATCGACGAAGAATTGCAGTCGCGCGACTGGATCGCCGATATCGGCAGCTCGCATCCGACCATCGCGGATGTCGCGCTCTACAGCTACATCTCCAGCGCGCCCGAAGGCAACGTCGATTTGTCCGGTTATCGCCATGTGAACGCGTGGCTGGCGCGCGTGGAAGCGCTGCCCGGATTCATCGAGTTCCAAAAGACGGCGGCCGGGCTGCGGGCCTGAGACGATCATGTCCTTCTCCAGTCCCGTCACGATGGACGCGCCGTGGCATCGCGGCGAAATCACGCTGCAGAAAACCGCGGGCGTCTACGAGCGCATGCAGGAACAAGGGCGGCGCGTGGTGCGCAGCTTCATGCCGGAGCAGCATCGGCAATTCTTCGCGCAGCTGCCGTTCATCGTCACGGGCGCGGTCGATCGAAACGGCGACGCCTGGGCCACGCTCCTCGCGGGCCGTCCTGGTTTTCTGCAAACGCCTGACGCGACGACTCTCGCCGTCAGGCATCCGCGCGACAAGAACGATCCCGCCGATGCCGGCATGAACGATGGCGCATCGGTCGGCATGCTCGGCATCGAACTGCATACGCGGCGGCGTAACCGCATGAACGGCGTGATTCATCGCCATGGCGACCGCGCGTTCGAAGTGGCCGTCGAACAGAGCTTCGGCAATTGCCCGCAATACATTCAACTGCGCGATTTCGAATTCGTGCGCGAGCCTTCCGAGCCTTCGAGCTCGAAGCCGGTCGAAGAAGATCCGCACTCGCCACGCGCAAGGGCGATGATCGAACGCGCCGACACCTTCTTCGTGGCATCGTATTTCGACCGCGAAGACGGGCATCGTCAGGTGGATGTGTCGCATCGCGGCGGCAAGGCGGGTTTCGTGCGCATCTCCGACGATGGCGTGCTCACCATTCCCGACTTCGCGGGCAATCTCTTCTTCAACACGCTCGGCAATATTCTTGTGAACGGACGCGCCGGTCTGCTCTTCACGGACTTCGAAAGCGGCACGCTGCTGCAACTTACGGGCGACGCCGAAGTGCTCACCGATTCACCCGAAATCGCCGCGTTTCAAGGCGCGGAAAGGCTGTGGCGCTTCACGCCGCGTCGTATCGTGCTGCGCGAGAATGCGCTGCCCTTGCGCTGGGCGCTGCGCCGCGAAGGCTTTTCGCCCAATGCGCTGATGACGGGCGACTGGGCGGAGGCATCCGAACGCATGAAGGCGGCCGCGCTCGCCAACGCGTGGCGGCCGTTCAGGGTGAGCCGTATCGTCGATGAAAGCGATGTCATCCGCTCTTTCCATCTGCAACCGGCGGATGGCGCGGGCATCGTGGCGCACGCGGCCGGCCAGCATTTGCCGATTCGCGCGCATCTTCCCGGCGAAGCGAAGCCGCTGATCCGCACGTACACGCTGTCGGTGGCGCCATCGGACGGGATGTATCGCATCAGCGTGAAGCGCGCAGGACGCGTGTCCGCGCACCTGCACGACACATTGAAAGTGGGCGATGTCGTCGAGGCGCGCGCGCCGGCGGGCGACTTCACCATCGACGCGCTGGAGCGACGCCCGGCCGTGCTGATCGCGGCGGGCGTCGGCATAACGCCGATGATCGCGATGCTGCGGCACGTCGTCTACGAAGGCCTGCGCAAGCGCCGCATCCGCCCGACGTGGCTGATCGTATCGGCGCGAACGCTCGCCAATCGCGCGTTCGCCGCCGAGATCGATGCACTCGTGCAAAGCGCGGGCGGCGCGGTGCGCGTGATTCGCGTGCTGAGCGACCCGCAAGGCGCGACCTTCAAGGAAGATTACGAGGTGTCGGGGCGGATCGATATCGACTTGCTGACGAGCTTTCTGCCGTTCAACGACTACGACTTCTATCTGTGCGGACCGGGCGCGTTCATGCAATCGCTCTACGATGGCTTGCGCGCGCTCAACGTGGCCGACACGCGCGTCCATGCCGAAGCCTTCGGTCCCGCATCGCTGCGACGCACGGCCGATCGCGGTATCGAGACGAAGCCGATGCCGCCAGCGGCCACGCAAGCCGTATCGGTGAGTTTCCTCAAGTCGGACAAGCGCGTGCAATGGTCGCCCGAAAGCGGCTCGTTGCTCGATCTGGCCGAAGCAAACGGCATCGACGCGGAGTTCAACTGTCGCGGCGGAACGTGCGGCACGTGCAGGACGCGCATCAGGGAAGGCGCGGTGACCTATGCAAGCGAGCCCGCGTTTCATGTCGGCAACGACGAAGCCTTGATCTGCTGCGCGCTTCCCGCGGAACAAAGCGCGCCGCTGCTACTCGATCTCTAGATTGCGCGGCGCGCCAGCATGCCCGAGAATGCACGGCAACTTCCCAGCCCGCAGGCCGTGCGCCCCAACATGGATCGTTTCCAGGCAATGTCGACCTTCGTCACCGTGGTCGAAACCGGAGGCTTCGCGTCCGCCGCGCGCAAGCTCGAAGTGTCGCCATCGGTGGTGAGCCGCGTCGTCACGGAACTCGAAGAACGGCTTGGCGTGCGGCTGCTCACGCGCACCACACGCGTCGTGCGTCTCACCGACGCAGGCCGTGGCTACTTCGAGGACTGCCGCCGCATTCTCGGCGAACTCGACAGCGCCGACCTCGCCGCGACCGGCACGCATTCGTCGCCGCGTGGCGTCCTCGCCATCACCGCGCCAGTCATGTTCGGCCGACTGCATGTCATGCCGGTGATGCTCGACTACCTTTCGCGCTATCGGGAAGCCGACGCCAGTTGCTGGTTCGTCGATCGCGTGGTGAATCTCGTCGACGAAGGTATCGACGTGGCGGTGCGGATCGCGGAACTGCCGGACTCGTCGCTGCAGGCGATTCCCGTGGGCCACGTGCGGCGGGTGCTGTGCGCGTCGCCCGAATATCTCGATGAACACGGCACGCCGCGACATCCCGCCGACCTCGATGCACATACGATCATCACGTCCACCGGCTCCTCGACGCCGCCCGAATGGCGTCTTTACGAGGGCGAGCGGCATATCGTCGTGCGCGCGCGGCCGCGCCTTTCCACCACGACCAACGACTCGGCGATGGAAGCCGCGCTCGCGGGCTTCGGCATTGCGCGGCTGCTTTCTTATCAGATCGCGTCGCATCTGAACGAAGGCGCGCTCGTCACCCTTCTCGCCGATTTCGAACCGCCGCCGCTGCCGGTGCATCTCGTGCATCGCGAAGGGCGCCATGTCGCACAGAAGGTGCGCGCGTTTCTCGATCTCGCCGTGCCTGCGTTGCGCGCGAATCCATCGCTGAACTGGCGTTAGTTTTCGGTTGCGCGCGGCGGGCAAGACACGCGCGCTTCGAAGCTCGTCCGCTCGAATCGAACGGCCGTTAGCGCGCGCCCCGTGCAAAATGCCGGCAAACCATGCAACATAGCTCTCTCGACCGGATGTCACGGTCGCCGCGCTTCGGCTTTTCTGAACCTTCAACGGCTCACGCACCATGACGAATCAAACATCTTCCTCGAATGAACGCCCGCTCGACATGATCATCTTCGGCGGCGGCGGCGACCTTGCCGCACGCAAGCTGCTGCCCGCGCTCTACATGGCTCATTCGCATTGCAATCTGCCGCCCGACACGCGCATTCTCGCGATCGGCCGCAAGGACTGGACGCGCGAAGACTATCTGAAGAATTTCATGGAGAAGCAGTCGCGCCCGTTCATCGACGAAAAAGGCTTCGATGCGCAGTCGTGGGACAAATTCCTCGCGCTGTTCGACTACGTGCGCGTGGATGTCGAAAACCCGGACGACTTCCGCCGTCTCGCCGAAGCATCGCGCGAGAACGCGCAGCGCGTGTTCTATCTCTCGACCTCGCCGGAACTGTTCACCACCATCTGTGACAATCTCGCGGCAGCGGGTCTCGTGGACGAGCAGTCGCGCGTCGTGCTGGAAAAGCCGCTCGGCCACGATCTCGCCTCGGCGGTTGAGATCAACAACGCCGTCGGCAAGCGCTTCAAGGAAGAGCAGATTTATCGCATCGACCATTATCTCGGCAAGGAGACGGTCCAGAACCTGATGGTGCTGCGCTTTGGCAACGCCATCTTCGGTCCGCTGTGGCAAGCGCCTTACATCAAGAGCGTGCAGATCACGGTGTCGGAAACGGTGGGCGTGGGCAGCCGCGCGGGCTTTTACGACCACACCGGCGCGCTGCGCGACATGGTGCAGAACCACTTGCTGCAACTGCTGTGCATCGTGGCGATGGAACCTCCCGTCTCGCTCGATCCCGACGCCGTGCGCGACGAAAAGCTCAAGGTGCTGAAGTCGCTGCGGCCCATGTCGGTCGCGGATATCGCCCGCGACACCGTGCGCGGTCAGTATGCGGCGGGCGCGGTCGGCGGCGAGGCGGTAAAGGGCTATCTGCAGGAAGACAACGTGCCCGCCGAAAGCCGCGCCGAGACCTTCGTCGCATTGCGCGCGCATATCAACAACTGGCGCTGGGCCAACGTCCCGTTCTTCCTGCGCACCGGCAAGCGCATGCAGAACCGGCGCTCGGAGATCGTCATCGACTTTGCCGACTTGCCGTTCTCGATCATTCCGGCGGGTCCGCGTCATTACGGCAACCGGCTCACCATCACGTTGCAGCCGGAAGAATCAATCCAGTTGCAGATGATGGCGAAGGAACCCGGCAGCGGCATGCAAATGCTGCCCGTCAATCTGAACCTCGATCTGCAGCAGGCGTTCACCGAGCGCCGCGCGGAAGCGTATGAGCGTTTGCTGATCGACGTGATTCGCGGCCGTCTCACGCACTTCATGCGCCGCGACGAACTCGAAGCGGCTTGGGCGTGGGTCGAGCCCATTCTCAACGGCTGGAAGGAACTTGGCGACAAGCCGCGCGGTTATACGGCGGGAACGTTCGGCCCGGCGGCTTCATCGGCACTGATGGCGCGCGAGAATCTCGCGTGGGCCGAGGAAGCGTGATGCGTTGACTTCGCGCTGACTTCGCGGCGGGCGCTCTATCGCATCATCGAGCGAGCGCCCTGCCGCGCGGACCACGCCGTGCCGACCGCCATCACCCAGGCGAGCACGACGATCCCGCACAGAATGCCGGACAGCCGCAGCACGGCGGGCATCGGGTCCGACGACCAATGGTGGTCCTGCACGAAGACCATGATGAACGCGATGCTGAACTGCCGCCCGACATAGCTCGCGCCCTGCGAGCCCGTCTGCACGTGACAGCCAAGCCACACGCCCGCGCACAGGGCGAGCATGCAGGCGAACGCGTTGTCGCCCAGCAGTGGCAAAAGCGCGAGGCTCACCGCTCCCGCCAGCAGACAGCCGACGAGCCGCTGCACCATGCGCTGCGTGACGGGTTTTTTCGTCGGCTTGTCCAGTGCGGATGCGGGCAAGATCAGCACGGCAACGGCCGTTACCATCGCCTGCGCGAAGCCGGGCAGATTCCACGCATACGCGAGCGCCGCGAGAATCATGATCGACCACGCGGACTGCCATGCCAGGCGCTTGCGCATGACGTCGGCAACGTGCTGCGCGTGCGCGGCTTCGAGCGCTTGCACGGCTTGCGCGGCATCGGAGGGAACGAGCGTGATGGCATGCGTGACGGCGAGGCTGTTGGCATTCACCCTGTCGGCCGTGGACGACGCCTGCGCACCCGGCACGAGCGCCGCGCCACGCTTTTTCCGATAATGCTGCACGCCCGCGTGAAAGAGCGCCGACACGGCCACGCACGCCACGGTGCCGACGATCACCTCGACCACGCGCAGCACCGCGAACGAAGCCGTCGCCGATGCCGAATCGAGCCGATGCGCCTCGAACGTCACCATCAGCGCGGTCACCGCGCCGAGCACCCAGGCGTAGCCGGCATCCGAAACGAGCGCGCGAAACACCGAGAAGCCTGCGATCAACCCGAGCAGCGGCACGAAGAGCCACGGCACATCGCCGATGAGCGGCCCAGCCACCGCCCCGAGCAACGCGCCCGCCACCGTGCCGAGCACGCGATGCACGCCGCGTTGCGCGCACGCGGAGAACTTGGTCTGCATGACGGCGAAGCCGCTGATGGCGGCCCACCAGATGTGCGTCAAGTGAAACGCGTAGGCCAGCGCGACCGCGAGCGCCACCGAGAACATCGCCTGCGTGGCGAAGAGCGCGCGCTCGGGCGTCGGTTTGATCGCGATGAGTTCGCGGCCCAGCGAGACGAAAGCATCGCGCAGAACGGGCGCGAGCGCGTCCACGCCGCTCAGGGCGTCACGTTCGAGCGGCGGGGCGGCTCGGGTCGAGTTTTCGTTGGGCATTGTCGGGGCGTCTTCGAGGATGCACTTTGCAGCGTAGTCGCGAAGCGGCCCGAGCGCAAAGGCAAGACAAAAAGACGGCGGATTGCGTCAGACCCGCGAAGTCAGCAGTCGAATGCCTGCGACTGCGAAGACGAGCGCGAGCGCGGCGTCGAGACCGCGCTGGATGCGCGTGTAGATGCGGCGCGCTGATGCCATCGAAAAAAGCGCGGCATAGCCGCCGAACACGCATACGCCGATAAACAGACAGCCCGCGACGACCGCGAGCATGTGCGCGGTGCCCTCGCCCGCCGATGAGCCGAGCGCCGCCACCGACATCCATACGAGAATGGCCTTCGGATTGGTCAGATGCAGCAGCGCGCCGCGTGCATAGAGCTTGCGCGTGTCTGGTTGCCCAGTCGTTTCCACCGACGATGCACGGCGCGCCGGCCGCCACGCCGAGCGGCCCGACTTGAACGCGAGCCACAAGAGATACACGCCGCCGCACAGCTTGACCGCGACGAGAAAGCCCGTGTATGCCGTCAACACGGCGGAAAGGCCGAGCGCGGCGAGCATCGCCCAGAAGAAGGAGCCGGAGATCACGCCCGCCGCGAAAGCAAACGCCGCGCGCCGGCCGGAAGTGCTCGCAATCGACATGATCGCGAGATTGCTCGGGCCGGGGCTTGCCGTGCCGACGAAATAAGCGGAATAGGCCAGCAGAAGGTTGGCGCTGACAAATGCGTGAGCAGACATGGAGTGGCTCCGGCGAGTCGAGTATTTGCCGATGAGCGCGAGCTTTCGCGCCCGCCGATATTCTCGCCGACCGAAGCACCCCCGCACATGCACGATTCCCACGTGAACCGGCAGGCCAGTGCGTGATCAGTCCGCATAGCGCTCGATGCCATCCGCCAGCGCGTCGAACACGGCGCGGCAGCGCGGACTGCCGCGCAGATCTTCGTGCATCGTCACCCAGGTTTCGAGCTGAAACGTGAATACTTTCGGCAGCACGCGCACGAGCGACTCGTTGCGCCGGGCGAGCGCCACCTGACACATGCCGAGGCCCGCGCCCGCGCGGATCAGCGCAAGTTGCGCGAGGTCGCTGTCCGAGCGCAGGGCGAACGTATCGCGCGAAAATTCCGGCAGCGACTTGCTCGCTTCGCGTACGAAGGCGTTCGGCTGATCGAAACCGATGATCGCATGCCGATCCAGCGCCGCCACGTTGCGCGGCGTGCCATGCTTCGCGAGATAGTCGCGATGCGCGTGCAAGCCCACTTCGATCCGCCCGACGCGCCGCGCGACGAGTTGCGTTTGCTTCGGCCGCACCATGCGCACGGCGATGTCGGCTTCGCGTCTGAGCAGGTCCTGCACGCGATTGCTGAGGACGAGTTCGATCACGAGACGCGGATGCCGCTCGCGCAACGCCGCGAGAATGGGCGGCAACACTTCGACGCCCACGACTTCGCTCGCCGATATCCGCACGGCGCCCTGCACGCTCGCGCCATCTGCATGACCCGTCGCGGCGCGTTCGAGCGATGCGGCCGTGCTGTGCATCGCCTCGGCATGCGCGCGCAGGTCGAGCGCGACATCGGTAGGTTGCAGGCCGGTTTGCGAGCGCGTGAACAAGCTTACGCAGAGTGCCTGTTCGAGCGCCTCGATATGCCGTCCCGCAGTAGGCTGCGTGATGCCGAGCGAACGCGCCGCGCCCGAAAGCGAACCTTCCTGCAAGACCGCCAAAAAAGTGCGGTACAGCTCCCAGCCAATATTTTCTGCCATACGAATTTGTATATCTGCTCAACGAGGTTAGGCAATTTTATTGTATCGTCGCACGGCACAGAATAAGGTCTTCGATCCATAAGAGGCGCAAGACATGACACACGGCGAACAGGCATTGGTGCTCGGGGCGAGCGGCGGAATTGGCAGCGAAGTCGCGCGGCAGCTGCGCGACGCGGGCTGGCGCGTGCGCGGTATGAAGCGTGGCGCACCCGACGCGCGGCCCGACATGCACGGCATCGAATGGATTCAGGGCGATGCCATGAACCGCGCGGATGTCACGCGCGCCGCACGAGGCTGCGCGGTCATCGTGCATGCGGTGAATCCGCCGGGCTACAAGCGCTGGGCCGACTTCGTCTTGCCGATGATCGATCACACCATCGCCGCCGCGAAAGCCGAGGGCGCGACCATCGTGCTGCCGGGCACGGTGTACAACTTCGGGCCGGACGCGCTGCCCTTCATCGATGAGCGCGCGCCACAGCGTCCGCTCACGGAAAAAGGCGCGATACGCGTGGAGATGGAAGCGCGACTGGAACGCGCGAGCAAGGACGGCGCCCGCGTGCTGATCGTGCGCGCGGGCGATTTCTTCGGGCCGAAAGCGGGCAACAACTGGTTTTCGCAGGGACTCGTGACGCCGGGCAAACCGGTCAGGAAAATCAGTTGTCCCGGTGCGCGCGGTGTCGGGCATGAATGGTCGTATCTACCCGATGTGGCGCGCACGATGATCGAGTTGCTTCGACGCCGCGATACGCTCGAACCCTTCGCGCGCTTTCACATGGGCGGACATTGGGACGAAGACGGCATGCAGCTCGCTCGTGCTATCCAGCGCGTCGCCGCGCGCAGCCGGCCGCGCATCGTCGGGTTTCCGTGGTGGTTGCTCGCGCTGGCATCGCCCTTCAATACGACGTTTCGAGAGCTGCGCGAGATGCGCTACTTATGGCGCACGCCGGTGCGCATGAACAACGCCTTGCTCGTCCATACGCTCGGCCACGAACCGCACACGCCGCTCGATGAAGCCGTCGAAGCCACGCTTGTCGGACTCGGCTGTCTCGATCTCGGCGAGCGCGCGTGACCGAAGCGCGGACTACTTCCGGGCGCAATTAAGCTCGGCTTCGTAAGCAGCCGAAGACGACGGCTCCCGAAAGCGCTCACCTTTAGACGCTCGAAAGCCGCCAAATCGATGGAAAAGCCCTTTGTTTTCAAGGCTCCGTGCCAACCGCGAACATGCCTCCCGAATACCCTCACCTTTCGCGCTAATACGCGTCATGCGCCTCGCACGCGCTAGCGGCTTTTTGCCTGCGCTATGCTGCCTTTCCTTCCAACGGCGATTGCAGGAGACAAGTCCATGAGCATTACCGCGCCCGCGCCCAAGCAGCAAAGCGACGCTTTTCCGCCGCAAGGTCTCACGCCCACGCGCGAGCAGATCATCCGGCATCTGCGGTATTCGAGCGTTATCGCCGAGCGTGCAACCTTGCTCGGTCATCATCCGTTCGGCGCGATCCTCGTCGGTCCTGACCAGGAAACCGTGATGATGGAGCAAGGCAATGTCGATACCGTGAATCACGCGGAGTCGGTGCTCGCGCGCGTCGCGGCGCTCAACTTCACGCCAGAGTACTTGTGGAGCTGCACGCTCTATACGTCCGTCGAGCCGTGCTGCATGTGCGCGGGAACCGCGTATTGGGCGAACATTGGACGCGTGGTGTATGGACTGACGGAAGCGCGTCTGCTGGAAGCCACCGGCAATCACGAAGAGAATCCGACCATGAGCGTCTCGTCACGCTACGTGTTCGATCACTGCCAGAAGCCCGTCGAACTGATCGGCCCGGTTGCCGAAGTAGAAGACGAGGTGCTACGCGTGCAACGCGAGTTCTGGGCCAAACGCTAGACAAGCCTCTTGCAGTGCAACATGGAGCAAGCAAGATGGATTGGCCGTCATGCGTTGACTGCATGCATGAGCCGGGTTCATGCATGGATGAACATCGATCGTTTGTCATCGGATCGCGGCGGGGAGACTATAACGATAACGAGGCAACAAACATTGGAGACCCGCCATGAACGAAGTGCTCGAAAAACCCACATTGTCGATCGTCAAGGAAGGCAAGGTATCGATCTATCAGCCGGAGCAGGAAGGGCTGATCTTTCCTGAATTGCCGGAATTCAAGAATGCGGCCGAACATCGGCAGTATTTGAAAGAGCGGCTAGTGGGTGCATGTCGCGCGTTCGCGCTGCAAGGCTTCGATTACGGTTTCGCCGGGCATCTCACCGTGCGCGATCCAGAAAACCCCGGCCTGTACTGGACTAATCCGATGGCCATTCACTTTTCGCAAGTGAAGGTGTCGAATCTGATCTGCGCGGATCACAAGGGCACCGTCGTCGAGGGCAATCACGCGATCAATCGCGCCGGCTTCGTGTTGCATGCGGCCGTGCATGAGATGCATCAGGATATCGTCGCCATGTGCCACGCGCACACGCTCTACGGCACCGCGTTCGCGTCGCTCGGCAAAGCGCTCGAACCGATCTCGCAAGACGCGGCTGCTTTCTTCGAAGATCACGTCGTGATCGGCGAGGAAGCGGGCAAGGTTGCAGTGGAAGTGAAAGGTGGCAACAAAGTCGCGCTCGCCTTCAAGGGCGTGAAAGCCGCGATCCATCAGAACCACGGGCTGCTCACGGCGAGCCGCCACAGTATCGACTCCGCGGCGTTCTGGTTCATTGCGCTGGAGCGCTGCTGCCATCAGCAACTGATGATCGAGCAAACCGGCATCACGCCTAAGCTCGTCACGCCGGACCGCGCGCGTTACAGCCGCGAACACGTGGGCAGCGACTATATCGGCTGGCTGCACTTCCAGACTATCTGGAACGACCTCGTCGCCACGCAGCCGGACATGTTCGACTGATCAGATCACGTTGAGCATGTTCAACGCCGTCTCCTGAAGCGGCGGCAAGACCCGAGCGAGCGCAGCCTCGCTCGTTTCTTTTCCGATCGGCATATTTGCCGACAAAGCCGCGACCACCTGCCCGTGCCGGTTCTTCATCGGCACGGCGATCCCGCGCACGCCCACCTGCAATTGCTGTTCGATTGCAACGTAACCTTCCACGCGCGCCGCGCGAATCTTTTCGTACAACCTCTCCTTGTTGGTGATGGTGAGCGGCGTGAACGGCTTGAACTCCGTGGCGTCGAGCCACTTGCGCACCGCTTCCTCGTCCGGCTTGTGTGCGAGCAGAACGATGCCGCCCGACATCAACGCCGCCGGCACGCGCGCGCCGAGCACGAACCCGGTGGTCATGACGCGCGTCGAGCCGTTTCGCGCGATGATGACGAGATCCCATTCGTCCAGCACACTCACATACACTGACTCGTGGATCAGCGCGCTCAACTGCTGC
Organism: Caballeronia sp. GACF4; assembly: GCF_023631025.1. Classification (NCBI taxonomy): domain Bacteria; kingdom Pseudomonadati; phylum Pseudomonadota; class Betaproteobacteria; order Burkholderiales; family Burkholderiaceae; genus Caballeronia; species Caballeronia sp. GACF4. The sequence goes on from NZ_JALQDW010000020.1 coordinate 233,489, forward strand.
AGATAAGGCTGCACGATACGCGGCAGCCGCGCCGAGTCGAAGTACGACCAGCCCACGCGCAACACGCGCGGCGTCAGGTTGAATAGCTTGCCATCGGTTTGCACGTAACCGAGATGTGCCAGCGTCAGCAAATAGCGGCGCGCGGCCGTTCGCGTCATGCCGGTGCGCACGGCGGCTTGCGTCGGCGTCATGCGAGCGTGCTGGTCGTCGAAGGCTTCGAGAATGGCTAGACCTTTCTCCAGTCCGGCGATCCAGTCGCGCTTGTCGAGTGTCGATGTTTTCGTCATGTTCGTTGCTCGAATGGGGCAGCCGGCGTGCGCTGACAAAGCCGAAAGGTCAGTGCTAACCCCCAATTCGGTCGATTATCGGACACACGCGTACGATTATCGCGCAAAATGCGTCATAAGTCGTTGCCGCGATCAGCCAGCGCTCTTATGCTCGAAACACTTCTGAGCGAGGCGTATTCCGGTGATCCGAATGCCCTGCCGCTCGGCCACGAGCAGCAGGCCAGAAAGCGGCGGCCTCGGTGGCAAACGGGTTCTACTCATAACCATTGTCGGAGACATTACATGGCTAGCCTTCAGGACGAAGCACACGGCGGCCGCCAGGCGAAGAAAGCGACGGCGAGCGGCTGGATCGGCTCGGCGCTCGAGTACTACGACTTCTTCATCTACGCCCAGGCGGCAGCGCTCATATTCCCGCAGTTGTTCTTTCCCTCGGGCAATCCGAAGGTGGCTATCGTCGCGTCGCTCGCGACTTACGGCGTGGGTTATGTCGCGCGTCCTATCGGCGCATTCGTGCTCGGCCATCTGGGCGACACCCACGGCCGCAAGAACGTCCTGCTGGTCTGCATGTTCCTGATGGGCTTTTCGACCATGGCCGTGGGCCTGTTGCCGACATATCACAGCGTCGGCATGCTCGCACCGACCTTGCTCGTGATCTTGCGTCTGGTTCAGGGCTTCGCCGTGGCCGGCGAAATCTCCGGCGCAAGCTCGATGATTCTCGAACACGCGCCTTTCGGACGACGCGGCTTCTTCGCGAGCTTCACGTTGCAAGGCGTGCAGGCGGGCCAGATTCTCGCCGCCGCCGTGTTCCTGCCGCTCGCGTACTTCATGCCGGAAGACACGTTCAACTCATGGGGCTGGCGCATTCCGTTCCTGCTGTCGGCGGGCGTGCTGGTCGCGGGTTACATCATCCGTCGCGAGGTTCACGAAACGCCGGCGTTCACGGCAGAAGGCAAGCACGGCGATCTGCCGAAGTCGCCGATCAAGGAAGCGTTCGCCAACAGCACGCCTGACATGCTGCGCGTGATCTGCATGGCGCTCATGAACGTCATTCCCGTGGTCGCCACGATCTTCGGCGCGGCTTACGCGGTGCAGGCTTCCTACGGCATCGGTTTCTCGAAGAGCGTGTATCTGTGGATTCCGGTCGCGGGCAACATCCTCGCCGTGCTGGTGATTCCGTTCGTCGGCAATCTGTCGGACAAGATCGGGCGCCGTCCGCCGATCATCGTCGGCGCTATCCTCTCGGGGCTGCTGTCGTTCGCTTATCTGTGGGCGATCAGCATTCACAATGTGCCGGTTGCCATCGTCATGTCGCTGCTGATGTGGGGTCTCGTGTATCAGGGCTATAACGCGATTTTCCCGAGCTTCTTCCCGGAACTGTTCCCGACTCGCTCCCGCGTTTCGGCCATGGCGATCGCGCAGAACATTGGCACCACCATTACCGCGCTCTTGCCCGCCCTCTTCGCAGCGGTCGCGCCGCCGGGATCGAACAATATTCCGATGACGGTCGGTTGCATCACGCTAGTGGTGACGATCATCGCGGCACTCGCGGCATGGTCGGCTCGCGAGACCTTCCGCGTTCGCCTGAACGATCTGGGCAAGCCGGACGCCGTGCCGATGACTCAGCAGGAATACGACCGTCAGCGCGCCGACTCCATGGCCGTGGAAAAAACCGCCAAGGCGCACGCCTGATCAGAAAGAACACGCGATGTTGGAGTGATTGCCGGGCTTTTCGAAGCCCGGCTTTTTTTCGTCCGGCACGAACTCATCTGTCGATACGCAGGCCCGACAGACGCTCGCAAATGCCGATGAGGCGGTCCTGCATGGCTTCGTCGCGCGCGGCCGGATCGCACGAGCGCTCACGCAGATGGAAGAAGTAGCGGCCCGATACGCGCGCCTTGTCGTCGTCGCTGGCCGCGAGCCACGCTTGCGTGCGATGCGCCTTGTCCATGTCGTCGGGCGCGGAAGCGCCGCCCATCTTCGTCGGCACCCAGCCGGGTTCTAACGCGTTGGACAGCACATCCGGCCAGTAGCGCGCCACCGCCAGCGCGAGCAGCACGTCCATGAACTTGCTTTCCGCATACGCGAGCGAGCCGTTCCAGCGGCGTTGCGTCCATTCGATGTCGTCGAGATTCGCGGGCGTGCCGTGATGCATGCCGGAACTGAGATACACGAGCCGCGATGGCTTCTCGATCAGCGCCGTCAGCACGTACGGCGCGAGCACGTTGATGGCGAAGACATGCGGCAGGCCATCACAGGTTTCGATACGGCCCGGCTCGCGATACCCCACGCCCGCGTTATGAATGACGGCATCGAAATGTCCCAGCCGGTTGACTTGCTCCGCCACGCCGCGCGTGGCTTCCAGACTCGCGAGATCGCCCGTGACGACGCCTTGCGCTTGCGGCAGGACAGTGCGTGCGTCCTCGGCGCGCGCCGCGTTGCGCGCATGCAGCACCACGGCATGCCCTTGTTCGATCAAAAGACGCGCGGCCATGAGACCGAGCCCGTCGCTCGATCCGGTGATGAAAATTCGTGACATGCAACGCTCCTATGGCGATTGATCCAGAGCCCATTCTGCGCGTGAAGGCGCCGCTTCGCGATAACATGAAAGCCATTTCATCGATGACGCGGAGGCATGAATGGCGGGCTTCAACGAACGCATCCTGAACGGCATCAGCGTGTTCGCGGCTATCGTCGATGCAGGCACGTTCGCCGCCGCAGGCAACCGTCTCGGCATGTCGCAGCCCGGCGTGAGCCGCGCCATCGCCCGCCTGGAAGCGCGTTTGAGAGTGCGGCTATTCGATCGCACGACGCGCAGCGTGTCGCTCACCGACGACGGCCGGCGCTTCTTCGAACAAGTCATGCCGCATCTGAACGGACTGGAAGAAGCGGCGGCCACCGCTTCGGGCGGCGCGACCGCCGTGCGCGGCCGGTTGCGCGTGAATGTCGATCCCATTTTCTCGCGCCTCGTGCTCGGGCCGAAGCTCTACGCGTTCATGGACGCGCACCCGGAGATAGAACTCGAACTTATCACGAGCGACCGCCTTGGCGACATGATCGCGGACGGCTTCGATCTGGCGATCCGTTTTGGCGAGCCGCGCGATTCGAGTCTCGTCGCTCGCAAGCTGCTCGACACGCCGGTGCGCACCGTGGCCGCGCCTTCATACATCGCGCGATGCGGACGGCCCGCGACACCGCAAGCGCTGGAAAGCGACGCGCATACGTGCGTCGAGTTTCGCGATCCTGAAACAGGGCGTCCGTTCGTGTGGGAGTTTCACCGCAAGAAGAAGCGCATGACCGTCGATACGCGCGGCCGCCTCACGCTCAACGATGTCGGCACCATGTTGAGCGCCAGCCTGTCGGGCTATTGCGTCGCGCAGATTCTCGAACTCGGCTCCGAGCATCTGTTCACGGAAGGCAAGTTGATCGACCTTTTTCCCGACTGGCCCGACGAGCGCTTCCCGCTGTACGCGTACTATCCGTCGCGGCATCATCCGCCCGCGAAGACGCGGGCGTTTCTCGATCTCGTGATTTCGCTTGCGCAGACGAAGTGAGGCCGTTCGTCATTCAGGCGAGCGCCACGGACTTTCCAGTGCGAGCGCTTTCGATGATCGCGGCCAGCGTCGCCGCGTTATCGAGACTCGCCTGCGCGTAGAACTCGATGGCCGCCGTATCGTGCGTGGCGACCATGCGGGCGAACGCTTCCGCCGTGAAGAAGAAGCCGCTGCCCGTGTCCGACTGCACTACTTCGAACGGCACCGAATTGGGAATGCCGCGCCGCACGCGCAACTGGCTCGGCAGATAGCCATACGGATGCCCGTGCGTCAGATCGCTCGTATGGTTGAGATACTCGGTATCGATCGTGCCTTCGGAACCGACGATCGTCGCATATCGATGATTCGCGCCATCCATTGCGCAGGAGAGTTGCGCGCGGCGGCCATCGGCATAGATGAGCGTCGCCATGAGGCTGATGTCGACCTTGGTATCGGCCCACGTCGCCACGGCCTGCACGCTTTGCGGTGCGGTTCCGGTCACGAGGCGAATCAGGCTTAGCGGATAGCTGCCTGCATCGAGCAGCGCGCCGCCGCCGAGTTCCGGCTTCATGCGGATGTTCGCGCCCGGGTTCCCGACAGTGAAGCCGAAGTTCGCCTGAATGGCGCGCACCGCGCCGATGGCGCCTTCGCCGATCAGCGACATCATCTGCGCGGTCTGCGGCTGGAAGTACCACGGGAAGGCTTCGAGCAACAGCACGTCGTTGCGCTCGGCGGCCTCGAACATGCTGACGGCTTCGTCGCGGGACAACGCGAGCGGCTTCTCGCAGAGGACGTGCTTGCCGTGGTTTGCTGCCTTGATTGCCCATTCGGCATGCAGGCTGTTGGGCAAGGGAATGTAGATGGCATCGACATCGGGGCTGGCGAGCAGTGCTTCATAGCTGCCGAACCATGCGCCGATGTCGTTCGCTTCCGCGAATGCTTTTGCGTTGTCGTCGCTGCGGCTCGCCACCGCGACGATGCGCACGTTTTCGCTTGGCTGCACGTCACGCGCGAATTGCCTGGCGATATTGGCGCCGCCGAGAATACCGAGGCGCAAGGGCGATGAGGCTTGAATCGATGACAAGGCAGCTCCTTACTTGAACGAGAGAAATGAGTGGAATCGATCAGGAACCGTATCACAGCTTGACTGCGCGGCGCTTCATGTACGTGCGAAAGGTGAGGGTTTGCGGGATCGTGTGTTTGGGCGCCTCAATTGCCTGGATTTCGCTTCATTGGATGCGCTGCTCGAAACGCGCGAAGCGTTGCTGCATAAGGACAAGCGGCATGACGCTTGGTTTGCTCACGCTCCGCGTATGGACGCGCTCTTCGACCAAAGGTGAGCGTTTTCGGGGAGCATGTCTGCAGACAATTAGCGCGATAACCTTAGGCGCCCTTGGGCTTATCGCTTAAGCTCAGGAGGAAGCGTAAGGCGCGTTGCCCGTGCAAACACAGAGAGTCGTTGGCGTATGAAGTCGTTGAAACTGCAGGAAATGTCTGGATGGGCTCACGTGTGCACGTCGGAGAACGTGCCGTGCCAAGCGGCGCGAGCCGTTTCGTATGGAGATAGACGACTCGTCGTGTGGCGCGATGGCGAAGGCGGCATCCATGTCTGGGACGATGCTTGCCCGCATCGAGGCAATGAACTGTCGACAGGACGCGTGACAGGCGGGTTGATCACGTGCGCATCGCATGGCTGGCGCTTCGATAGCAACGGTCAGCATGTGCGACCGCTGACGGTTGCATCGTCGTGCCGCGATGACTCTTACGCGAAAACATATGAAGCGCGCGAACACGACGGCACGATTCTCGCGATGCTTTGAGGACCGCGTATCAGCGAAAGAGCGGTGACGAATCCACATCCGCGAGCTTCGACAACTCTTCGCCACGTTCGTCGCATGCCTGCCGGATCTGGCCGCCGTAGCCAATCCATATCGCGAACGATGCCACCGACACGCTGCCGAGTAGCATGAACGCAACCGGATAGCCGAACAGGTGCGCGAGCCATCCGCCGATAAGTGGACTCAGACACGCGCCCGCCGCCTGAACGCCCTGCACCGCGCCCTGCCCCAGATTCACGCGACCGCTGCCATGCAGAAGATGCACGACGAGCGCCGGCACGGCCACGCTTTGCAAACCGGCGCCAATGCCGTCGAGAATCTGCACGGGAAGAATGCCCCATGGCGGCTCTAACCACGCTGCCGTCACCGCGCGCAACGGCAAGGTCAGAAGCGTGACGAGAATGATCCACCAGAAGCCGAAGCGCCGCGTCAGACGGCTCGCGAAAGCCGCCGCCAACAACATGACGACCTGCGCGATCACGATATTCGCCGCCGTGATCTGGCTTGCGCCCGCTTTGTGTGTCGATGCAACCGCGAGACTGTAGAGCGGCAGCATCGCCGAATTGCCGAGGTTGAACGCGGCAAGCGCGATGGCCAGCAGGAGCAAGGGCCGATTGCGCACGAGGATGCTCGCGCTGTCGGTTTGTACCGGCGCGTTGTCGTCGTTGTCATCGCGAGCAATACCGCGTGCGTGATGCCTATGCACGGAACGCGCGGGAATAAGGAACGCAGTAAGCACGCAGCCCACGCCGAAAGCCGCGCTCAAGGCAAACACATAGACGATGCCAAGCCACGCGCCAAGCCATCCAGAAAGCAAGGCAGCAGCAATATTGCCCGCATGATTCGCCACCTGATTGCGGCCGAATTGACGGTCGAAGTTTTGTCTTCCGACGATGCCAAGCGTCAGCCCCGCCAGGGCCGGTCCCATGGCGGCGCCCGCCACTGCCGTGGCGATCTGCGAAAGCGTGACAGGCCAGAAGCCTTGGCCCAGCCAGATGATCACCGCCGCCAGCACCGTCAGCGCGCCGCCCGCGGCCACGATGCTGCGGCGGCGCGTGGTGGCGTCGACGAGCGCGCCCGCGGGCGCCGTCACCAACATGCCGACGATGCCCGCGATGGTCAGCACCGTGCCGATCTTTTCCGACGTCCAGCCATTGGCCAGCAGATAGATGCCAAGGAACGGCCCGACGCCGGCTTGTACATCCGCCGCGAAGAAACTGACGGCGATTAAAGGAAAAGTCGGCTTCACGCGATAAACCGCCGCGATGCAGACAGTTCGAGGTCAGGCGGATAAGCGCAGGTCACTTGCTGATCTCCCGTAGTTGGCGGTCGAGGAGCAAAGTTCGCGCCAGTGATCGGTCGTCGCGCATCCGCCAGACACGTCTCGCCGCGCGACGGTACGCCGATTGCTCGAACAATGACGATGCAATCGAACCATCGCGACCAGGTGACGAAATGAAGCGCACTGTCCTGCCGACACTCATCCTCGCCATCGCGATGGTCTCGCTCATAACCGGCTGCAAGCGCGACACGGACACAGCCGCTTCGACCACGCCCACATCCTCCGCGCCCGCAGCGGCAAGCTTCCCTGCGACGGCCGCGAGCGATACGCCGGGCGGCGCCAGTCAGTAAGCGATACGGCTCGAATGCGGCACAACGAATGCTTATCGGATTTTCAAAGTTCATCGACCTCCACGAATCATGAAAGAGCCAGTTTCCGGACGAGCCAAGCTCGTGCTGTTCCCGCATAAGAAGGATCGCAATGCAAAGCCGGGTTTGACCGATGACGACTACGCGATTTACGCGTCATATCGGCCGCATGTGGGAGGCGGTTATGTCGGCACGCTGAAAGTCGTGCGCTTGACGGATGCCCGCTTGCTCTTTCCCTTCGAGGGCGCGGAAGATATTGGCCCGTTCGATTCGAAGCAGACGGCAAAAGATGCTGCCGTGCTGCGCGGCCGGGAAATCGTCCAGGCCGATTTGCAGGTTCCCGAGCTCTAAACGCAGCATTCTTTTACCTCTGCTACGTTGCGACATCGCGACGTATGCGTGCGCTTTTTGCTTCGTCATCCGGAGAAAAATTCCATGTCCACTACTGTCGGCGATTTTCTGATCGACCGTCTGCACGCCTGGGGCGTGCGCCGTATTTATGGCTATCCCGGCGACGGAATCAATGGCGTCTTCGGCGCCATGAATCGCGCGAAAGGCAAGATCGAATTCATTCAGGCGCGGCACGAGGAAATGGCCGCGTTCATGGCATCCGCACATGCGAAGTTCACGGGCGAGCTGGGCGTGTGCATCGCGACATCGGGACCGGGCGCGGCGCATCTGATCACCGGCCTTTACGATGCGCGGCTCGATCACATGCCAGTGCTCGCCATCGTCGGCCAGCAGGCGCGCGCCGCGCTTGGCGGTCATTATCAACAGGAAGTCGATCTGAGCGCGTTATTCAAGGATGTCGCGGGCGCGTTCGTGCAACAGGCAAGCGTGCCTTCGCAGATACGGCATCTCGTCGATCGCGCGGTGCGCATCGCCATTGCCGAGAAGCGCGTGACTGCGCTCATCCTGCCGAACGATCTGCAGGACCTCGACTATGAAGCGCCCGGCCGCAAACACGGCACCTTGCATTCGGGCGTGGGCTATCGCGCGCCGAAGACCGTGCCGTATCCCGATGACTTGCAGCAAGCCGCCGATGTGCTCAACGCCGGCAAGAAGGTCGCGATACTCGTCGGCGCGGGCGCGTTGCAGGCAACCGACGAAGTCATCGCCATTGCGGAGAAACTCGGCGCGGGCGTGGCCAAGGCGCTGCTGGGCAAGGCTGCATTGCCGGACGATTTGCCTTTCGTGACCGGTTCCATCGGCTTGCTCGGCACCGAGCCGAGCTACAAGCTCATGACCGGATGCGACACGCTGCTCATGATCGGCTCGGGTTTCCCTTATGCCGAATTTCTGCCGAAGGAAGGCGCGGCGCGCGGCGTGCAGATCGACCTGAAGGCGGACATGCTGAGTATCCGCTACCCGATGGAAGTCAACCTCGTCGGCGATAGCGCCGAAACCTTGCGGGCACTTCTGCCCTTGCTTGAAGAGAAGACGGATCGCTCGTGGCGCAAGGACATAGAAGGATGGATGAGCGACTGGTGGAAGACGCTCGAAAAGCGCGCGCTCGAACCCGCGACAACCGGCGTGAACCCGCAGCGCACCGTGTGGGAATTGTCGCCGCGCGTGCCGTCGAATGCCATTGTTACGAGCGATTCCGGCTCGTGCGCGAACTGGTATGCGCGCGACCTCAAGGTGAAACGCGGCATGATGTGCTCGCTTTCGGGCGGCCTTGCATCGATGGGCGCGGCCGTGCCTTACGCCATCGCGGCGAAGTTTGCGCATCCCGAGCGGCCGGTGATCGCGCTCGTCGGCGACGGCGCCATGCAGATGAACAACATGGCCGAACTCATCACCGTGGCGAAGTACTGGAAACAATGGTCCGATCCGCGCTGGATCTGTCTTGTGCTCAACAACCAGGACCTGAATCAGGTGACATGGGAGCAGCGCGTGATGGAAGGCGACCCGAAGTTCGAGGCATCGCAGGACATTCCATCGGTGCCGTATCACAAGTTTGCCGAGATGATCGGCCTCAAAGGCTTGTATGTAGACGATGCCGAACGCATGGCCGCCGTGTGGGACGAGGCGTTTGCATCGGACCGGCCTGTCGTGATCGAAGTCAAGGCCGATCCCAATGTGGCGCCACTGCCGCCGCATATCACGCTGCAGCAAGCGAAGGCGTTCGCGACCACACTCTTGAAGGGCGATCCAAACCAGGGCAACGTGATCGTCGATACGGCGCGGCAAGTCCTGGGCGCTGTGCTGCCGGGGCATCGGGACAAATAGCTTTCGATGCGACGTGATGCATTGCGGCGGCATAACCGTTGCTGCGTTATTCGCGTAACCGTTGCAACTGTGCGGCCGACCTTCGGCGCACTGATCCTCGATCAGGAGCAAAGAAATGAATAGCGAACCTTCGGACCCGGTGGAACGCGCGGACCAGCGCCGCGAAGCGATTGGCGAAGGCGACGTGAAGGAGAAGGCAGACGGCACGATCGAACAGCGCGAACACGGAAACATGGATGCATCGCTGGTCCCGAAGGGCAAGGACCATCCAGAGCAAGGGCCTTACACGCCGGAGAACGATCATATCGATCCCGATGTCGATCCGGACGCCGGGCCCGATCATCCATCGAGCAAGCGCGATTCGGAAGCGTGAGTCTTATCGAAAAGGAGAGATGCCATGAAGATCAGCAAGCAACTCGTTCTATGCGCACTCATGTCGGGGTTGTCCGGCGCGGCGTTCGCGCAAAGCGCGCAAACACAGCCGGGTGCGAGTCATGGTCCGGCCAGCCCCGGACAGGTCAATAGCGATATGACTCGTTCGGGCACCGCCGATATCACTACTGGTAAATCGGCAACGGGTGGGTCCTATAACGGCACGAGTGCCGCGGGTCGTGGCACGAATCAGGGCTCGGGCGGCATGCAGCCGCGCGTAACCGGATCGGGCGGCGGTAGTTCGAATGGTGGAACGAGTCCTTCAACCAATGGCGGCGGTGGACAGGGCTTCTGATAACCGATCGCTTGAGCGCAATGCGGCGGTGTTCGATGGTTCGGACACCGCCGCATTTTTTATTACGCGCTTGAGGAAGTTATGCGGTGTGGACCGCATAACGATTGCCATTGAAGCTTTCGAATAACCATCCAAGTAACTTTCAACTAGCATACGTTTCGAATGCTCGACCGTGCTCATAAATGCGTTCGATGTGCTTTCAATTAGTTAGGATGCCGACTGTTTTCACGGTTTTCCCGTTGCTGATCGATGCATCTCTCCCATTGCGGCAAGGCAAACTTTCCGCTGGTGATCGGCTTCACGTGGTAAGTGCAACCGTATCTTTTGTGGCTTATGCAAACGTTTTCTGAGAGGTCGCGCACGCCCTGCTACATGGCCGCCCGGCGCTAGGTTGAGTAACGCACAGAACGACATCCTGAGACTGCCATTCTTGCCCCACATCGCGTTAAACGCCTCACCGAAGCGTCGCGATAGCCAAACTACGGGGAAGACATGAGGAACCCAAACAAATACAAATTGAGGACGGCGCTCAAGCTTAGCGTGATCGTTATCGCGGCTGCGGTGTCGAATCTTTCACATGCTCAGACAGCCACGGAGGCTTGCAATAACCTGACATCGGCGGCATGCGCGAATGGTGTCATCGGGGTTGCGCCGGCGGCGGTGTCTGCTGCAACGGACCCGCAAACGCGCGCTCAAGCCGCCGTTTTGCCAGGACGGATGGTTGGACTTCCAGCGGGTAACCGGAGTGGGACATCCGCTGGTGCCGCGGGTACTTCGGGCAGCAATGGTGCGAGCACGGGTAGTGGAACCGCTAGTGCTGGAACGGCGACTGGTCAGGGATCGACCGGAGGGCAAGGTGCGGGGTCGACTGGTTCGCATGGTGGCTCGAGTTCCGGTAGTACGGGGTCTGGTTCTGGGTCGGGTTCGAGTTCGGGTGGCGGGAGCACGGGGTCGGGTGGTGTAGGCGCTGGTGGTGGTAGCACGGGCGGTGGCAGCACGGGCGGTGGCAACACGGGTGGTGGCAGCACGGTTGGTGGCAGCACGGGTGGTGGCAGCACGGGCGGTGGCAGCACGGGTGGTGGCAGCACGGGCGGTGGCAGCACGGGCGGTGGCAGCACGGGCGGTGGCAACACGGGCGGTGGCAACACGGGTGGTGGAAGCACGGGCGGTGGCAACACGGGCGGTGGCAGCACGGGCGGTGGAAGCACGGGTGGTGGTAGCACGGGCGGTGGCAGTACGGGTGGTGGAAGCACGGGCGGTGGCAGCACGGGTGGTGGTAGCACGGGCCATGGCGGCGGCAGCTCCGGTCACGGCGACGGCGGTCATGGCGATGGTGGTCACGGCGACGGCGGTCACGGCGACGGCGGTCACGGCGACGGCGGTCACGGCGACGGCGGTCACGGCGACGGCGGCCACGGCGACGGTGGTCACGGCGACGGCGGCCACGGCGACGGTGGTCACGGCGACGGCGGTCACGGTAACGGTGGCGGCAACGGCAGCAGCGGTGGTCACGGTGACGGCGGCCATGGCGACGGCGG